>JAUNDF010000005.1 GCA_030526225.1 Clostridia bacterium
GGCAACAGCAGCAATCGCAATAACGGCGGTTCCTCCGGCGGCCCGAATGGCGGTGGCAAGCCGTGAGCGTGTATCAGCAAAATGAGCCCTTCTTCATGATGAAGGGCATCAACAAATTCTACCAGATGGGCGAGGAACAGGCGCATATCCTCAAGGATGTGAACCTCACCATCGAGCGGGGTGAGTTTCTGTCTATCCTCGGCCCCTCCGGCAGCGGCAAATCCACGCTGATGAACATCATCGGCTGTCTGGATGTGGCCACCTCCGGCGAGTATGTGCTCAGCGGTCAGTCCGTTGAGGGCATGTCGGAAAAGGAGCTGGCGCGGCTGCGATCCAGGGAAATCGGCTTCATCTTCCAGAACCATCAGCTGCTTCCTCGGATGAATGCCATTAAGAACGTGGAGCTGCCCCTGATTTATGCAGGGCTCACGCCCCATGAGCGCCACCACCGTGCCAAGGAAATGCTGGAGCGGGTGGGCCTTGCGGACAGAATGCACCACTATCCCAATCAGCTTTCCGGCGGCCAGTGCCAGCGTGTGGCCATCGCCCGTGCTTTGGCGGGCAGCCCTTCCATCCTTCTGGCCGATGAGCCCACCGGCGCACTGGACCAAAAGACCGGCAAGCAGGTGATGGAGCTGTTCCGGGAGCTGAACAGCGAGGGCAAAACCATCATCATGATTACCCATGATATGAACATTGCCGCCAACGCCCGCCGCATTGTCCGCATCATTGACGGCGTTTTGTCGGAAGGAGGCAGCGTGACCGATGCTTAAAAAATTTCGCGGCTTCCTGACCATGCTTTGGGAATGCTTCACCATGTCGGTGCGCAACATCTGGTCCAACAAGGTGCGCAGCGCACTGACCATTCTGGGCATTTTCATTGGTGTTACGGCGGTCATCGCACTGATTACCACCATGAGCGGCTTTTCAGGCTCCATCACCTCCAGCTTTGCCGGCATGGGCGCGGGCACGCTGACCGTTTCCGTCACCGGCAACGAGCTGAAGACGGGCCTTCAGCCATAGGACCTGAAAACGCTTTCCGCTCTTGATGAGGTGAAGGGCGTTGTGCCCTCCATTACCCTGCGGACCCGCGTTTCCCGGGGCGGCGAATACGATACCGGCATCATCGTTTCCGGCAAGAACGGCTACTACTTCCACGCCAATGACGATCAGGTGGCAAGAGGACGCAGACTCAGCGAAATCGATGATGACAACCGCACCTTCACCTGCCTGATTACCAAGGAGCTGATGGAGCAGTTCTTCTGGGGCGAGGACCCGCTGGGGCAGAACATGTTTATCAACGGCATGCCCTTTACGGTGGTGGGCATCATCAGCGATGAAGGCTCCACCAGCGTAGCGGATATGCTGGGCGGCACCCCCGACATCCTGATTCCCTACACCACCGCCATGAAGCTCAACAGTGCCAGCGAGGTTACCTCCTGCACCGTATACCTGACGGACGGCGTCACCAATGACGAGGCAAAAACGGCGCTGGAAAACACGCTGGATGCCATGTTCTCCTTTGAGGATGACGTGTACACCATCACCGACATGTCCGCCATTGAAGACGTAATGAATGATATGCTGGGCATGGTTTCCACCCTGCTGGCCGGTATCGCTTCCATTGCCCTGATTGTCGGCGGCATCGGCATTATGAACATGATGCTCACCACCGTTACCGAGCGCACCACAGAAATCGGCCTGAAGAAGGCCATCGGTGCCATGCCGTGGCATATTCAGACCCAGTTCCTGGTGGAAAGCGTGCTGCTGAGTGTCATCGGCGGCATACTGGGCGTGATATTCGGCCTGATGCTCAGTCTGATTCTGTGCAACGCCATCGGCGCGGAATTTGTGGTCAATTACGGAGCCATTGCGCTGGGTGTCGGCTTCTCGGCCGCTGTGGGCATCATCTTCGGCTGGGCCCCTGCACGAAAGGCAAGCAGGCTGAACCCCATCGATGCCTTGCGTTCTGTGTAAACTGTTTTGCGTGAATGCCTCAAGAAGAAACGGGAGGTTTTGTGATATGAAATGCTTCAAGAAATTCCTCGCAGCGATGACGGCTGCCATGGTGTGCCTGTCTGCACTGCCTGCGCTGGCACAGGGCGGGCTGGATGCGGAAGGCAAGGTCGTCAACATTCGTGAGCTGCCGGTGACCGCCAATGTCTCCGGCACGGTGGTCCAGCTGACGGTCCGGGAGGGCTCCCGGGTGAAAAAGGGCGACACCATCGCCCAGCTGAAAACCACCAAGGTCTATGCCACCGAAAGCGGCACCGTCCGTCTGTTCGGTCAGGCCGGTGACAGCGCGGAGAACCTGACTGCCCGCTACGGCGCGGTGGCCTATGTGGAGCCTGACCTGCGCTACTACCTTTCTGCCAGCACCAAGTATGCCTACGATGCCGAGGAAAACCTGATTATCCATCCCGGCGAGCAGGTGTTCCTGCGCGGTGCCAAGGAGACCAAGCATACAGGCAAGGGTGTGGTCACCACGGTGGATGGCACCAGCTACACCATCGAAATCACTGAGGGCAGCGATTTCGAGAAGGGCGAGTATGTGTATGCCTTCCGCAAGCAGAATTATGAGGGTGCCTCCCGCATCGGCCGCGGCAGTGTGAAGCGCAGCGAGTACACTGCCTATCAGGGCAGCGGCGTGGTGGTCCGCTACTGCGTGGAGGACGGTGCCCATGTCAACAAGGGCGATGTGCTGTTTGAAACCGTGGAGGGCAGCTTCACCGGCTACGGCAGCCCCGCGGCTGATATCAAGGCTGATTGCGACGGCGTGGTCAGCAGTTTGTCTGTCACCAGCGGCGGCAGCGTTTCCGCCGGCGATGTGGTCTGCTGCCTGTACCCTGACGAAGCCCTCCGTGTGGAGGCTGATGTGGAGGAAGAGGATCTGGCGTCCGTAAAGCCCGGCAAAAAGGTCAATGTCGCTCCCAACTATGCGGTGGATGGCGCATCTGTGCGCACCGGTACGGTGGAGGAGGTTTCCTCTGTTGGTACGGCCAAGGACGGCAGTGATGAAACCACCTTCAAGGTGATTATCCGTCTGGATGATGCCTCCGGGCTCAATTACGGCACGAGCGTTACCGTCACCGACTAAGAAGGACTCACCAATAAACAATAGAAAAGCCATGCGCTCCGATGTGGGCGCATGGCTTTTGCTTATGGGGTTTCTTTCGGCCTGCAGATGTTTTCCACAAACCAGGGGGAGTAGCTGCCGCATTCCTCGTTGAGGCGGTCATAGCCGATTTCTTCAGCCAGAGTGGGCTTGCCGGAGAACAAATCCGTGCCAAGGGCGAGCCTGCTGCCCTCAATATCGTAGCCCAATGCGGAGAGCATGGTGGGAAACATATCCATGGGGGTAAAGACGCGGTGGGTGGTTTCACCGGCAGGTGTCTTCTGCGGGTTCAGGATGGCATTGTACATGGTGCGCTCGTAGTAGGGTGTATCACCCACCAGCGCCTCATCCATGCGGGGATGGTCACCCACCAGCACAATCACCGTGTCCTCATAAAAGGGCTGCTGCTTGCACCAGTCGATAAAGTCCGCGGCCTGACGGTCGGCGCAGGCGATGACATTGGCGGCCTGTTCGTCATATTCCGTGCCGCAGTCACTGCACACATAGCCGTCCCAGTGGTGCTGGTCCACGGTGAGGAAGGTCAGGTTGAAGGGCTTGCCTGTTTCGTACAGCCGCGTGGCTTCGTCCCGGGCGATGGTGTACAGATAGCTGTCCTCATAGCCCCAGAAGACATAATAATCAGGGGCCACATAGCCGGTTTCGCGGGCGGTGAACAAATCGAAGATTTCATAGCCGCCGTGCTGGGTGAAGTAATTCCGTCTGCCGCCGAATTCGCTGTCCGAGCCGCAGAGGAATTCCTGCACATAACCATCCCGTGCAAGGATGTCGCCGAAGGTGGTCAGCCCCGGGGCAAAATCCTGATACATGTTCATCACATTCTGCTCCACGGGGATGGAAAAGGGAACGCCGGAGGAGGTGGCCAGCAATGCGGCCATGGTCCAGCGGGTGCACTCCGGATTGTGATGGCCGCCCAGTATGCCGGCCTCCTTGTCGGTAAAGGTCAGCTCCTCCCGGGCCAGCTGGGTCAGCCGGGGCATCAGCTGCACGGGATAATGACCGCCGTTTGCTTCATCGGCATAGGTGGTTTCCATGCTTTCCAGATAGATGCAGATGAGGTTTTTCTTCTCCTTCGGGGGCGTGACGGATACCTGCTTCGGGTCCACATAATAATCCTCATACAGGGTGGTCTGCCGGCTGACAGACTGCAGATATTCCACAAACTGCGTGTTCTGCTCCGCCGCCACAAGCCCGGCAATCACCATGGCGGCACACAGCAGCGGCAATACCCGCCGAAGCACCCTGCGGACGATGGTGCCGTGCAGCTTTTGCCACAGGATATCAGTCACGCGGTTGTAATCGGCCAGAAAGGCCAGCAGGAGGTAGGGGAGCATCCACCACAGGATGCCGGGCAGACAGGCAGCTACACCGTCAGCAACAATATCTGCCCCGACGCCTGTCATGGGGGTGGTCAGGGTGTAAATCAGCTCCCGAAAGGTTACCTTAAACGCCCCGGCATACCAGGGACATACTACCAGTAAAAATGAGGCGATCAGCCAGAAAAAACCGCCCAGCAGCAGGGGCCATCGCCGTTTGCGTTCAGTCAAATCGATTCCCTCCGTTTGTTATGGCAACCCATGCATTATATCATTGGAAACCATGAAATTCAACGCTGACAAATCAAGTAGACAAAAAAGAAGAAAATGGTGTATAATAAACTGTCTACCTATGTAGTTTCATGGGTCTTGCCCATATCCGGGGCAGACGCAATGACCATAAATTGAAACCGAAAGGATGAAATACCATGACGATGTCTCCGCAGCGCTGTGTGATGCTCATCCCCTCCCTGGAGCCGGATGAAAGGCTGCCGAAATACGTACAGGCTCTGCTGGACAAAGGGTTTGAAACCATTGTGGTGGTGGATGACGGCTCCTCCGAGGCCTTCCAGGCTGTATTCCGTCAGCTGGAGGAAATGCAGGGCTGCCATGTGCTGCATCATGATGTCAACCACGGCAAGGGTGTTGCCCTGAAGACCGGCTATGCCTGGATTCGCGACAACTGCCCCGAGGCCACCGGTGTCATCACCGCTGATGCCGACGGCCAGCATACCGTGGAGGATTGCTGGAAGCTGGCGGAAGCGCTGGCCACCGGCAAGCGGGCACTGTATCTGGGCAGCCGCGATTTCTCCCTGCCCCATGTGCCGCCCCGCTCCCGCACCGGCAACCGGATTACCAGTGTGGTGTTCAAGCTGCTGCACGGCGTTTGGCTTACCGATACACAGACGGGCCTTCGTGCCTTCCTGATGCAGGACCTGCCCTTCATGCTCAATGTGGAGGGTGAGCGGTACGAGTATGAGATGAATGTGCTGATTGCCTGCGCCCGGGAAAAGCTGCCCATGGTGCCCATCACCATCGAAACCGTGTACGAAAACAACAACGAGGGCAGCCACTTCCATCCCATCAAGGACAGCATGAAGATTTACAAGGTCATCTTCCGGTCCTTCATCCGCTTTACCGGCGCGGCACTGCTGTGCTTCCTGATTGACTGGGGGCTGGAGCAGCTGTTTGCCGGGGTGGTGTTCCGCGGCCTTGCCCACAGGATGCGCATCGGCGTGGCCAATCTGCTGGCCCGCGTACTCAGCTCCGTGTGCAACTTCACCCTCAACCGCAATGTGGTCTTCAAGCAGAAGAGCAATCTGGGCGGTGCCATCTGGAAGTACGCACTGCTGTGCGTTGTGGTGCTGTGTGCCTCCATTGCGGGTCAGTGGCTGCTGACCGGCCTTGGCATGGCAGAATGGCTGGCCAAGCCCCTGTGCGATATCATCCTGTATCTGCTCAACTTCCGCATCCAGAACAAGTGGGTGTTCAAGGAGGCCAAGTGATGACAAAGCGCGTCAAAAATGCTGCGCTGATTGTGCTTGCGCTGCTCCTGCTGGTCTGTGCATGCATCGCGGTGCCATCTGCCTCCATCCGGGAGGATGCGGTGCAGCGCTACATGACGGAAACAGTGGATGACCTGTACGACTTCCTGTAATTCCGAGGTGAATATATGCTGAAACGAATTCTTGCCCTGTCGGCGGCTGTGGTGATGCTCTCTGCCGCGGGCTTTGCGGAGGAGGCAGTCAGTCCTCTGCCCACATCTCTGACCCCCGGCCATGTGCCGAACCCTGCGGGCTTTACGGAATCCTCCTATGAGGATGCTGCCACAAGCGTTCAGATGGAGCATCTTTGGGTTGACGGTGTCCGCTTCAATGTGGCGCGCATCAAGGTGGCCGATGCCAGTCAGCTGCGCACCGCCATCGCCGCACCCTATGCCCAGAAGCGCACCAACCGCGTCTCTGCCATGGCCAATCAGAACAACGCCGTTATTGCCATCGGCGGTGACTTCTACGCCAGCGATGACAAGGGCTATGTGGTCCGCATGGGCGAGGTGGGCATGAAGCAGCCCAACCCCAACCGCGATATGCTGATTATCGATGACAAGGGCGATTTTCACTTTGTGCTGAAGACCAAGACCGAGCGGGATTACGCCGCCGCCCTCCGCGTATACAAGGAAAGCGGCATGAACATGGTCAACGTGTTCAATTTCGGCCCTGCGCTTGTTATCGATGGCGTAAAGCAGGCGATTCCCAAGTCCTACTCCTACAATATGGAAATGCCTGAGCCCCGCACGGCCATCGGTCAGCTGGGTCCGCTGGAATACCTGTTTGTGGTGGCGGATGGCCGCGGTGCCGCCGATTCACCCGGCTGCACAGGCGAACAGCTGGCACAGTTCATGTTCGATCAGGGCTGCATCAACGCCTACAATCTCGATGGCGGCAACTCTGCCCTGATGGTGTTCAACGGTCAGAACTATTCCGAGAAGGAAGCCGCCGCGGAACGCGCCGTATCGGATATCGTGTACATCGCAACCGCGGTGGACCATGGCCTTGATGACATGCCCGCCGAGGAGCTGGAGGCACTGCGCCAGGAATCCGCCTTTGTGGTGCACGAGGATGAACCGGCAGGGGAGAGCGCACCATGACGGATATTCTGACCATCGGCGCTCTGCCTGTGACCGCTTTCGGTCTCGGCTGCGGCTTGGCAGGGCTGGCGGCACTGGCACTGACCGCACTGCTGGCACTGCGCGTGTGCCGCGTCAGCATGGATGCCTTTGCCCGCTTTGCACCGCTTTCGGTGGTGCTGGCCTTTGTCATGGGCAGACTGCTGTTCGTGATGGGTACCCCTGCCATGATGACAAACCCTGTGCGCATCATCCGCTTTTGGGAGGGCGGCTATTCCATCATCGGTGCGGCCATCGGCTTTTTGCTGGCGGCGTGGCTGACGGAAAAGCTGTGCGGCGAAAAGCATCACGGCCTTGTCAGCAGCGCATCGCTGGCGATACTGCCCGCAATTGCTATCCTTCGGCTCTTTGAGGGGATGATTTCCATCGGCCGCGGCCGGGAGATTGTCCATCCTGCCTTCAAATTCCTCGGTGTTACGGATGCGGCAACGGGGACGCTGGTGCATCCTGTGTACCGGTATGAGTTCGTCTTTGCACTGGTTCTGTTTGCGGTGTTCCTGTATATCCTGCTTCGCCACAGCAGGGAAGAGGCAGGCCGCGCCGATTTCGCTCTGTCCATCCTGACGGTCTTTTCCGCCGGACAGATGGTGCTGGAAAACATGAAGAACGACCTGCACATGGTCATCAGCTTTGTGCCCATCCAGCTGGCGGCAGAGCTTTTCATGTTCCTGCTTCCGCTGATTGTTTGGCTGGTGAAGGTGCAAAAGGGCAGTCATCCCATGAAAAAAAGCCGGATGGCAATCATCTGGCTTGTATTGGCCGCCTGCATTGGCCTGTTTGTGTTCATGGCCTTCCGCACCGACCGCGGGGCATATAAGATTGTGTATTACATTGTCACGATGCTGTGCGTGTCCGTGATGACCCTTGTCAATATGACCCTGTGCCGTCTCAGCCGTCAGGGCTGACGGTTGGGGCAGTTCTTGCTGCAGCTCTTGCAGGTATCAAGGCACAAATCCTCACCCATCAAAAACATGGGCTGCATGCCGCCCACTTGTTCGCCCATGGGACGGAAGCCCAGCCGGGCAAAGAAGCCGGTGAGCTGCGCCGGAGCAATCAGCCTGATTTCTCTGGCGGCGTGGGTTTCAGCCTTGAACAGAAGCAGCCGCAGCGTCAAATCACCCAGCTTGCGGCCGCGCAGCTGCTAAAGAACGCCGATATCGCCGATGTAAAACGCGCCGTCCTGCCACCAGATTCTGCCGGTGGCGGCGGGCATGCCCTCAAACCAGACAAGCACATTCCAGCTGGATGCATCAAGGGCATCGGCACCCCGGCCGAACACACTTTCACGGATGGCCATGGCCTCGGCGGCCTCGGTACCCGGGGCAAACCATTTTCCTTCAACCATATTGCAGCAACCTTTCCATCAACAAGATATATCATCAGATAGGGAGTGAAATCTATGGAACGCGAAAAAATCGAACGAATCAACTTCCTTGCCAAAAAGAAAAAGGCAGAGGGCCTGACCGAGGAAGAACTGGCCGAGCAGGCAGTGCTGCGCCGCCAGTATCTGGATGAATTCCGCGCCGGCTTTCAGGCACAGCTGGACAATGTTATCATTCAGAATCCCGACGGAAGCCAGACGCCCCTGACCAAAAAGAAGCTGAACTGATTCCAATTCAGTATACCAGCCGCGGGGAGAAGTGTCAAAGCATATTCGTGCTTGCATAACTGCCCCACGGCATGTATAATAATAACGGAAATGACAGGCAGCCCTGTGCTGCGGAAAGGAGACTCCCATGTACGATTACGAAGAGGAAGACCTGGTTATCTTCTCTGATGATGAAGGCAACGAGATTAAGCTGCTGCCCATCCAGTATTTCTTCTACAACGGTGACGAGTATGCCATCCTGGTGGATGTGGAAGCCGATGCCGATGAAGAGGCTGAGGATGTGGATTGCTTCGTGACCAAGGTTGTGGCCGGCACCGATGAAAACGGCGAAGAGATTGAAACCTACGAGCCCATCGAGGATGAAGCTCTGGAAGCCAAGCTGATCGAAATCGCTCAGACCACGCTGGATGAAGAGGACGAGGAAGAGGAATAAGGCTTCCTTCGGACAAATTGTCCCCAATGCCGCTCTGCTGCAAGCAGGGCGGTTTTTGCATGCACATCTTTGCGATATTGACAAAATCAAAACTTGTAAAAGAAGTGATGTTTCTTCCTGTTTTCAGGCAGGATTTTTCACCTTTGCGTTGAATCAATATAAATTGGCGCTTTTTTGTGCCTGTAATTAATTTTCGTGTTTATCGGAGGGAAGCCGATTTATGTCGACCTTATCTGTTGCCGCCGCAGACCTGAAATTCCGCCTGGACGAAGCAGAATATGCCAAGGGTGAACAATTATTCAGAAAGGGCAGGACCCGCCTTGCAGAGGAGAGCGGCGCCCTGCTGCGTTATGCCGTCAGCGATGAAACCCGTTATGATGTACAGCTGACGGTGGAGGGTCCCGTCAAGTGCTCTTGCGCTTATTGGCTGGAGCACGGCGTTTGCTGTCACACCGCCGCCGCTGTAATGGATGCATGCCACAGCGGCGTGATGGATGCCATGCGCCGCAAGCATGCCCAAAACAGCGCTCCCCGGCTGATGGAGGCCATGGAGAACTGCATCCCCGATGCGGGCAATATCCAGATGGAGATTACCCTGTCCTGCCAGACAGGCACCCAGGAGCAGGCACCCGCCCTGCGCATCGGCCTGCGCATGGGCGAGGAACGGCTGTATGTGGTCAAATCCATTATGCAGCTGGTGGAATGCATGGAAACATTGCAGCCTCTTGACTTCGGCAAGGGCTTTTGCTATCAGCCCGACTGGATGCATCCCGGCGGCGCACAGGCCAATGTGCTGGAAATCATCCGCTCCCTTTGCCTTGCCCGCAAGAGTGCCGATGCATCCACCCATACCCCCGATGCCAAGCAGCTGCCCCTGCCCGAGCCTTTTGCGGAGTCAATCCTGAACGAACTGAAGAACACCTCCTTCCGCATGAGTGTGGGGGACAGAAACTTCGTGGTTCGCCGGGTGCAGTCGGCCCGTCTGCCGCTGCATTACAAGCTCACCGGATCCCTGCGCGGCTTAAGCCTTACTGCCTTCTATCCCCGGGATCTGCTGCCCCTGACTTCCTCCTGCTCCTATGTGCTGGTGGGCGACAAGGTGATTGCGGTGGATTCCGACCAGCGGCAGATTTTGAAGGCGCTGTACAGCGAGCAGTTCCACGGCATCAGCATGTTTGAATTCCCTACCAGGCAGTCCAATCAGGTGGTGGGCGAGCTGCTGCCCTTCCTTAAGCTGACCGGCACTGTGGAAGTGGACCCGCAGCTGGAAAAGCAGATGATTCGTCTGCCCCTCTCTGCCCGCGTGTATCTGGACCGCGCTGACAAAGAGGTTCAGGCCAAAACGGAATTTGTCTACGGCGATGTGGTCATCGATCCCTTTGCCGAGGAGGAAAACGAGCCCACCAAGCCCGGCCGCCTGCTCCTGCGGGACGGCGGACTGGAGCGCTCCATTCTTGACTTGCTGGGCAGTGCGGGCTTTTATGTAAGAAGAGGAACGGTATACCTGTCCGGTGCGGAAAAGATTTACGATTTCGTCACCGATGGTGTGCGTTCTCTGCAGGGACTGTGCGAGGTCTTCTTCAGCAATGACTTCAAGAAGCTGACACCCCGCCGCCCCAACATCCGCAGTACCATGCGCATGAACGGCAACCGGCTGGAGCTGCAGTTCACCGAGGATGGCGAGCCCAGCGAAGAGATTCTGGCCATTCTGGAGGCGCTCAGCCGCCAGCGCCGCTACTTCCGGCTGAAGGATGGCTCCTTCCTTGACCTGAGTGCCATGGAGGAGTGGCGCCAGCTGGCCGATGCGGTGACGGAAGCGGCACAGGCAGAGGGCCTCGACCGCGGTGACCGTCCTGATGGCGTGATTTCCCTGAATGCCTACCGCGCCGCATACTTCACTGAGCTGGTGGGCGACCAGCAGCTGCCCATCACGCTGGATGAAACCGTGCGCCGCATTGCCGCCGACCTGAACGGTGCCGAGGAGGCGGCTGTCTCCCTGCCCGAAGGCTTTACCCTGCGCAACTATCAGGAGCGCGGCTATCGCTGGCTGATGACGCTGGACCGTCTCCGCATGGGCGGCGTTTTGGCAGATGACATGGGCCTTGGCAAAACCATTCAGGTCATTGCCATGCTCAAAGCCAACAAGGGCTGCGGCAAAATGGCGCTGGTCATTGCGCCCACCTCACTGACCTACAACTGGCTGGGCGAGCTGGAGCGGTTTGCCCCGGAACTGTCGGCCATGGTCATTTCCGGCAGCGGTCCCCAGCGCGCCGCACAGATTAACCATGCCACCAATGCCAAGGATCTTGATGTGCTGATTACCAGCTATCCGCTGCTGCGGCGTGATATTGAAATGCTCCGGGAGATTCCCTTCCGCTTTGCCATTCTTGATGAGGCACAGCATGTGAAAAACGCCGGCAGCGTGGGTGCGGCGGCTGTTCGCCAGCTGCAGGCGGAAACACGGCTGGCCCTGACCGGTACACCCATGGAAAACTCCATCAGCGAGCTGTGGAGCATCTTTGATTTCGTCCTGCCCGGTTATCTGTCCGGTCTCAGTGCCTTCCTGCGCCGCTATCAGGACGGGCAGAACGCCGATGAGCTCCAGCGCAAGATTCGACCCTTCCTGCTGCGCCGCTTGAAGAAGGAAGTGCTCAGCGACCTGCCGGACAAGACCGAGCGCGTGATGACCGCAGTCATGACAGCCGAGCAGGAGAAGGTCTATCAGGCATCCATGCTGCGTCTGCGCACCCGGGTGGATATGCTGCTGGCCGAAAAGGGCATGGGCAAGAGCCGCACCGAGGTGCTCTCTGCCATGACGGAGCTGCGGCAGATTTGCTGTCACCCCTCCCTTGTGCTGGATGACTATGCGGGCGAATCCGGCAAGCTGGATTTGCTGCTGGATATCCTGCCCGGTGCTGTGCAGGAGGGCCGCAGAATCCTGCTGTTCTCCCAGTTTACCACCATGCTCAAGATTATCCTCAAGCGCCTGACGGCCGAAGGCTACTCCTGCATGTATCTTGACGGCGATACGCCCTCCCGTCAGCGTGTGGAGCTGGCTGACAAGTTCAACAGCGGCGAGGCACAGGTGTTCCTCATTTCCCTCAAGGCCGGCGGCACGGGCCTCAACCTGACCGGTGCCGACACGGTCATTCATTACGACCCCTGGTGGAATCCCGCCGCAGAGGAGCAGGCTGCCGACCGCGCACACCGCATTGGTCAGAAGCGCAAGGTGGAGGTCATCCGCCTTGTGACCCACGGCACCATTGAGGAGCAGGTGGTGGAGCTTGGCCGCCGCAAGCGCGCGCTGTTTGACCAGCTGATTACCCCCGGCGAGGAACTGGTGACCGCCCTCAGCGAGCAGGATATCCGCGCCCTGTTTGCGTAACACAGACAGCCATATTCAAACGACGGTCAGAAGACGAGGTGGATTTTATGTCAGATATGATGGAAAGCTTCAATGCCCGATGCATCAGCACTCTTGAAGAAAAGGGCTTTGCCAGTACCGATGCCCTTGTCTTTGGTGAGGGTGAAAGTGACAGCCCCCGGATTCTGCTCATCGGCGAAGCACCGGGGGAGCAGGAAACGCTGCAAAAGCGCCCCTTTGTGGGCAAGGCAGGCAAAAATCTGGATGAGTTTCTGGCTGTTGTGGGGCTGAACCGGCCGGAGCTGTGGATTACCAACGTGGTGAAAATCCGCCCCACCAAATGCAGCGAAAAGGGGAGGCTCTCCAACCGTCCGCCCAACCGGGAGGAACTGGCGCTGTTCACGCCCTTCCTGTATGAGGAGCTTCTGCTGCTGAAGCCCCGGTTGATTGTCACGCTGGGCAATACGCCCCTCAAGGCACTGCTGGGCAAGGGTGCCCTCATCGGGGACCATCACGGCAGCATGACACAGGCAATCATCACCCACGGTGCGGAGCAGTGCGCATTCCCTGTTTACCCGCTGTATCATCCCGCATCCATCATCTACAACAGGTCCCTGAAGGATGTGTACCTCCGGGATCTGGAAAACCTTCGTTCCCTTTTGGGGTGAAGAATCGGCTGAAAATATTGTATTCCCAAGGCATGTGTGTTATAATCCTGTCACAATGAAAGGAGGTGCACACATGCCTGATTTTTTCGCAGCCAATCTGCCCATCATCCTCTGCTGTCTGGCGGGTATCGTCTTTGCGGTGGTGGAGGCATTCATACCGGGCTTTGGCATTGCGGGTATCGGTGCGCTGCTGTGTGAGGGCGCCGCGGTGGTGCTTACCTGGTCCATCCACGGCTATGGCCCTGCGCTGTGGCTGATGGTCATCATCATCGTGCTGATGGCGCTGATTCTGTTTGTCTCCATGCGTTCGGCGGCCAAGGGTCGGCTGAGCAGAAGCAAGCTGATTCTGAAGGATACCGAAAGCGATGATGCCGGATACTCTGCCGTGGAGGACTATGCCGCGCTGATGGATAAAACCGGCACAACCCTGACCACCCTGCGCCCTGCAGGAATGGCCGCCATTGACGGCAAGCGCTGCAACGTGGTCAGCGAGGGCGGCTTTGTGGCCGAGAATACGGCTGTGCGCGTCATCGGCGTGGAGGGAACCCATATCATCGTCCGTGAGGAATAACGGACACAACACTGTTTGGAGGAGATTCTATGTTTTTTGCTGATTTCATGCCCATTGTCATCTTTGTGGTGGCAGTGATTCTGCTCATCATTTTCTTCCGCTTTTTCCCCATCGGCCTGTGGTTGTCTGCCCTGGCCAGCGGCGTGCACATTTCCATCGGCACGCTGGTCGGCATGCGCATCCGCCGCATCCAGCCCCAGCGTCTGGTGTATCCGCTGATTAAGGCCACCAAGGCCGGCCTCAGCCTGACCATCAGCAAGCTGGAAACCCACTATCTGGCCGGCGGCAACGTGGACCGGGTCATCAACGCATTGATTGCCGCCCAGCGCGCCAACATCGAGATGGCCTTTGAAAAGGCCTGCGCCATCGATCTGGCTGGCCGTGATGTGTTCCAGGCTGTGCAGATGAGCGTTACCCCCAAGGTTATCGAAACCCCCGTGGTTGCCGCCATCGCCAAGGACGGCATCGAGCTGCGTGCCAAAGCCCGTGTGACCGTTCGCACCAACATTGAACGTCTGGTGGGCGGCGCCGGCGAGGAAACCGTTATCGCCCGTGTCGGCGAAGGCATCGTGACCACCGTCGGTTCCTCTGAAAGCCACAAGGCCGTGCTGGAAAACCCCGACCTCATCAGCCGCACCGTGCTGCAGAAGGGTCTGGATGCAGGCACCGCCTACGAGATTCTTTCCATCGACATCGCTGACGTGGACGTTGGCCGCAACGTGGGCGCACAGCTGCAGATGGATCAGGCAGAGGCTGACCGCCGCATTGCACAGGCCAAGGCCGAGGAACGCCGCGCCATGGCTGTTGCACACGAGCAGGAAATGAAGGCTGCCGTGCAGGAAATGCGCGCCAAGGTTGTGGAGGCCGAGGCAGAAGTGCCCAAGGCCATGGCTGCTGCCCTGCGTGACGGCAAGCTGGGTGTGCTGGATTACTACCAGATGAAGAATACCATCGCCGATACCGAAATGCGCGAAGGCATTGCCAAGGCAAGCAATCCCCAGAATACGGACAGCAAGCAGTAACAAAGCCCTGCCGCGAAAGGAGTAATGCGGATGGAAGGATTTATTGTACTGCTGATATTCTATGCGGTCATTAAGCTTGCCACCAAGAAAAAGGAATCCGGAACGGCTCAGGGCAAGGCACAGCACAACCAGAAGGTGACCACCATGCAGGGGATGAAGGCCGTCAGGCCCGAAAGCGCCTCTGACGAGCACCTTTCGGATGAGCGGGATGTCTTCGGGCATACCATGGCCCAGCATGATGAGGAAAGCCACTGCGTGATGCCCGGCGAGCATGGCTTTGCCGACAAGCGCGATGTTTTTGCCGGAAGCCTTCATGCAGAAACCACCGAGGGTGAGGACATCGGCCATGAACACAGTAGCCACCTGACCAGTCGCCCTGCCGAGCAGGAAGCACCCGCCCTTGGCAATCTGGGTGTGGCCTTCTCCCGGGATGACCTTGTCCGGGCTGTGGTCATGCAGGAAATTCTCACACGCCCCTGTGACAGACGGAGGAACCGCTGATGAAAATGCCCAATATGACGCACATTCCGTGGCACAAAAAAACAGCCCGCCAAAAGGGGCTGACCATTGCCGCCTATGTGCTGATTGCCGTTGAGTTTCTACTGCTGTTCCTGCATGCACCCATTCCGCGGGAAACGTATCTGTACGGTTTCCTGCTGTGCCTTGTGCTGGTTTTGATGGCACAGATGAAATAATTCCATACAAAACAGGCCGCACCCCGAATGAGGTGCGGCTTTTGTGTGCAATTCTGTATGATGGCTTGCGGCTTATTCCACCGTTACGCTCTTGGCAAGGTTGCGGGGCTTGTCCACATCCAGTCCCTTGGCCACGGATACATAGTAGCCCATCAGCTGCAGGGGAATGATGGCCAGCGAGGTGGCGAACAGCGGGTCGGTGCGGGGGACATAGACGGTGAAATCGGCACTGTCCTCCAGACTGTAGTGGCCGCTGGTGGTCAGTCCCATCAGGTAGGCGCCGCGGCTCTTGCATTCCACCATGTTGGAGAGGGTCTTTTCGTACAGGTCGGGCTGGGTCATCACGCCGATAACCAGCGTCTTGTCCTCAATCAGGCTGATGGTGCCGTGCTTCAGCTCACCGGCGGCATATGCCTCGGAGTGAATGTAGGAGATTTCCTTCATCTTCAGACTGCCTTCAAGGCTGATGGCATAGTCAACGCCGCGGCCGATGAAGAAAATGTCCCGGGCACCGGCCTGCTTGGCGGCAAACCACTGAATGCGCTCCTTGTCCTCCAGAATGCGGGAAATTTTGTCCGGCAGGGTTACCAGTTCCGCAATCAGGGCGTGATAGCGTTCGCTGCCGATGACGCCGCGGGCCATGGCAAAGCGGATGGCAATGGCATAGGCGGCAATCAGCTGGGTGGAGTATGCCTTGGTGGTGGCCACGGCAATTTCAGGGCCGGCAAGGGTGTACAGCACATGGTCAGCCTCGCGGGCGATGGAGCTGCCCACCACATTGACGATGGCCAGCGTGCGTGCGCCCAGCTGCTTGGCTTCCCGCAGGGCAGCCAGAGAGTCAGCCGTTTCGCCGCTCTGGCTGATGACGATGGCCAGCTCGCCCTTGGTCACCAGGGGATGACGGTAACGGTATTCGCTGGCCAGCTCCACGCGGACAGGAATCCGGGCCAGCTGCTCGGTGACATACTGCATCACCATGCCCACATGCCATGCGGAGCCGCAGGCCATGATGGTGATGTTGCTGATGCCGCTGATGATGTCATCCGTCAGGCCGATGGCGGACAAATCAACCTCGCCGTCCTTTACGCAGGAACGGATGGTATCGGCCACGGCCTTGGGCTGCTCGTGGATTTCCTTCATCATGAAATGCTCATAGCCGCCCTTTTCGGCTGCCTCGGCATCCCAGGAGATGGTCACGGGCTCCTTCTCGATTTCCATGCCGTCCAGATTGTAGAACACAATGCCGTCGGCAGACATCTTGGCCATTTCCAGATTGTCGATGTAGTACACATTGCGGGTGTACTTCAAAATGGCGGGCACATCGGAGGCAAGGAAGCAGCCATCCTTTTCAATGCCCATAATCAGCGGGCTCTGGTTGCGGGCGGCATAGATTTCGCCGGGGTTGCTCTTGAACATCACAGCCAGCGCATAGGAGCCGCGGATGCGCAGCAGTGCATGGCTGATGGCATCCACCGGGGTGCCTTCATACTTCTTGTAGTAGTAGTCAATCAGCTTGACAGCGACCTCGGTATCCGTCTGGGAGTAGAAGGTGTAGCCCTTGCGAATCAGCTTTTCCTTCAGCTCCAGATAGTTTTCGATGATGCCGTTGTGCACGGCGATTACATTGCCGTCGTCGGATACATGGGGATGGGCGTTGTGCTCGGTAGGCTCGCCATGGGTGGCCCAGCGGGTGTGGCCGATGCCGCAGCAGCCGGGAACATCCAGACCGCCGTTGGTCTTCTGACTCAATGCCTTCAGCCGGCCCTTTGCCTTGATGACGGCGGTGTCGCCCTCGCCGTCGCGCACAGCGATGCCGGCGGAGTCATAGCCGCGGTACTCCAGCTTGGAAAGCCCGTCCAGCAAAATCGGAGCTGCCTGTTCACTGCCTGTATATCCAACAATTCCGCACATGATTTTAATCTCCTTATGGTGTCGGTTATTACATGTCTTGTTTCCTGACCCGGTCTGGTCGATAACAAGGATAATACAATTCAATACAATTGTCAATCATTTTTTAAGACAATAGCATACAATTGCCCCTTTATCATGCCTTAAAGCCGCGATTTGATACAGTGATGACGCCCGAAATCAGTTGATAAGAAGCGGAATTTATCGTATAATCTAAATTGGCTATGTATTGTTTATTGCGGGGTGCATCCCCATTGCGAAAGAGAAACTGCAAGGAAAGGCGGTTGCCGGAATGAAACATCTGCGCCGATTGATTTGGTGACAGTGCTGTTGGGGCTGATGACCGTTACCTTTTATTATGCCATGAACCTTGCCAATGTGCAGGTGATTCTCAAGGACGGCATGGCCCTGCGCGCCCGCGTGGTGATGCTGACGGCTGAGGAAAGCGAGCTGGGCAAGTACTTCCAGCAAAGCTTTCTGGAGCGCGATACGGCGTTGCAGACCGTGCACAACGGCACATCCCCTTATCAGAACTACAACATCCGCGGCATCGACCATCGCCTGGACATGGATTTTACATGGATCTGGCCCTGGGATGAATCGGTAAAGGTGGATATCACCGAGCGGATTCCCCGCATTGACGGCCGTGCCAAGGGCTCTGCGGCGGAAGCGCTGGTGGCCCAGTACGGTGACAAGGCACTGTACCCGCCGCAGTGGCAGGCAGCCCGGTACAGGGTGGTGCTGGTAAAGGAAAACGGGCAGTGGCGGATTAAATCCCTGACATTGCTCAACACGCTGGCAGAATAAGCAATTGATGAAAATACAGGGGGAAGCAGAGTGGGCCTGTTCAGTTTCGGCGATCAGTTCGCCATGTTTGATGTAACGCCGGTGGAAAACCAGTTTATTCTGGAATATATGCCCGGTGCCCGCGGAGAGTTCGTCAAGGTGTATCTCTACGGCCTGCTGCATTGCTATCACCCGCAGGAAAACATGAGCATCCAGCAGATGAGCCACGATATTGATGTATCCGAGGAGGACATCCTTGCGGCTTATCGTCACTGGGAGCGCAAGGGACTGGTGCGCCGCATCAGCGACCAGCCACCGGTTTGGCAGTACCTTAATAAGAAGGAACAAATCCTGATGCATGCAGATACCGGCGTGGATTCCGCCTACGAGACCTTTGCCGAGGCGCTCCATGCGCAGTTTGGCCACGAGCGCAAGTTGTCCGGCAAGGAAATCAATCTTGCCTACGAATGGGTGGAGGAGCTTGGTCTGCCCATGGAGGTTGTGCTGCTGCTGGTGCAGCACAAGATTGAGACCCGGGGCAAGAACTTCACCATGAAGTCCGCCGAACCGCTGGCAGTCACTTTGGCCTCCGAAAAGGCACACACTCTTGAGGATGCCGAGGTGGTGCTGCGCCGTGAAAAGGATATTTATGAGGGCAGCAAGCGGATTGTCCGCCGCCTTGGCAAGCGCCGGGAGCCCTCTGTGCCGGAACAGGAAATGTACCGGAAGTGGGTGCGGGAATGGGGCTATACCTACAGCGCCATCGAAGCGGCCTGCTCCGAAACCACCAAGGGCGAGCCCACCTTTGCCTATCTGGAGGGCATTCTGCAGGGCATGATGCGCCGCAACGGCGGTGCCATGACCAGTGCCGCCGAGGTAAACAAGCGGCAGAGCGAGGACAAAACCCGCATCGAGCCCCTGAAGGCACTGCTGCAGCAGCTGAATACCAAATCCGCCACCATCAACGAGAACACCCTGTCTGCCTATCACGATATGCGGCAGCTTTACGGGGATGACATCATCCTGCTGGCCGGCAAGGAATGCGCCGCCCGGGGCAAAAGCGATTTGGACAGCGTCCGTCAGCTGCTGAATGTGTGGAAGCGCCGGAATCTGCAGTCGGCAGAGGAAATCAAGGCATATATGCAGCTGATTGACAAGCAGAACACGCTCATCAGCAGTCTGTTTGAGGCATGGGGCAGCAAGAGCCGCATCACCGCCGGAGACAGAGCGCTGGTGCAGAAATGGAAAGAGGAGTGGGGCTTCTCCTCGGACTTCATCCTGTACTGCGGTATGTTTGCCGCCAACGCGGAAAAACACATGCCCTATCTGGACGGCGTGCTGAAGAGCTTCCACGAGAAAAACATCACCACGCCGGAGGCTGCAGCGGCTGCCCATCGCGAATACCAGCTGCAGCAGACAAAGGTTCCTGCCGCCGCGGCACAGAAGCCCGGCAAAACGGTTATCGAGCAGCAGTATGAGCAGCGTACCTACGAAACGAACAACGATCTTCCCGATTGGATGATTAAGCGCATGGAGGAGAGACGGCGCAATGGCTGATACAATCCTGAATGATTTGCTGGCAGAATATGCCCGTCAGCGCGAACTGGATGAGCAAGAAAATCAGCGGCGGGAACAGGCTGCCATTGCTCGCTGTCCCGAAATCGGCAAGCTGATGCAGCAGCGCCAGCAGCTGATTTTTGCCGGTGTACAGGGCATTCTGCACAGCGGCATGGATTTTTCTGCCACGGAAAAGAAAATGGCGCTGGCCAATGACAGAATCAACGCTTTGTTGGTGCAAAATGGCTTTCCGGCAGACTGGCTGGAGCCGGTGTACCGCTGCAAAACCTGCAGGGATACCGGCTATACCGGCGAACCCATCCGGGAGATGTGCCCCTGCCTGAAGAACGCCTACTATCAGAAGCTGTATCAGAAGGTGGGCCTGCATGAGGCACAGGAGCAGAGCTTTGAAAAATTCGATGCCTCTGTGTTCTCCGACAGGGTGGGGGAAGGCATGCCCTTTTCCCAGCGGGAGGCCATGGAGATGATTCGCGAGGCCTGTGAGCAGTTTGCCGATACAGCACCCGCAGCCCGCTACAACACCATGCTCCTGATGGGCAAGAGCGGTTTGGGCAAAACGTTCCTGATGCATGCCATGACCAAGCGGCTGATTGACCGGGGCGTGAACACCCTGCTTATCAGCGCCTTCCGACTGCAGGAAATGACCCGCAAGGCGTATGTCACCGGCGACCAAAGCGGCGTGGAGGACATTATGAGTGCCTCTGTGCTGATGATTGATGACCTGGGCACTGAACCGCTGATGGAAAACATCACCGTCACCCAGCTGTATAACATCATCAACGAGCGCATCAACGCCAATATGTGCACGGTCATCAGTACCAATTTTTCTGAGGAAGAGCTGCGCAAGCGCTATACCGAGCGAATCACCTCCCGGCTGCTGGACAAGCGCCACTGTCAGGTGGTCAAGTTCATCGGCGATGATATCCGCATGAAAGCATAAAGAGGGCAACAATGAACATTCAGATGTATGTATCCAAAAAGAATTTTGATGTACAGAAGGCCGAGCGGTTTTTCAAGGAACGGCGCATCACCGTGCAGGTGATGGACCTGAAAAAGCACAAGCTGGGCGAGCGTGAGCTGCAGGTGATGGCATCCGCCTGTGACGGGCTGATGAACCTCATCGACCGGGATGACAAAAAGGTCAAGAGCCATCCCGCCTGCTACTACAATCAGGATAAGCTTCTGCTGGAGGCAATTCCGGAAGCTCCCTTCCTGCTCAAGGCCCCCATTGTCCGCAATGGACGCAAGGTCACCGTGGGCTATTGCCCCGATGAATGGGAAAAGTGGATTGCTGAAGGCTGAAATTTTTACGAAACTGTTACAATGTGACCTTGCCATGAACACGAAATGGGTTTATAATAATCTATATCTGTATGCCTGCGGCGTATGGATATGAAATCATTCATTCTGATGAAGAAGGAGGCGCACGGATGGCCGGAGCGTTCAACACGCTGCTGTCCTTGGCAGCAGCAGGAACCATGATGATATCGGGCACCATCAACGATGCTGCGCCTCATAATGATGTAAACGGCAACCTGTTTTTGACCAACCGCCAGTGGCGCGTCAGCGAGGATTACGTTCCGCCCCTTGAAAAGGCGAATGTCCCCGGTCAGGTGAAGCGCATGCGGGAGGATGCCGTGCAGGCACTTTAGGAAATGTTTGCCGCCTGCAAAAAGGAAATCGGCATCACATTGACCTCTGTCAGCGGCTACCGCAGCTATTCCACCCAGACCAATATCTATAAAAAGAAGCTGAGCAAGGTCAAAACCAAGGAAAAGGCAGATGAGTACGTGGCCCGCCCCGGTGCCAGTGAGCATCAACTGGCATTGGCCATGGATGTTGGCCAGAAGGACAGCAAGGCAGGGCTTACCGGCAGCTTCGGCAAAACAAAGGGCGGCAAGTGGCTGGCGAAAAACTGCTATCGCTTCGGGTTCATCCTCCGCTATCAGGAAGGCTGGGAGGACATCACCGGCTACGAATATGAACCGTGGCATGTGCGCTATGTGGGCAAGGAAAACGCCCTGAAGATACAGGAGCAGGATATCCCCTTTGAAACCTGGATGCTGTACCAGCGGGAAGCTGCTTTGCTTGAATTTGTGGGTTACTAAATCATGTTGGATGAGGTGCGTATGATGCGTAAATTCATTTTAACCCTGCTTTGTCTGGGCCTGACATTCATCCTGACCGTTGGCTTGGCAGAGGCTGATGATGCACTGCTGGTGGTCGCCAATCAGGTAACACCTCTGACGGAGGAATATGTGCCCGACGGGCTGGTCAGTGCGGTTTCCCGCATCAATGACGAGCAGGAGAACAACATCAACGACGGTGTATATCTGGCCGTGACCGGCACAGTCCAGCTGTGCGAGCCGGCCTACAATGCGCTGGTGGAAATGTTCAACGCCGCCGAGCAGGATGGCGTAACGCTGTTCCTGCGCGCCGGCTATCGTTCCTATAACGAGCAGGAAACGCTGTACAAGCGCGCCGCCAAGAGCAACCGTCTGGCCGGTGTCCAGCCTGCAGGCGAGTGTGATTATCAGACCGGTCTGGCCGCCACCGTGGTCGGTGAGGCCGAGCGGACCGGCACCATCACCGAGGAATTCGGCAATACAAAGGAAGGTCAGTGGCTGGCCGACCATGCGGCAGAGTACGGCTTCATCATCCGTTACCCCAAGGGCAAGGAGCAGGAGACCGGCAACGCCTATGAGCCCTGGCACATCCGCTATGTGGGCAAGACTGCCGCAAAGGAAATCGCTTCTACCGGTATCACGCTGGAAGCTTATGTGGCACAGCTGAACGGTACCCAGCCCGCTGCTCTGGAGGTGCCTGCCGCGGCCCCTGCTGTGACCGAAGCCCCCGCAGATGATGAAGATGTGAATGAAGATGTCCTCGATGATGTCGACGCCGAAGAAGACGAGGCAGAAGAGGAAGCACCGGAAGCAGACGAGCCTGAAGCTGATGCAGCCGAAGACGAGACCGAGCCTGACGCTGTTCCCGAAGCCGATGAGCCTGCCGAGGCTGAAGCGGCCCCCGAAGCTGCTCCTGCCGCCGCGGAACCTGTCAAGGTTGAATGGGATTTCCCGGTGGCGCTGGAGGACATGTCCGAAAGCTATCTGCTGCTTGTCAACGCCAGCCATCCGGTGGACAAGAGCTATGTGCCGGATAATCTGTCCAATCTGCGTTCCCGCTCCAACGATGCCGAGGGCAACAACCTGAACAACGGCATCAACATCGCCGTAACCGGCAAGGTACAGCTGTGCCGTGCCGCCTACAACGCCCTGAACAGAATGTTCAACATCGCCGAATCTCAGGGCATCATCCTGTATGTCCGCGGCGGTTACCGCAGCTACAAGGATCAGGCTAGCATCTACACCCGCTCCAAGCGTAGCAAGAACGCCGGCTTTGTGGAGCCTGCGGGCGAATCCGACTTCCAGACCGGTTTGGCTGTGACCGTGGTTGGCGAAAAGAATCGTATCGGCAACCTGAGCGCCGGTCAGTTCTCCAGCTCCGTTGAGGGTCAGTGGCTGAAAATGAATGCCCCCAAGTACGGCTTCATCGTCCGCTATCCTCAGGGCAAGGATGACATTACCGGCGGCCCCTACCAGCCCTGGCACCTGCGCTTTGTGGGCGTGAAGGTGGCGGAATACATCACCGAAAACAACCTGACGCTGGAGGAGTTTACCGCAGCCCGTCAGGAAGCCATGAACAAGTTCGTCACCGCCGGCGGTGATATCTACGCCGCCATTACCGAGGCACAGGTACCTGCCGGTCCTGCTGTGCTGAAGACCACCGGTCCCGACGGCGACCACGAAATCACACTGTTCCACGATTAATGTTTGACAGCTCCGTTTTGACAGCGGAGCTGTTTTCAAAAGCAAAGGATTGAAGGAAGAAACCATGATGAAGAAACTGTTGTGCGCGGTTCTGGCCGCGGTGATGATGCTCTCTGTGATTTTGCCCGTACTGGCAGAGGACAGCGAGGTTGAATGGGAAGAAATCTTTGAGGAAGTGGCAGATGATTCCGCTCCCTCTGCCCATGGTGATGAAGTTCCCTGGACCTTCCCGGTGGCGCTGGAGGATATGGACCCCACGCTGATTGTGCTGGCCAACAAGCATATGCTCATTGATAAGGACTATGTTTCCGGTGAACTGGTAACCATGAAGCGCCGCAAGGAAGCCGCCGACGGCAGCAACGCCAACGGCGGTGTACGCAAGGCCAGCAGCAGTGAAATGCAGCTGGAAAAGCGCTGCGGCACCGCTTTGGTGGAGATGTTTGAGGCCGCTGCAGAGGACGGCATCAAGCTGTACCTGAAGAGCGCCTACCGCTCCTACCGGACGCAGAAGACCATGTACTACAACCGTCTGGAGAAAAATGGCGGCAAGGATGACGGCTGGGTGGCCAAGCCCGGCACCAGCGACCATCAGACGGGCCTTGGCTGTGACATCGTCAGCTACGCATGGTGCGACAAAGCCATGAACGAAAAGTTCGCCCAGACGAAGGAAGCCCAGTGGATGGCCGAGCATTGCCACGAATACGGTTTTATCCTGCGCTATCCCGAGGACAAGACCGAGGTGACGGAAATCAATTTCGAGCCCTGGCATATGCGCTATGTGGGCATTCCAGCCGCCACCTACATCATGGAAAACGGCCTGTGTCTGGAAGAATTCTATGAGGAGCTGCAGCTGGCCATTGACGAATATCTGGCGGCAGGCGGTGACCCCGAAAAGGTAAACAAATTCATTCAGGTTTCCGCGGAATAATGGTCCGGCGCGGCTTTTCATGCAATCGTGCATAAAACCTCTTGCCAAGATGGCCGAACGATGCTATAATCCATCCCATAAGGCAATGAAGGAGACAATGCCGGCGCAAGGTTCTGTCCAAGAGAGGGATGCACATGCTGCAAGCATCCTGTCAGAATGTCCGGAAATTCCCTCCTGAGCTGCATCGCTGAAGGCAACGCTGTGTAGGTGATGACGGGTCGGCTCCGTGAAAGGCATCGAGCGCATCGCTTTAGGGTTGATTCCCGGGCCGTGCGGAATCAGGGTGGTAACACGTGGAAGTATGTCCTCGTCCCTTTATTGGGGCGGGGCTTTTTCTTTTGTCCATCTGCCTGAAACACCAAACCCGTAAAATACCTTGAATTGAAAGGATGAATACAACCATGGGCATGAAAGAAAAAATCGCCGAGATTCATCAGCTGATGGCCACCGAGCTGGGCAAGACTGACGGCACCCAGGCGCTGGAAAACCTGCGCGTAAAGGTGCTGGGCAAGAAGGGTGAGCTGACTGCGCTGCTGCGCGGCATGGGTCAGCTGTCTCCCGAAGAGCGCCCCGCTGCCGGTCAGCTGATTAACGAGGCACGGGAAAAGTTCACCGCCATGCTGGACAGTCGCCTGCAGGAGCTGAAGGCACTGGAGCGCGAGGCTGCCCTGAAGAAGGAAACCATCGACGTGACCCAGCCTGCTCCCCAGCCCGAAATGGGCAGCGAGCATCCCCTGACACTGGCTCTGCACGAGCTGGTGGACTGCTTCACCGGCATGGGCTTTGAGGTGATGGAAGGTCCCGAAGTGGAACTTGACCACTACAACTTCGAGCTGATGAACATCCCCAAGAACCATCCTGCCCGTGATGCACAGGATACCTTCTATATTGATGACAACATCGTTCTGCGGACCCATACTTCCCCCATGCAGGCCCGCGCCATGCTGACCAAAAAGCCCCCCATCCGCATCATCTGCCCCGGCCGCGTGTATCGTGCCGACGAGGTGGATGCCACCCACAGCCCTGTGTTCCATCAGATGGAAGGTCTGGTCATTGACAAGGATGTCAACATGGCTGACTTGCGCGGCACGCTGAATGCCTTCGCCGAGCGCCTGTACGGCAAGGGCATCACCACCCGCTTCCGCCCCAGCTTCTTCCCCTTCACCGAGCCCAGTGCCGAGGTTGACCTGACCTGTGTTTCCTGCCACGGCAAGGGCTGCCGCATCTGCAAGGGCACCGGCTGGATTGAAGTGCTGGGCTGCGGCATGGTCAACCCCAAGGTGCTGGAGATGTGCGGCATCGACAGCACGGTCTATTCCGGCTTTGCCTTCGGTATCGGTCTGGAGCGTATCGCCATGCAGCGGTATTCCGTGCCGGATATGCGTCTGCTGTATGAGGGCGATATGCGCTTCCTCGGACAGTTCAAGTAATGCAAATCAATTCAATTGACCGATGCTAAAGGAGGAACAATCCAATGAAAATCCCCATGCAATGGATTAAGGAATATGCGCCTGTGGACATGGATCCCCAGACCTTCCAGGATAAAATGATTATGATCGGCAACGGCGTAGAGGGCTATGAAAACCTGGGCGCCGAGGTGGAAAACGTGGTGGTTGGCCGTGTGCTGACCTGCGAAAACCATCCTGACAGCGATCATCTGCACATCACCACCGTGGATGTGGGCGGCGAAGCTCCCCTGCAGATTGTGTGCGGTGCACCCAATGTGGCAGCGGGCCAGCTGGTGCCTGTGGCCATGGTCGGTGCCAAGCTGCCCGGCGGCGTGAAAATCAAAAAGGGCAAGCTGCGCGGCGTGGAAAGCCAGGGCATGATTTGCTCCGGTGACGAGCTGGGTGTGCCGGTTGAGCTGTATCCCTCCGTGGGCGCAGAAGGCATTTTGGTGTTCAACGAGGATCATCCTCTGGGCGCCGATGTCCGCCCCATTCTGGGCATTGATGACACCGTAATGGACTTTGAGGTGCTGGCCAACCGCCCCGACTGCCTCAGCGTATGGGGTCTGGCCCGTGAGGCTGCTGTGGCCTGCGGCACCGAGTTCAAAAAGCCCGAAATTACCGTGAAGGAATGCGGCGGTGACATCCATGACTTTGTCAAGGTGGAAGTGGAGGACAGCGAGCTGTGCCCCCGCTACATCGCCCGCGTCATCAAGGATGTCCGCGTCGGTCCCAGCCCCATGTGGCTGCGCAAGTATCTGCACGGTGCCGGCATGCGCTCCATCAACAACGTGGTTGACATCACCAACTTCGTGATGCTGGAGACCGGTCATCCTATGCACGCCTTCAATCTGGATATGGTGGACGGTCATCACATCATCGTCCGTCAGGCCAGAGAAGGGGAGAGCATCACCACGCTGGATGGCAAGGAGCATCAGCTGACCCCCGGCCAGCTGGTTATCTGCGATGAAAACAAGCCCTCCTGCGTGGCCGGCATCATGGGCGGCGAGGAGAGCGAAATCCGCGAAAACACCAAGACGGTTATGTTCGAATGCGCTGTGTTCGACCGTGCCGCAACCCGTATCACCAGCCGTGCGCTGGGCATCCGTACCGAGTCCAGCGGCCGCTTTGAAAAGGGCGTTTCCGTCAAGACCGCCATGGAAGCCATGGAACGCGCCTGCCAGCTGATGGTTGAACTGGATGCCGGTGATGTGGTCAGCGGTGTGATTGATATTTATCCCAATCCTGCCGAAAAGCAGGTCATCAAGGCCAGCTGCGAGCGCATTGCCAAGCGCACCGGCGTGGACATCCCCGCCGATGACATCGTCAATATTCTCCGCCAGCTGCACTTTGAGGTGGAGTGCGACGGTGAAAGCCTGACCGTGACCGTGCCCGACTACCGTCAGGATGTGGAAAGCGGCGAGGCCGACCTGAGCGAGGAAGCACTCCGCGTTTATGGCTATGACCATATTCCTTCCACCAACCTGCGCGGTGAAACCACCCCCGGCGGCCGCAGTGCCGGCATGCGCCTGAAGGACGAGGTGGCTCAGATTCTGTGCGGCATGGGCTTCTATGAAATCATGAACTTCTCCTTCGTCAGCCCCAAGACCGTGGAGAAGCTGAACCTGCCCCAGGATAATCCCCGCCGCACCATGCTGGCCATCCGCAATCCTCTGGGTGAGGATACCAGCGTAATGCGCTCCACGCTGGTGCCGGATATGCTGTCCACCCTGTCTCTGAACATGAACCGCGGCAATGCCCAGGCTTATCTGTATGAAATTGCCAACGTGTTCGACCCCATCAACCGCACCGAGGAAAACCTGCCCAAGGAAACCATGAAGCTCTGTCTGGGTGCTTATGGCGACCACATGGATTTCTTCACCCTGCGCGGCATGGTGGAACGCCTGCTGACCCACATGGGCATTTCTGTACAGGCTCAGGTGGGCGGTGAGTGCTATATGCATCCCGGCCGCCGTGCTGTGCTGATGCATGAGGACACCGTGGTCTGCACCATCGGCGAAGTGCATCCCGATACCCGCGATGCCTTTGAAATGCCGGCCCGCGCGCTGATTGCCGAGCTGGATATGGCCCAGATTGCCGCCATGCGCAAGCCCATGGGTGCCGTGAAGGCCAACCCCAAGTTCCCCGCCGTTTCCCGTGACCTGTCTCTGGTGATGGATGAATCCACGCCCGTTGGCCCCCTGATGAATGACATGGCCAAAGCCGCCGGTGCCATCAGCGAAGATGTGAAGATGTTCGACGTGTACCGTTCCGCCTTGCTGGGTGCCGACAAGAAGTCCGTTGCCTTCTCCTTCGTGTTCCGTCATCCCGACCATACCCTGACCGAGGCTGAAATCACCTCTGCCATGGAAAAGGTCATCAAGGCTGCGGAAGCCCACGGCGCTGTCATCCGCGCATAAATCAACAACTGAACTTGAATCAGACCGGACACTGTTGTATAATGCAGCAGTGTCCGGTTTTTACTTATTATATATGAGGGAATTGCGATGAATAAGAAGAAACACATTGTCGTGCTGGCCACCGGCGGCACCATTGCCGGGGCAGGGGAGGCAGGAAAGGCCACCGACTATGCCCCCGGCTCCATCTCCATCCAAACGCTGCTGGATGGCGTGGAGAGCCTGAAGCGTGTGGCCGAGGTAACCGGCATTCAGGTGGTGAATGTCAATTCCGATGACATCACCGGCGATATCTGGATTGACTTGGCCCGCCGCATCAACCGCATGGCCATGGACCCCGCGGTGGACGGTTTTGTCATTACCCACGGCACCGATACGCTGGAGGAGACGGCGTACTTCCTGCATCTGACGGTGAAAACGGAGAAGCCTGTGGTCATCACCGGTTCCATGCGGCCCTCCACGGCCATTTCGGCCGATGGTCCCATGAATATGCTGCAGGCTGTATCCGTTGCCGCCTGTGATGATGCCCGGGGCAAGGGTGTGCTGTGCGTGTTTTCCGATGCCATTTACGGTGCGCGCAATGTGCAGAAGGTCAGCATGACATCGGTCACCGCCTTTGATAACCGTGACTTGGGTATGCTGGGCTGTATCGTTGACGGTCACGTGATTTTCTACAATCAGCCTGCCCGGGAACACACGGTGCGCTCCGTGTTTGAGGTGGAGCAGATTGACCATCTGCCCAAGGTGGAAATCATCAGCTTTTATACCGATGCAGACCCAGAGCTGCTCCGCTTTGCAGGCCGCAATGCAGACGGCCTCGTGATTGCAGGTGCAGGCAACGGCAACTACAGCCGCCTGTTCCATCAGGCAGTGGGGGAGATGGGTATCCCTGTGGTGCGCTCCTCCCGCATCAGCGGCGGCGTGATTACCCCCGACAGCGCCTTTGACGAATGGGGCAATATCATCCGCAGCGACAATCTTCCGCCCACCAAGGCAAAGATTCTGCTTCAGCTGGCCCTGACCCGCACCAATGACATCGAACTGATGCAGAAATTCTTCACCGTCTATTGACTGATATTTGTCAATATGCAGGATTTTATAAAAATTATACATCTGATGCATATGATTGACCTTGCGATTATTGTTCGTTCCGCACCGCAGAAAGATTCTGCCATTAATTTGCAATGAAAAGGACGAAATCAGCGGAAAAATATGAATAAAAATTGATTTCAACTTGCAATTGTACGGATTCGATGGTATTATGGTATGGTACATCATTGTATAGGATATTAACCAATTAGACAGGAGCGTGAATCCCGGATGCTGAAGTATACAGTCAAGCGTATATTGTTAGCGATTCTCACGGTTTTCATCATCGCAGCGGTTACGTTCTTTGCCATGAACGCAATTCCCGGCGGTCCTTTTTCTACTGAAAAGGCCAAGGACCCTGCCGTAGAAGCTGCCCTGATGGCCCGTTACAATCTTGATAAGCCTGTGGGCGAGCAGTTTGTGCTCTACCTCGGCAAGCTGCTGCAGGGTGACTTCGGTGTATCCCTGAAGACCGGCCGTGACATTTCCACCACCATCTTCTCCAAGTTTGCCGTATCTGCCAAGCTGGGCGGTACTGCAGCGCTGTGTGCCGTGCTGGTGGGTGTGGTGCTGGGTTCCATTGCAGCATTGTGCCGCAACCGTTGGCCTGACCGCCTGATTATTTTCCTGACCACCCTGTTCGTATCCGTGCCCAGCTTTATTTTGGCCACGGTGCTGCTGCTGATTTTCTGTCTGCAGCTTGGCTGGTTCCCGGTCTGGAGCCCCAAGAATCCGTCCATGGTGCTGCCTGTCATTTCTCTGATGCTCTCTCCCATGAGCTACATCACCCGACTGACCAAGACCAGCATGCTGGATGTGCTCGGTCAGGACTATGTCCGCACCGCCCGTGCCAAGGGTGTGCGCCAGTCTCTGGTGATTTTCAAGCATGCACTGCGCAATGCCCTGATTCCCGTCATTACCTATGTCGGTCCCATGGTGGCCAGCATTCTGACCGGCTCCATGGTGGTTGAGACCGTATTCACCATCGGCGGTCTGGGCACTGAGTTCGTAAAGTCCATCAACAACCAGGACTACACCATGATTATGGGCACCACCATTTTCCTTGCCGTCCTGATGGTTGTGGCAACGCTGATTTCCGACCTTGTGTACAAGCTGGTCGACCCCCGCATTACCTTTGATTAAGGAGAAGCACGCAATGAGCCAGAAAGATACACTTCCCAAGAAGAATCCGCTCAGCCTCCAGCTTGATTTGAACAAGTTCGGCAGTGCAGAGGGACAGATTGATCCCGCGCTGTTTGCTCCCGCCACCGAGGAGGAAAAGCAGCAGCACGAAACCATGCGTGAATCCACCACCTTCTTCCGTGATGGTATGCGCAAGCTGCGCAAGAACCCCCTGGCAATGATCAGCCTTGTTGTGCTGCTGGTGCTGGTGCTGATGATTGTGTTCATCCCCATGTTCTACCCCTATCAGTATTCCGAGATGATTACCGTCAACGGCAAGCGTGACAAGACGGCCAAGAACCTGATGCCCTTCGAGTACTCCAAGAACGAGCTGAAGGCCATTGAGCAGGGTGAAAAGATTTTCCCCCACATCTTCGGTACCGACGAGCTTTGCCGTGACTACTTTATCCGCGTCATCTACGGCACCCGCGTATCGCTGATTGTCGGCCTCTTCGCCAGCCTGATTGTGCTGGTCATCGGCCTCCTTTACGGTGCAATATCCGGTTATGCCGGCGGCAAGGTGGATATGGTGATGATGCGCATCGTCGACATCATCTACTCTCTGCCCGACACGCTGATGGTCATCCTGCTGAGCGTGGTGCTCAATCAGGTGGTCTCCGGCGCACTGCAGGGCACATTCCTGGCCAAGATCGGTCCCAACATGATTTCTCTGTTTATCGTGTTCGGTCTGCTGTACTGGGTGGGCATGGCCCGTCTGGTCCGCGGTCAGATTCTGTCCATCAAGAATAACGAATATGTGCTGGCCGCCCGCGCCATGGGTGCCAAGCCCGGCCGCATCATCCGCCGCCATATTCTGCCCAACTGCATGTCCGTTATCTTCATCTCTGTGGCTCTGCAGATTCCTTCCGCCATCTTCACCGAAAGCTTCCTCAGCTTCATCGGTCTGGGCGTACAGGCTCCCATGCCCTCTCTGGGCTCTCTGGCCAACGCTGCCCGCGGCGGTATGCAGAACTTCCCCTACAAGATGATTTTCCCCGCCCTGTTCATCTGCCTGATTGTGCTCAGCTTCAACCTGCTGGGTGACGGTCTGCGCGATGCCTTTGACCCCAAACTGAGGAGATAAGAACATGTCTGAACATACACCTTTGCTGCAGGTCAAGAACCTGTGCACTACCTTTGATGTTGATGCCGGTGAAGTTCGTGCTGTCAACGGCGTCTCCTTTAACCTGGAAAAGGGCAAGGTGCTGGGCATTGTCGGCGAATCCGGCTCCGGCAAGTCCGTAACCGCTTATTCCATCATGCGCATTCTGGTGGAGCCCGGCAAAATCAAGAGCGGCGAGATTCTCTTCAACGGTGAGAATGTGGTCAACTTCTCCGAAAAGAAGATGCGTGAATTCCGCGGCAAGCGCGTGTCCATCATCTTCCAGGACCCCATGACCAGCCTGAACCCCACCTTCACCATCGGCAATCAGCTGCGGGAGGCCATCCTGCTGCACACCGACCGCACCCGTGAGCAGGCCAATGCCCGCGCCAAGGAGATGCTGGAGCTGGTTGGCGTAAACGAGCCCGAAAAGCGCCTGAAGCAGTATCCCCATGAGCTGTCCGGCGGTATGCGTCAGCGCGTGATGATTGCCATGGCCCTGGCCTGTGAGCCCGACATCCTGATTGCAGACGAACCCACCACCGCTCTGGACGTGACCATTCAGGCACAGATTCTGGAGCTGATGCAGGAGCTGCAGAAGAAGCTGGGCATGGCCATCATCATGATTACCCATGACCTGGGCGTTATTGCCGACATGTGCGATGAAATCATCGTCATGTATGCCGGCCGTGTGTGCGAGCGCGGTACTGTAGACGAAATCTTCTACAACCCCAAGCACGAATACACCAAGGGTCTGCTGCGCTCCATTCCCCGCCTGACCCGCGAGCACGAGAAGCTGGTGCCCATCTCCGGCTCTCCCGTGGACCTGACCAACATGCCCGCCGGCTGCGCCTTTGCTTCCCGCTGCAGCGCCGCCATGAAGGTGTGCCTGCATCACAAGCCCGAGGAGCTGCTGATTAACGATTGTCATGCCGCTTCCTGCTGGATGAATGTCAAGCCGATTCTGAACAAGGAGGATAAGGCCGAATGAGTGAGCATTTGCTTGAGGTCAAAAACCTGAAACAGCATTTCCCGATTAAGACCGGCTGGTTTTCCTCTACGCCCCTGAAGGCCGTTGACGGTGTTTCCTTCGACATTGATGAAGGCGAGACCCTTGGTCTGGTAGGCGAGTCCGGCTGCGGCAAGACCACGGTCGGCCGTACCATCCTGCACCTGTACAAGCCCACCTCCGGTGAGGTTATCTATCAGGGCAAGCAGATTACCCCTGCCAACGTAAAGGATTTCCGCAGGGAAATGCAGATTGTTTTCCAGGATCCCTACTCCTCCCTCAACCCCCGCATGACGGTGGCTGATATCGTAGGTGAGCCTCTGGATATCCATCACCTGTATGCCAACAAGAATGAGCGCATGGAAAAGATTACCCATCTGCTCAATCTGGTGGGCCTGAACAGCGACCATGCCCGCCGCTATGCCCACGAGTTTTCCGGCGGTCAGCGTCAGCGCATCGGCATTGCCCGCGCACTGGCTGTGGACCCCAAATTCATCGTGTGCGACGAGCCTGTATCCGCTCTGGACGTTTCCATTCAGGCACAGGTCATCAACACCTTTGAGGAACTGCAGGAAAAGCTGGGCATTGCTTATCTGTTCATTGCGCACGACCTGCTGGTTGTGCAGCACATTTCCAAGCGCATTGCCGTTATGTATCTGGGCAAGATTGTTGAAATCGGCGAGGCAAATGATATCATCTACAGCCCCAGCCATCCCTATACTCAGTCCCTGATTTCCGCTATCCCGATTCCTGACCCCAACACCGCCCGGGAAAAGCAGCGGATTCCGCTCATCGGCGATGTTCCCAGCCCCATGCATATGCCCTCCGGCTGCCCCTTCCGTACCCGCTGCCGCTATGCCACCGAGCAGTGCGCCAAGGAATGCCCCAGCCTGCAGGAGATTGCACCCGGTCATCAGATCGCTTGCTGGAATCCCCACATTTAATCGGTTCAAGTCTTATACCATGGTCTGCTCTGAAGGTATGTGAACGGTTAACGCCGTATTGCATATAGACATCCATGTACACTCATGCGGCAGCACCGGCAGGATACTTGTCAGGTGCTGCCGGATAAATAATTGGTTTAGTCAATTAAATCATTGTATTTATTCTGTATTTCTTAACAATCTTTGTTGACCGATGCGCCGCGTTGATGTACAATTGTCTACAAATTTCAAAATAGGAGGAAACCTATCATGAAAAAGCTGCTTGCCATGCTGCTGGCTGTTGCCATGATGGCCGGCACTGTATCCGCTTTTGCTGATGCAGGCTCCGAACCCAACTGGACTGAATTCGATGCTCTGATTGCTTCTATCAAGAGCGAAACCGACTTCGCCAAGCGTGAAGCCCTCATGCACCAGGCTGAGGACATGCTGATGGAGACCGGTGCCCTCGTGCCCCTGTACTATTACAACGATATGTACATGCAGAAGGCTTCTGTGGAAGGCGTTTACGCCAACCTGTTCCAGACCAAGTTCTTCCAGTACGCCACCAACGGCGATGCTACCAACCTGAACATCAACCTGGCTTCCGAGCCCGACTATGTCGATCCCGCTCTGAACTCCTCCGTTGACGGTGCCTGCATCGCTGCCCTGACCTTTGGTGGCCTGTACACCTACGACGCAGAAGGCGCTCTGGTGCCCAACTTCGCCACCGGCTACGAAATGTCCGATGACGGTCTGGTTTACACCTTCACCCTGCGTGACGGCCTGAAGTGGTCCGACGGTTCCGACCTGACTGCTGCCGACTTCGTTTGGAGCTGGAAGCGTGCCGCCGCTACCGAGACCGCTGCTGACTACTCCTACATGTTCAACGGCATCAAGGGCTATCCCGATGAGCTGGCTGTGACCGCCTCCGAAGACGGCAAGCAGTTCACCGTGGAACTGACCGCTCCCTGCGCCTACATGCTGGACCTGGCTGCTTTCCCCACCTTCTTCCCCGTGAAGCAGGATGTTGTTGAAGGCGCTGAAGGCTACAAGGATGCCGACGGCAATGTGGTTAAGCCCAATGCCTGGGCTCTGGAAGCCGGCTATGTGACCTCCGGTGCCTACACCCTGACTGAGTGGAAGCACAACGAATCCATGGTCTTCACCAAGAACCCCAACTTCTGGGATGCCGAGAACGTGAAGCTGGAAACCATCACCATGATGCTGTCTGCTGATGACACCGCTATCTACGGTGCATATCAGGCCGGCGACCTGGACTTCTGCGACTCCGTTCCCAACGACCTGGTTGAGTCCCTGAAGGAAGATCCCGAGTTCCACCTGATTTCCGCTCTGGGCACCTACTACATAATCTTCAACGTGAAGAGCCCCCTGTTCGACGGCAAGACTGTGGAGCAGGCCAACGCTATGCGTCAGGCTTTCTCTTACCTGATTGACCGTGACTACATCATCGAGACTGTTGGTCAGTGCGGCCAGGAAATGGCTAACGCCTTCATTCCCTCCGGCATGGCTGACGGCAACGGCGGCGTTTTCAAGGCCAACGATGCTGATTACACCTATCCCGATGCTGATACCGTTGGCTACTACAACGGCGAGGTTGATGAGGCCAAGGCCATCGAGCTGCTGGAGTCCGCCGGCTTCGAGTTTGTTGACGGCAAGCTGTCCGATGCTACCCCCATCTCCTTCGAGTACCTGACCAACGAGTCCTCCGGTCACGTTGCCATCGCTGAGTGCATCCAGCAGGACCTGTCTGCTATCGGCATCACCATGACCATCCGCACCTGCGACTGGAACGTCTTCCTGGAAGACCGTAAGAGCGGCAACTATGACGTTGCCCGTAACGGCTGGATCGCTGACTTCAACGATCCCATCAACATGCTTGAAATGTGGACCACTGACTCCGGCAACAACGATGCTCAGTTCGGCCGCTAATTCCTGAAACCTTCGCCCTTCCCGGGTTCCCGGGGAGGGTTTTTCTATTGCCTGCTTTATCGGGAAGATTTCTTCGTGCCATCTTCATCCGGATGTGGTATAATTATCGTAGTGTTTTTAGAAAGGGGAGGATATCGCATGACAAACTGCAGCGTGTCGGTTCGGATGCTGGTGGAGTTTTCCATCCACGGCGGTGATATTCTCCCCGGCGGCAGCATCAAGGATATGCAGGATGGCATGCTCGGTCATAAGGCGCGGCAAAAGCTGCTGGGTGATGGCTGGGAAAGCGAAGTCTCCCTGACCCTTGATTTGCCGGAAGCGGACGGCATTGCACTCCGTGTCCTTGGCCGCATGGACGCTTTCCATGATGGCGAGCTGCCTGTGATTGAGGAAATCAAGGTCAAAAAGGGCAGGGGAGAAATCACACTGGACCCTGCCCACCGGGCGCAGGCTGTGTGCTACGGACATATGCTCTGCACACAGGAACACATTCCGCAGGTGATGATTCGCATTGCCTATGTCTCTGTTGCCGGCACAATCCTTGAGCTGTTTGAGGAGATTCTTTCTGCATAGCAATGCGCGGCAGAATTTGATGCACTGGTACAGGCATATATGCGCCGTCTGGTGCTGATTGACCGTCACCATACCCTGCGGGATGAAACCTTGCTGCACCTTCAATTCCCTTTCCCGGAATACCGTCAGGGACAGCGTGAAATGGCGGCACAGGTGTACACGGCCATTAAGCGGCAGAAAAGACTGTTTGCGTCACTGCCCACCGGTACAGGCAAGTCTGTGGCTACGCTGTTTCCGGCAGTCAAGGCGCTTGGTACGGGATTGACGGAGCAAATCTATTATCTGACAGCTCGTACAACCCAGCGTCAGGGTCCGCTTTAGGCACTGCGGATGATGCGCCTTCAGCCCCTGAAGCTGTGGACACTGGTGCTGGATGCCAAGGACCGTCAATGCCCTGCGAAGACCATGTGCCATCCTGACTATTGTCCAAGGGCCAAGGGACATTTCTTTCGGGATGGTGCCGCCATCGAAGAAATGATGCAGCAGGACCATTGGTCGCCCGAAGCCATCCGTGAAACGGCTGACAAGCATGATTTGTGTCCCTTTGAATTCAGCCTTTCCCTGGCGGAAATCGCCGATGTGACCATTTGTGACTACAATTATGCCTTTGATCCTGCGGTGCATATTCAGCGCATTTTTAATCGCCCCGGTGAAGTGACACTGCTTGTGGACGAAGCCCATAATCTCCCCGACAGAGCCCGCGATATGCTCAGCGGCCATGTGGACGGAAGAAAGATTCGCAAGCTGCGCACCGCAGCAGGGAAACTGCTGGGCCGAAGCCATGACCTGTACAAAAGCATGACCCGCATGCTCAATGCCATTGTAGATTTGCCCATAGAAGATGGCGCTGCCGAAGGCTGTTTGAGTGACCTCCCGCAGAGCATTGACCGTGCCGTACAATAGCTGGCAGATGCGCTGGCACAGGCCCGCTATGAGCACATCCAGTGGGGCGAGGAAAAAGAGCTGGTGACGGAAATCACCTACGATGTCTTCTCTTTTCTTCGCGCCAGACGGCGGGAAACACGGGACTATGTCTTCATTTGGGAAGGGCGGGACAGGAAGACAAGGCGCATTACCGCCTTTGCGCCCGATGTATCCGACTTTCTGCACGATACCACCGCGCCCATGAACGGCGTGGTCTGCTTTTCAGCCACCATGCACCCCATTGATGACATGAAGATGCTCATCGGCGCAGATGAGGATGATGCCTGCTTCTCCATGCCATCACCTTTCCCGCCCGAGAATCTGCTGGTACTGCAGAAAAACATCAACACGCGATATCAGCAGAGGGATGCCACTTTGCCGCAGATTGCCGACTGCATCCGTCAGCTGACGGAAAGCCATCCGGGCAAATACATGGTCTTTTTCCCCAGCTTTGCGTACATGGAAAAGGTGACGGAATTGCTGGATGAGGATACATACATGATGCAGCAGCGTTCCATGTCCTTATCCCAGCGGGAAGAATTTCTCGCGCGTTTTCTGCATGAGTCATCATAGGTGTTGGGGCTGTGTGTGCTGGGCGGCGTGTTTTCCGAAGGCATCGACCTGCCAGGAGATGCGCTGGACGGTGTCATCATCGTCGGTGTCGGACTGCCGCAGGTGGGCATCTTCCGCGAAGTATTGCGATAGGTACTGGAAAAGAAGTTCGGTCAGGGCTTCCTGTACGCCTACATGATTCCGGGGATGCAGAAGGTGGCACAGGCGGTGGGCCGCGTCATCCGCACCGAAACGGACAGAGGCGTTGCATTGCTGCTGGATGACCGCTATCCCTACGCATCCTACCGCAAGCTGATGCCAACCCACTGGCAGGTCCAGCACGGAAATATCATAGAAGCCCTGAAGGAATTCTGGCACGAAAAAGAAACGCCGTAATGCAGGAGGAAAGCATGAATACAATTGTACTCAAGGGAACCTTTGTGGATGCACCCAAGGCAGGGAGTCTGCGGATTCGTGATGGCTATGCCATCTGCCGTGACGGCGTGTTTTGCGGATTTGAGCCGCAGCTGCCCGAGGGAACCGCGCCGGAGCAGGTGCAGGACTACACCGGCTGCCTGATTACCCCCGGCTTGGTGGATTTGCATCTGCATGCGCCCCAATACAGCTACGCCGGTACGGCCATGGATGTTCAGCTGCTGGAGTGGCTGGACCAGTACACCTTCCCGGAGGAGGCAAGGTTTGCCGATTTGGAATACGCCAAAACCGCGTATGCGTATTTCGTGCGGGACCTTGTCAACAGCCCCACCACAAGGGCCTGCGTCTTTGCCACCATCCACACCGATGCAACACTGGAGCTGATGCGCCAGCTGCAGCAGGCAGGGCTGCCCGGCTATGTGGGCAAGCTGAACATGGACAGAAACTGCCCCGTTTATTATCGTGAAGCATCCGTGGCAGATGGCGTGCGCGAAACGCGACGGTGGCTGGAGCAAACCGCGGCGGGTCAATTTGCTCCTGTCATGCCCATGATTACGCCGCGCTTTACGCCCACCATTACCGATGCGTATATGGCGTAGCTTGGCAAGCTGGCCAGGGAATATGGCGTGCCTGCCCAGAGCCATCTCAATGAAAACCTGAGCGAAATCGAATGGGTGAAGGCACTCTGCCCCGACAAACGGGACTACTGCGACACCTACGATGCCTACGGTCTGCTGGGTGATGTCCCCACCGTCATGGCCCATTGCATTTACGGAACAGAGCGGGAAAAACAGCTCCTGAAGGACAAGCGGGTGATGATTGCCCATTGCCCCACCAGCAACAGCAACGTCATTGCCGGTCTTTGTCCTGCGGCAGCGTATCTCCGCGGCGGATGGGAAATCGGCCTCGGCAGCGATGTGGCAGGCGGTCACACGCTGAATCTGTTCGAGGTGATGGTATATACCGTTCAGGTGAGCAAAATGAAATGGATGCTTGAGGGGCAGAAAGACCATCCGCTGTCCATGGCGGAGGCATTCTATATGGCCACGGCAGGCGGCGGACGCTTCTTTGGCAAAGTCGGTTTGTTTGAGCCGGGTTATGCCTTTGATGCGCTGGTGCTGGATGAAAGCAAGCTGGCAAGTCCCCGCAGCTTTAATCCTGCCGAGCGGCTGGAGCGCTATGCCTATCAGGGGAACGGTCTGCTGAAGGCCAAGTATGTGGACGGACGCAGAATGCTGTAAGGGAGGCAGAGCAATGGAAGCAATCTGCCGCTTTGAAACGCCCTTGGGGCCCATGGTCGGGAAAGCCCAAAACGGCAGTCTGTGCGGGCTTTGGTTTGTGGGGCAAAAGTACTTCCCGAATGATGTGTTCGCACTGTCGGAAAAGAAGGAACTGCCTGTCTTTCATGAAACAGAACGGTGGCTGTCATTGTTCTTTCAGGGGCGGGAGCCGCACTTTCTGCCGCAGCTGTCACCCCATGGAACAGCCTTTCAACAGAAGGTGTGGCAGTTATTGCTACGGATTCCCTACGGACAGACAACCACCTATGGAGCGCTGGCAAAGCAGATGGCTGCGCAGTGCGGACTAAAAAGCATGTCGGCACAGGCGGTCGGCGGCGCGGTGGGGCATAATCCCATCTCTCTGTTGATACCGTGTCATCGTGTAATCGGTGCCAACGGAAGCCTGACAGGCTATGCCGGTGGGATTGAATGCAAAAAAGCCCTGCTTTTGCTGGAGCAGGGGGAAAACAGGAAGAGCATCGACCTGTGACGGGCCGATGCTCTTTTGTTATGCATTTGTTTCCTTGTCCGGCATGGCCTTCAGCTCCCGCAGGATGCCGCTGACAATCGCCAGAGAAAGGATAAAGGTCAGCACATCGCTGATGGGCTGTGCAAGCTGAAGCCCCAGCAGCCCGAAGAGAGCGGGGAGAATCAGCAGCATGGGAATCAGGAAAATGCCTTGTCTTGCGCTGGAAATAATCGTGGCACGGATGCCGTAGCCGATGGACTGGGTAAACATATTGGCCATGGTGATATAACCCCACAGCGGCAGTGACAGCAGCTGCAGCCGCAGTGCCAGTGTACCGATGCGGATTACCTCCATGTCATCCCTGCGGAACTGGGTGATAATCCAGCCGCTGAAGGGGAAGGAAACCGCGGCTAGAATCAGCAGAATGATGGTCATCACCTTCACCCCAAAGGCGAAGGCTCTGCGGACCCGGGCATATTTTCCTGCACCGAAGCAGAAGCCGCACACAGGCTGGAAGCCCTGACCAAAGCCGATGACCGAGGAATTGAGGAACAGCGAGAACCGCGTCACAATGCTGATGGCGGCGATGGCGGCATCGCCCCAGGCGCCCGCCACATTGTTCAGCACAATGGCTGAAATACCGGCAATCCCCTGTCGGCCAAGGCTGGGAAGACCGTTGTAGAGGATTCTGCCGTACATCTTGCCGCTGGGCCTGAAGTTGCGCAGGCTGATGGAAATCGCGGCCGGGCGGCTAAGGCACATGGCCAGCAGAATCACAAAGCTGATAAACTGGCTGATGGCGGTGGCCAGTGCGGCACCGGCAGTGCCCATGTTCAGCCCGAAGATGAACAGCGGGTCGAGAATCATGTTCAATATGCCGCCGGTGGTGATGCCCACCATGCCGTACATGGTCAGTCCCTGAAAGCGCAGGAGATTGTTCATCACAAAGCCGGCCATCATAAAGGGGGCGGCGTAAAAAATATACCCGGCGTAGTCCTTGGCGTATGGCGCGATGGTTTCCGTTGCACCCAAAAAGCGGACCAGCGGATCGATACAAAGGGTAGCGCCGATGGCCAGCACAGTGCCGAAAATCAGTGCGGTAAAAAAGGCAACGGAAACAAACCGTTCTGCTTCTTTTTTGTTGCCTGCGCCCAACGCTTTGCTGACGTTGATGCCGCTGCCCATGCCGATGGTAAAGCTGAATGCCTGAATCAGCGACATGGCGGAAAAAATCACGCCCACCGCACCCGATGCAGATGTACCCAGCTGGCTGACGAAGAATGTATCGGCCAGGTTATAAATGCTGGTAATCAGCATGGAAATAATGCTGGGCACGGCCAGCCGGGGAATGACCTTTTCTACCGGTGCCGACAGCAGCATATCATCGCGCTGCTGCTTTGTCATGGCTTTCATGCTTGCTTTTCCTCCAGCAGCTCCTCCACATAGCTGCGCAGGAATGCTTTGCAGCGGCCGCAGCCATAGCCGCAGTGGGTTCTCTCCTGTACCTCTTCCACGGTGGTGCAGCCGTCATTGACGGCATCAATCACATCCTGATATTTTACTTCATTGCAGGTACAAATCAATTTCTGTGTATTCATTTCAAACACCTCCATGATAAGTATAGCACTTTATCACGGGAAAGCAAGCTTGCGAATCATTTTCATCGGTGCTTCGGTTGATAGTTTTCGCCCTTCATGGTATACTGATGTCATCAAGGAAAAATAAGGGCGTGACAAGATGCAATACGATTATCTGGTGGTTGGCGCGGGCCTGTACGGTGCCGTGTTTGCCCAAATGGCCCGGGAAGCCGGAAAGAAAGTGCTGGTGGTGGACAAGCGCAGCCACATTGCCGGCAATGTGTATACCGAGGATGTGGAGGGCATTCAGGTTCATCGCTATGGTGCTCATATTTTCCATACCAACAATCGCCGCGTGTGGGATTATGTCCAGCGCTTTGCTGATTTCAACCGCTACACCAATTCCCCTGTGGCCAATTACAAGGGAGAACTGTACTCTCTGCCCTTCAACATGTATACCTTCAACAAAATGTGGGGCGTTGTCCGTCCGCAGGAGGCGGAGGAAATCATCAACCGCCAGCGGAAGGAAGCGGGCATCGAAGCACCGCGAAATCTTGAAGAACAGGCCATTTCTCTGGTGGGTACGGATATCTACGAAAAGCTGGTCAAGGGCTATACTGAAAAGCAGTGGGGGAGACCCTGCGGCGAGCTGCCTGCCTTTATCATCAAGCGGCTGCCCGTTCGGTTGACCTTTGACAACAACTACTTCAATGCGTTGTATCAGGGCATCCCCATGGGCGGCTATACCAACATGGTAGCACGCATGCTGGAGGGCGTGGAGGTCCGCCTTAATACCGACTATCTGGCCCATAAGGATGAGCTGGATGCGCTGGCTGACCGCGTGGTCTACACCGGCCCTGTGGATGCCTATTTCGGCTATCGGCTGGGGCATCTGGCTTACCGCTCTGTTCGCTTTGAAACAGAGGTGCTGGATACGCCAAATTATCAGGGCAACGCTGTGGTCAACTACACCGACAGCGAAACACCCTGGACACGGATTATCGAGCATAAGTTCTTCGAATTCGGTACCCAGCCCAAAACCGTCATCAGCCGGGAATACTCCTCCGAATGGAAGCCCGGAGACGAGCCCTACTATCCCGTCAACGACAAGAAAAACGGTGCACTGGCTGATGCTTACCGTGCACTGGCCGCGCAGGAGAAGAAGGTACTCTTCGGCGGCCGGCTTGGCGAATACAAGTACTATGACATGGATCAGGTCATCGCCGCGGCCATGGAAAAAGCACAGCAGGAGCTTGCCTGATAACAGCACACAGCAGAAAACCCGTCCGGCACATATTTGCCGGACGGGTTCGTTTTATCTGCCGGAGGTTGTTTTGGTGATAAAGGGGAAGCCCCAGATGTAATAGGTCACGCTCAATTCGCGAACGCTGTGCATATTGGCGTCGGTGAGGATGGTCGCCTGAATGTCGCCCATGCTTTGCCGCGGCAGGGATTTTGGGGCAAAGGAGCCAATCTGCACCACATCGCCTTCCATGGGGGTGATCTGGACCTCAACCATATCCGCCGTCACAAAGGCGGCATTCTTCAGGCGGACATTGTAGGTCAGGAACTGATAGCTTTCGCTCTCGCCAAGGGGACTCTGATTGAATACGGTGCCCTCAAAGCAGCTGTTGGCCAGCTGAGTTTTGATTTGGTCGAAATAGTCCTGCTGAACAACAGCCTCCGTGGCCTGGACGGTGACCTGCTCTACGGTGATGTTTGCGTTTAAAAACAGCCAGCCTGCGCCCAGAAGGGCGAGAATCAACAGGATGGTGGTGGTGATGGCAAGGGGCTTCATTCCGCTGTTCCTCCGTTTCCGCCCTGCTGCAGGAGCCTGTTCATTTCAGCAATCATTTCCGCATCCTTCAGGCGGAACTTAAACTGCACCCGTCGGGATGCTTCCCGATTTTCGGTGCCGTCGGGGTTGTAAATCAGGTCGGATTCACTGCGCCCCGTGGCCGTCAGGATGGATTGCAGCATCTGCCGGTCGGCGGCGCTGAGGCTCGGCATTTCCAGACAATACTTGGCAACGGCCAGTGCGCGGTTCTGGCTCAGTTCAAGGTTGGAGATGTATTCGCCCTGGCTGTCCGTATGGCCTTCAATGATGATTTCACCCAGATACGGCGCGTATTCCGGCTTGGTCAGCACGCTTAAGTAGACAGGCACAAACTGGTCCAGCAGGGCAAGACCGTCTGCCTTGATGTTGTATTGTCCAACGCCGAAGAAGATGGCGCTGTTGAGCATGATGTCACCGGTGGCAGGGTCGACGGTGGCACTCAGGCTGGCGCGGGACAGCTCGGTGGACAGGTCGGTAATAATCTTGCTCCGCAGACCCACCAGATTATCGATTTTGCCGGTTTGCTCGTCCAGCGCCGTCTGTTGATCGGAAACACGCTGCTGCAGCGTCAGCAGCTCCTGTTCCCGGATGGCCAGCTGCTCGTTGGCGGCATCGATTTCTGCCTGTTTCTGTGCCAAAGTGGTTTCCTGCTGTGTAAGAGTCGCCTGTTGTGATGACAAAGTGGTTTCTTGTTCGTCTAATTTTGCTTGTTGTGTGGCCATGGTGGTTTCTTGCTCGTCAAGCTTTGCCTGCTGAGCGGCCACGGTGGCGGCTTGCTCATCCAAAGCAGCCTTTTGTGCGGCCAAAGTGGCGGCTTGCTCGTCCAATTGCTGCTGCTGCAGTGCCAAAGTGGTTTTCTGCTGTTCAATTTCCTGCTGTTGTGCGGTTAAAGTGGCAGACTGGCTTTGCAGCGTGGCCTCTTGTGCGGTCAAAGTGGCGGCTTGTTCATCCAGCTGAGTTTGCTGAAGGTTCAATGCGGCCTGCTGTTCATCCAGCTGAGTCTGCTGGGCCAGCACCAGCACCGACTGCTCACCGATGACCACAGATTGCGCCGCCAGCTGAATGGCCTGATTGTCAAGCTGCCGGCGCTGCTCCTCCATCACTGACTGCTGGCGCAGGATTTCCTCCGTCTTTTCAGAGAGCATGGTAAAGTACTGGTACAGGCTGACACAGAGAATCAGCACAAACACCAGCAAAAGCGCAGCCATCATATCGGAGTAGCTGATCCAGCTGGCACCGGTGGAGCCGGTATGGCCGGCACGGCGGTTGTGCACTCGCTGTCTTGCCATGTTATGCCTCCTCCCGGGATGCGGTCAGGGTCTTTTCCATGCTGGCCAGCAGCTGCTGAATCCGGCTCAGCTCCTTCACGGCATCACCGCTGGTGCCGGATTTGGGCAGGGCTTCAATCTGCCGGGAAAGCTCGGCCATCATATCGTTGACCGATATATGGAAGGTGCCAAGGGCGCGGGAGAAGCCATCCACAATGCTGGAAACAAAGTACTGATAGCTTCCGGCCAGCCGGTCGGTGGATTGGGCGATGCTGTCGCTTGTCCTGGCCAGCTTGCCTACCGCGGCCTGATCTGCCTGATACATCTTGTCCATGCTGGTGTTGACAGCGGTGCGGAAGTCATCCATGGATTTGGTCAGCAGGATATGATAATCCTACAGAGAGGCCAGTGCGGCATGCTGATTGGCGGCGGCATCGTTCAGCCTTGTCAGCATATCGGCGGCGGATGCTTCAAACTGGGCATCGTGCTTTCGTGCTTCATTGATGCCGGCCACATACTGCTCAAACTGGGTCGTGATGCTGCCGGAGATGCTCCGCAGCTCCTGTGCCTGGGTCAGGATGGTATCGGCGTTGGTCAGGCTCTGCTGAATTTTGTCAAGGGCATCGCGCTGGTTGCGGTTCACCTCGGTAAGCGTTTGCCCCAGTGCAAGGAACTGCTTGTTCAGGGACTGGTTCATCTGCTCCACAAAGCTGGTGACAATACGGCCCACGCCCTCTACCTGTGCCTTGGTGGAAGCCACAAGGAATTCATCCATGGAGCGGGCCACAGGGGACAGGGCGCGGCTGACAGCCACCTCAATGCTGCCGGCCATCTGGGAGGCAAGGCCATCGGTGGCATTAAAGAGCATGTGGTTGCGGTCCTGATTCTGGCAAATCAGCTGCACGTCATTGTCCAGCGGGCGCTGCATGGCCAGCGAGGTAAAGGCCTCCACAAAGCGGTCAATGGCGTGATAGCTGGAGCCCTGCGAAATCTTGCAGGACATGTTGAACAGCAGAGAGCAGCTGATGCCCAGCACAGATGTACCGAAGGCACCCTTCATACCGTCCAGCAGGACGGGAATGCCCTTCATCAGCGCTTCCGCATCAGACATGTTCAGCCCGGTCAGACCGCGCATCAGGCCGATAAAGGTGCCGAGAATGCCGAGGCTGGTCAAAAGGCTGGGAATCATCTCTGCCAGCTGGGCATTGCCCGGTCCGTGGGTTACGGTATCGTCATTGATGTAGTCCTCCACGTTGCAGGGGAGGCCGCGGCGGTCCAGCTGCTCGGCATTTTGCAGAAAGCGCAGCCAGCTTCCCTTCAGCCGATTGCCCATAAAGCGCGTTTCCTGCCATACAGGCTTGCCGCCGGAGCGGTCATCCTCCTGCAGCTTCTTTACCGCTCTTTTCAGGGCGTGGGTAGTGCCCCAAAGGGGACAAAGGCATTTGAACACGCCAATGACAGTCACGATGATAATGGCGGCATAGATGATATAATCAGCCCAGTTGGGCAAAATTGCCTGAATGGTTTTCATGGGACAACCTCCGTCAAGGGATGATATTGATAATTCCAGTATAGCTTTCCCGCGGGCGTTTGTCTACATCATCAGGCACTTGCGGCAACTTTTACAAATAAAACAGCCGCCGGATTGTCTCCGACGGCTGAAGGGGAAGCGCCATGCCAATCAGTTGGCAGGATAATAAGCGCCATAGATAAAGTTGTGCAGTGCTTCCGTGTTCTTCTGCAGGTTCTTGTCGCTGATATAAACCACACTGATGGTGGTGCGGTCGCTGATGGCAATGTCCCGGTAGCTCCAGGCCTTTTCCTTGCCATCGCCCATGGGCAGGCGGAACTGCTCCATCAGGGGCTGGCCGCTCTGTGCCTTCTGCACAATGCCGCTGCCCAGAATGCCCATGCCAAGCTCCAGCATGGTGGCTGCGTTCATGTTGGTGCGCACATAGGGCACACAGGCATCCACCAGGTCGAACAGGCGGTCCATGTCCATGTCCTGCATTACCTTCTTCAGCAGCTCCAGCAGATTGCGCTGGCGGACCGTGCGGGCAAAGTCGTTGTCGATTTCACGCAGGCGGGCATACATAACAGCCTGAACGCCGTCCAGATGCTGAACGCCTGCCTTCCGCTCCAGCGGTACGCGCTTGTAGCCGGTGCCCTTGGTGTTGTCATAGGCCGGGGGATGCTTGCGCAGGTAGGCGTTGATGGCGGAGGCCTCCACCTTGGTCATCTCGATATCAATGCCGCCGATGGCATCGATGATGGAAGCCAGACCGAAGAAGTTGATGGTGCAGTAGTACTGGATGTTCATCTGGAAGTTGTGGTTGACCGTGCGCATGGCCAGTGCACCGCCGCCGCGGCTGTAAGCAAGGTTGATGCGGTTCTTGTTCTTGTAACCGGGGATGGTCACATAGGAATCGCGCTGGATGCTGGTCAGCTTCACAGAGCCGTCCTTCTTGTTGATGGACAGGATAATCTGCACGTCACCGTGCTGGTTGCCGTCACGGCCTGCATCCAGAGAAGTATCGCGGGTGTCGATGCCGATGAGCAGGATGTTGACTACATGGTCGGGCAGGTTGGGGTTCAGCTCCAGGTTGTCGGGATCAACGGTGTCGTCAACCTCCATCTCGATTTCCTCGGCAGCGGCAGCAGCGGTGCTGTCCAGGTTGAACAGGGCAGAGGCTTCGCTCTCGTCCTCCAGCTCCTCTTCGCTGAGATCCTCAAACAGAAGCTCGTCCGTATCGTCGGCTAATGCCACAGTGCCGAAGCACAGGCAGATAACCAGGGAAAGTGCAATCAGGCGTTTGAGCCAAATCGACATGTATTCTTTACCTCCTTATGCAAATGCGTTTGCACGGCTACTATTATAAAGAAAGAACAGGCAAAATGCAACAGCCAGAAAACTATGCATTTGTAAACATTTATGTTCTATGCGGCTTTCCGTATGCCTGCTTCGCTGTTTTCCGCAGATAGGACAGCGCTTCCAGCAGTTCATTTTCCCGTTCGGGCGGCGTGGTATACGGCTCCAAAAGGAATGTCCCGTCATAGTCCATTTGATGCATTTCATCAAACAGCCGCGGGAAATCAAAGCAGCCCTGACCCGGCAGACACACGCGGCCCTGCTCATCCCAATCCAGCAGATGAACATGGCGGATTCTGCTGCCCATGGCATGGAGCATATCAAAGGGGTCAACACCGGCGCGCTGTGCCTGCTTGATATCAAGCACAAAATGGATGTCCGGCAGCAGCTCCGTTAGCCGCGCCACGTCATCTGTGGTGCGAAGTGCGGCCCAGCACACATTTTCGTAGAGCAGTTCAATTCCTTTTTCAGCCGCTTCACCGGCCATTTCTGCAAACCGGGGCTGCAGCTGATGGATGCGGTCGATGGTCATCCGGCTGGAAACACTGTGGGGACCGTGCATCACATAGTACTTTGCGCCGATGGCCTGTGCGCTGTCCAGCACACCGCGAAAGGCCTTCATGCCATCATGGTACTGGTGCATGGAGCGGGCAAAGATATCCGGCTCAAACTGCGTTCCCTTGGGATGCACGGAGGTGCAGTGCATATCGCCCAGCTTTTCCCGCACCAGTTCGCCAAAGGATTTTGTGTACTCGCAGTGGGTTTCCAGAAAGATTTCGCAGGTGTCGATGGGGAAGCGGCGGATGTACGCCGCCTGCTCCTCTGTCTCCATCAGGCCGTAGAACGCGGCGGCAGACAGGCCGATTTTCATTTTTCGCCCTCCTAGAGTTCGTCCAGCGTCATGTTGAAGCCATCGCTGAACTCATTCATAAAGATGTCCGCTTCCTCCAGCTGCAAAGCCGCGATGGAGGCCCGGATGTTCCTTGCGGCGGATGCAAATTCCCGGTTGCCGCACTGCAGCTCCTCCATGCACTTGGCATAGGCGCTGATGCGGTCCGCGGCCTTGACCAGCTTACATTCGGGGGCGGCTTCATCGGGCAGGAGGCTGTCTGCAAAGCCGGGGCGCAGGTCCTCCGGCAGTGTCAGCAGCAGCCGTGACAATGCCGCCTGCTCCTGACGGTGATAGGCATCCCGAATCATTTTGTCATGGTGCTTCACCGGTGTGGGCAAATCACCGGTAAAAATTTCGCTCACATCGTGATACACCGCCAGGGTAACGGTTTTGTTTTCATCATAATGGCGGCCAAGTCTTCTGTTGCCGATTACGGCAAGCCCGTGGGCAATCATGGCCGTCTGCAGGCTGTGCTCCGCATCGTTTTCCGGTCTCGCAGAATGCATCAGCCCCCAGCGGCTGATCAGCTTCAGGCGGGAAAGCCATGCAAAAAAGGTGCTCATCATCATAAACTCCTTTGCCTTGTGAAATGCTTGACAGATTTCATCAACTATGATACATTATACACGAAAATTGCATCTACCGCCAGGGGTGCCCGTTTCGGGCTGAGAGGATATCCGACCCTTGGAACCTGTGTAGGTAATCCTACCGTAGGGAGGCGGACAGCAGCTGCTTTCGGGCATCTGCGACTGGACAAAATGTCCATCTGCTTTCCCGCGATATGATCGCGGGTTTTTCTTTTGGAGATGCACAAAAGGAGGAATAGAAAATGTTCAAAAAGTTTGCCGAGTTTTCCCCTGTGATGTGGGGCATTCTGGCTGCCCTCGTGGTGCTTGGTGCCGTGCTTTATCTGATGAAGAAAAGCAACACCAAATGGACCTCCCGCCTGATTGCCAATGCGGCGCTGACCATTGCGCTGGCAACGGTGCTGTCCTATATCCGCCTGTATCGCATGCCCCAGGGCGGCTCCATCACCCCGGCTTCCATGCTGCCCATCTTCATGTTCGCTTATGCCTATGGTGCCGGCCCCGGCTGCTTTGTGGGTCTGGTGTTCGGCTTTATGCAGTGGCTGCAGGATGCCTTCTATATGGTCACTCCCGTGGAGGGCATTATGGACTATCTGCTGGCTTATGCCCTGCTGGGTCTGGCCGGTCTTGCCCGCAAGCTGCCTGAACAGTATGCCCTGCAGGTGGGCTGTGTGATTGGTGCGCTGGGCCGTGCCATCTGCGCCATTGTTGCCGGCTTTGTGTTCTTTGCCGAGTATGCCCCCGAAGGACAGGCTCCGCTGGTGTATTCCATGGTGTACAACGGCCTGTACCTCATCCCCGAAACCATCATCTGCGTGATTATTGCCTGCTTCCCCCAGATTCGCCGGGCGGCAAAGCGGCTTTCTCTGGCCAAATAACAGGCCGAAACCAGTCACCTTTTTCCTGTCGGATTCGTCCGGCAGGATTTTTTGTTTCTGCATCGAATGATATATAAAAGAACTGTCGGCATCCGGCGCTGCAGCCGTGAAATCCGGGTTCATTCTTTTTGTGATTTCGGATGAGCGGAGGAATTGCCATGCTGGACCTTTGTACCCTTGGAACGGGCGGAGCACTGCCCTTGCCCGACCGCGGCCTTTCCAGCTTGTATGTCAGGCTGCAGGGGAGGGCGCTGCTGATTGACTGCGGGGAAAACACCCAGACGGCCATCCGGCGCATCGGCTGGGGCTTCCGCCATATTGAGGGACTTCTGCTGACCCATTACCATGCCGATCACTGCGGCGGACTGCCGGGCTTCCTGCTGTCGCTGGCCAAGTCCGGGCGAAAGGAGCCCTTCCACATTTATGGCTGTACGGGCCTGAAGCATGTGGTGGATGGTCTGCGGGTGGTGGCACCCCAGCTGCCCTATCCGGTGGAGCTGCACGAATTCCATGAGGATTTGTACGAGTTTGATATCATCGGCTTGCAGGTGACTGCCTTTAGGCTGAATCACAGCGTGCCCTGCTACGGCTATCGTTTTGTATTGCCCCGTCCCCGGGCCTTTGATCCGCAGAAGGCAAGGGAGTTGGGCGTGCCGCAGAACCAGTGGGGGCTGCTCCAGCAGGGCGATGATGTTGTGCAGGCTGACGGCAGCATCATCAAGGCACAGCAGGTTCTTGGCCCCGAGCGCCCCGGCTTAAGCTTCGTGTATGCCACGGATACCCGTCCTGTGGATATCATCCCGGTGATGGGCGAAAACACCGACATGATGTTCCTTGAGGGCATGTACGGCAACGATGAAAAGCTTCATCAGGCTCACACCAACCGGCATATGCTCTTCCGGGAGGCCGCAGATTTGGCCAAGCGAGCTAACACCAGACAGCTTGTGCTGACCCACTTCAGCAACTGCATCGATGTCCCTGCAGAGTATCTGCCGGAAGCCACCGCCATTTTCCCCAACACGGTTGCCGCAGAAGACCTGATGACCTTCCGCATTGCATGGCCGGGCAGATAAAACAGAATCAATCAAAGAAGCACCGCAGTACAATCACTCATGTACTGCGGTGCTTTTGCGTGATGGATCAGCGGGAAATCACCAGATACAGACAGGTGACGAACAAGCCGATGGCCATCATCAGCAGACCATAGGAAATGGTACCGATAGAGTTGTCGGCGGTCTGCTTGGCGTTATCCAGCCAGAAGGCCAGCCGGTACTCGTAGTCGGTGGCCACAGGATTTTTGCGGCAGACCGTCTTGTTCAGGCCGTGAGCAACACCGTTGCAGATGCGGCCCAGCAGGAAGGTGAAGCGGTTGCCGGCAGGGGCTTCCTTCTTCTCGTGCTTTTTGCTGAACACGGAACCGCGCATGGCAAAGGCGATGTTTTCTGGGATGGCGCTGACAAAGCTGACCAGCGCACCCACCAGCTTGGTGCCAATCAGGAACAGTCTTTCGGGCAGTTCGCCGATGATGGCAACCACGCCGCCCAGAATGCCGGGCAGCAGCTTCAGCAGCACAGGACGATACACGCCGTTTTCCAAATCAAACCATTCGGGCTTTCTGTCCACATACACGCGGATGCCGTTTTCCTTCTTCATCAGCAGGGGACGGACAATACACAGGTAGGTGAAGGCACCGATGGCGATGGAGTATCCGGCACCAATCAGGTTTTCGCCGGAAAAATAATGGATGGCGTGTTCCATGGGATGCTGGCCGAAGAAGGCGGCAGAGCGCTCACCAAGGGGGCTCATCAGCAGTCCGGGCAGGAAACCGAGGAAGGGGAGGATGACTGCGCTCAGCAGCAGTGCCACAGAGGACTGAACATTGATGTAGGTCTTGTTCTTTGCATCAAATTCTGCCTGACGGGTGGGGTGCTTCTGCCAGAACAGGCAGATGTACAGCTTGGTCATGTAGGCGATGGTCAGGCCACCGGAGATGATGAACAGAATCTCCAGGAACCGGTAGCCGCCGGCCGCATGGCCATGAGCCTCCAGATGGTGCACCAGCTCCAGAATGCTTTCATGCAGCAGGCTCTTGGAGTTGTAGCCGCTGCCGAAGGGCGGGATACAGCCGATGGAAAGCGCACCCAGCAGGAAGGAGATGTGCAGCACAGGCTTGCCGCGGCCAAAACCACGGATATCGTTGAGGTTCAGCTTGTGCAGGTTCATGTAAACCACACCGGCCGCCATGAACAGGCACAGCTTGATGAGGGAGTGGTTGACCATGTGCATCACGGCACCGTAGCTGGCCAGAGAGCCTTCCTCGCCCAGCAGCACCATCATGCTCAGACCCACGGTGATAAAGCCAATCTGGCTCATGGAGGAGCAGGCGAGGGTGCGCTTCAGGTCAACGGAGAGCAGAGCCAGCACAGCGCCCACAAACATGGTGATGGCTGCCAGCACCAGCAGTGCATTGCCGAAGGCGGCATTGCCGGGCATAATCCGGCCGCAGATGACAATCAGGCCGAACACGCCGCTCTTGGTCAGGATACCGGACAGCAGTGCGGAAGCAGGGGCCGGTGCCACAGGGTGTGCCTTGGGC
>JAUNDF010000081.1 GCA_030526225.1 Clostridia bacterium
CCTGCGACAAGTATGTGGATGAAGTGATTGAGGTCATCAAGGCCAAGGGTCACGCAGAATAATTGAATCAATTGTCAAGGGCTGTGAAAGACGATTTGTGCTTTCACAGCCCTTGTTTTGCTTGCAAAAAAACCACAGGCATCACAGCCTGTGGCGAAAGATTGGTTTACTTGACCTTCTGACCCAGCTTGTTTTCTGTGCCGTTCATCAGCCGCTTGATGTTGGCGCGGTGGCGCAGGATGCACAGCACAGCCAGCACCGCGCACCATGCGATGATGTAGGGATCGCTGTTGTGCTGAACGGACACGATGATGCCGTACAGCGTCAGCATGGTCATGGAGCCGAGGGAAATGTAGCGGGTGAAGTAAATCAGGGCGATGGTAATCACAAAGCAAATCAGTGCGGGGATGGGGAAGCATACCACCATCACACCGCAGGAGGAGGCAACGCCCTTGCCGCCCTTAAACTGGAAGAACACCGGCCAGTTGTGGCCCAGAATCACGAACAGACCGGCCAGCATGGCACCGTAAATGGTGCCGGTAATCCACCAGCCGATGCCGCAGGACAGGGCAGCCTTGCCCGCATCGCCCAGGAAGGTGATGAGGCCGCTCTTCAGACCCATGGTGCGCAGCACGTTGCTGGCGCCGGTGTTTTTGCTGCCTACCTCACGCAGGTTGGGACCGCCGCAAATCCGGGCCAGAATCAGGCCGGTAGAAATGGAGCCCAGCAGGTAGGCAATGATTGCAACAATGATAAACTTGATAACCATCAGTCATTCTCCTTTTTCTTTTCGCGCAGGATGAAATGAATCGGCGTGCCCGTAAAGTCGAAGGTCTTGCGGAAGAAGTTTTCCAGATACCGCTGATAGGCAAAGTGCATCAGCTGTTCATCATTGACAAAGAAGATAAAGGTGGGCGGGCAGGTGCTGGCCTGGGTGCAGTAGTAGATGCGCAGGCGGCGGCCGTTGGTGGCCGGGGGCTGCAGGGATGCGGTGGCATCGCTGAGCACATCATTGAGCACACCGGTGGGGATGCGCTTGCAGCACTGTGCCCAAACCTGATCCACCATGTCCAGCACGGTGTGTACACGCTGGCCGGTCTTGGCGGAGATGAACAGCACGGGCGTGTAGTCCATAAACTTCAGGTCCTCCAGCACCTGCTTGCGGAACTGCTCCAGAGTGCCGGTTTCCTTTTCCAGGGTATCCCACTTGTTGACCACAATCACGCAGCCCTTGCCCTCTTCGTGAATCAGGCCTGCAATCTTGGTGTCCTGCTCGGTTACGCCGTCGTTGGCATCAATCAGCATCAAAGCCACATCACAGCGGCGGATGGCAGCGATGGAGCGAAGCACGCTGTAGCGCTCCAGAGATTCATCCTCAATGGTGGATTTGCGGCGGATGCCGGCGGTATCGATGACATTGTACTGGGTGCCGTTGTGGGCGGTGAAGGTGGTATCGATGGCATCACGGGTGGTGCCGGCAATGTCGGAAACCATCACGCGCTCCTGACCGAGAATCTTGTTGGTCAGGCTGCTCTTGCCCACATTGGGGCGGCCGACGATGGCCAGCTGCAGCACATGCTCGCCATCATCCTCTTCGTCCTCGGTCTTGGGGGGCAGTGCCTTGCAGATTTCCTCCAGCAGGTCGCCCAGACCCAGCATGTTGATGGCGCTGATGCCGATGGGGTCGCCGATGCCCAGCTCGTAGAACTCGTACAGGTTATCGCTCAGGCTGATGTGGTCCAGCTTGTTGACCACCAGCAGCAGGGGCTTGTTGGTCTTGCGCAGCAGGTTGGCCACATCGCGGTCGTCATCGGTCAGGCCGTCGCGGCCATCCACAAAGAAGCAGATAACATCGGCGGTGTCCATGGCGATTTCTGCCTGATGGCGCATCTGGCTGAGCAGCACATCATCGCTGCGGGGGTCGATACCGCCGGTATCAATCACGGTAAACTTGCGGTCCATCCACTCCACATCGGCGTAGATGCGGTCGCGGGTCACACCGGGGGTATCCTCCACGATGCTGATGCGCTTGCCGGTGACTTTATTAAAGAAGGTTGATTTGCCGACGTTGGGGCGGCCAACAATCGCAACCAGGGGTCTTGCCATATTATGCCTCCATTCCACAAATGGCGCGCCAGAAGGCTTCGCCGGTGTTTTCTACAATTCTGAGGGGTGCGGGCAGTGCTGCGCGCAGCTCCTCCACAAGCATGTTATCCAGGAACATGTCACCCTCGTTGCGGATGGTGTTCCTGCAAATCATGATTTCGTCATAGCCTGTTTCATCCTTCAGCTGCTCGGCCAGATCGCCGCCGGTCAAAAGGCCGGTTACGGTTACCGATTCGCCGAAGAAGGTGTTGCGGATGGCTTTCACATCCACCTGAGTGCCTGCCGGGGCGTACTTGGCAATCATGTCCCGAAGGAAGGCTGCTACCGAGGTGCCGCAGGCAATCAGCCGCTTTTTGTCGCTGGGGGTGTCGCAGGGGAAATCCTCTGTCGCGTAGGAGATGTCCGTTTCAAACAGCCGCAGCATGCCCACGCCGTTTTCAATCTGCGGATAGCCCTCGTATTCTTCATCTTGGGGCAGGGGTTCGCCGGACAGGCAATAGAACTCATCCGAGGGGAACACAAACCGGGTGCCCAGCCGCTTGCGGTAATCCTGCTGGCGGGCGCGCATATCCCTGACCAGCGCGGCGGCTGTTTCCTTATTATAGGGGGTGATTTTGTCCAGCCCCTCCCGGTGCTTGGTCAGCCCCACTGGCACCAACGCCACAGAGCCAACCGCAGGGAACAGCGTTTCCAGATCCCGCAGGGTCTTGTCCAGAATGGCGCCGTCATTCCAGCCGGGGCAGCAAACCACCTGACAGTGGAAGCGGATGCCGTGCTCCTTCAGGGCGCGGAGACGGTCCATAATCTGCCCGGCGTTGGGGTTGCGCATCATCCTGCAGCGCATTTCGGGGTCGGTGCACTGCACGGAAATGTACAGCGGGCTGACCCGGCGGCGCAGGATTCTGTCAAATTCCTGATCGCTCACATTGGTCAGGGTGACAAAGTTGCCCATCATCAGGGAAAGGCGCCAGTCATCATCCTTGACGTACAGCGTGTCGCGCATGCCCGGGGGCATCTGGTCAATGAAGCAGAAGATGCAGTGGTTGTGGCAGGGCCGGGGCTTGGAAACGATGTTCTGGTCCAGGGTCAGGCCCAGAGGCTCCCAGTCCTCCTTCATCACCTGTACCTTGGTCACGCGGCCGTCGGCCTTGGTCACATCAATGGTAAACTGCTCTCTGGCGGTAAGGGCCTGATAGTCAATCTGATCAATCACGGTCTCGCCGGCGATTTTTTCAATGCGGTCACCGGGCACGAGGCCGATTTTTTCTGCTATGGACCCCGGCTGTACGGATGTGATCACGCTTGCCAATATCAAGCGCCTCCCTTCTGCATCATTCAGGTCTTTTGAGGTATCCATATTACCTCACCATATATTATGCCCCGAAAGACCGCAAAAGTCAAGAATTGGCAGGATTTAGGCAATGTTGCCGCCCTTGTCCTTTCTTTCACGTATTGACACGGCTGCGGCGGGAATAGTACAATGAATTCAGCAACGGAAAAGGAGCGGTGACCGATGATCAAAAACATCATTTTCGATATGGGCAATGTGCTGATTTATTTCGACCCCGATACCTTCATCAAGCGGGAGGGCCTGACGGGGGAGGATGCAAAGCTGATTAAGCGCGAGGTGTTCCAGTCCTCCGCGTGGGCGAAAACCGACCGCAACCACATCACCGAGGATGAGGCACTGCAGGCCATGTGCCGCCATCTGCCGGAGCATCTGCACGATGCTGCCCGCAAGATGGTCATGGAGTGGGATAAGCCCGCGCTGTTCCCTGTGCCGGGCATGGCCGAGCTGGTGAAGCAGCTGAAGGACAACGGCTACGGCATCTACCTGCTCAGCAACGCCAGCTGCCGCCAGCATGAGTACTGGCCCCGCATCCCCGGCAGTGAATACTTTGAGGACACGCTGATTTCCGGCGATTATCAGATTCTCAAGCCCCAGCCTGAAATCTACATGGCGGCCATGAACCGCTTCCATGTGAAGGCTGATGAGTGCGTGTTCATCGATGACAGCATCGCCAACATCGAGGGCGCCGATTTCTGCGGTCTGCACGGCATTGTGTTCCACGATGACCTGGAGGAGCTGAAGGAGCGCCTGCGGGAAGAAGGCGTGCGGATTTAACCGCGCTTTCACATCAATCAAACCAAAGACAGCTGTCCGGTTGGACGGCTGTTTTTCCTTTATGGTTCATCCAATGCATGCCGTTTTGGACAAATTTTGGAAATCCTATTGACAGAAACAGGGAAATTAGTTAGAATACCTTAACGTAGGAGTTAGGTATATTAAACTCCTTGCCCGAAAGGACAAAAAGGAGCGTATCAGATATGACATTAAAGGAACTGGCAATCGGCAAGACCGGCAAAATTATCTCTGTCGGCGGCAGCGGACATCTGCGGCAGCACCTGCTGGACATGGGCATGATTCCCGGCGTTGCCGTTACGGTGATGAAGCTGGCTCCCCTGGGCGACCCGATGGAAATCCGCCTGCACGGCTACGAGCTGACCTTGCGCCTGTCCGAGGCAGAGCAGATTGTCATTGAGCCCTGTGATGATGTGGCGGCGGTGGAGGAGAAGAAGCCCCGCAAAAAGCTGGAGCATCCGGGTCTGGGCGAAGGCGGCCGTTATCACGAAAAGGAAAACGAGCATCCGCTGCCCGATGACACCGTGCTGACCTACGCCCTGATGGGCAACCAGAACTGCGGCAAAACCACGCTGTTCAACCAGCTCACCGGTGCCAACCAGCATGTGGGCAATTTTCCCGGCGTTACGGTGGACCGCAAGGACGGCGTCATCCGCGGCCGGGAAAACACGCTGGTTACCGACCTGCCCGGCATCTACTCCATGTCTCCCTTCACCAGTGAGGAGCTGGTCAGCCGGAACTTCCTGATTCAGGAAAAGCCTAAGGCCATCATCAACATCATCGATGCCAACAACATCGAGCGCAACCTGTATCTCACATTGCAGCTGCTGGAAATGGGCATGCCCATGGTGGTGGCTGTTAACATGATGGATGAAATCGTGGGCAACGGCGGTCATGTGGATGTCAACGCCATGGAAGCCATGCTGGGTGTGCCGGTGGTGCCCATTTCCGCCGCGCGGAACGAGGGCATTGACGAGCTGATTCGCCATGCGGTGCACACGGCCAAGTATCAGGAGCAGCCCCTGCGCAACGACTTCTGCGATGAGTCCGATAACGAGGGTGCCGTTCACCGCTGTATTCATGCAGTGATGCACCTGATTGAGGACCATGCCCGCCGGGCTTCGCTGCCTGTCCGCTTTGCAGCCACCAAGGCCATCGAGGGCGACGAGGACATCATCAATCAGCTGAAGCTGGATGACAACGAAAAGGAAATGCTGGAGCATATCATCGTGCAGATGGAAAGCGAGCGCGGTCTGGACCGTGCCGCCGCCATGGCAGAAATGCGCTTCAGCTTCATCCTCAAGCTGTGCCGCGATACGGTGGTCAAGCCCCGGGAGAGCAAGGAGCACAGCCGCAGCGTAAAGATTGACAAAATCCTTACCGGCAAGTACACGGCCATTCCCTGCTTCCTGCTGATGATGCTGGGCGTGTTCTACCTCACCTTCAATGTCATCGGTGCATGGCTTCAGGGGCTGATGGAAAGCGGCATCGAAGCCTTTACCGCATGGGTGGCCGACGGCCTTGCGGCACTGCAGGTCAACCACATTGTGCAGAGTCTGGTGGTGGATGGCATTCTGGCCGGTGTGGGCAGCATGCTCAGCTTCCTGCCGATTATCGTGGTGCTGTTCTTCTTCCTGTCCATCATGGAGGACAGCGGCTACATCGCCCGCGTGGCCTTTGTATCCGACAAGCTGCTGCGCAAAATTGGCCTCTCCGGCCGAAGCATCGTGCCGCTGCTGATCGGCTTTGGCTGCACCGTGCCTGCGGTGATGGCCACCAGAACGCTGCCCAGCGCCCGTGACCGCAAAATGACCGTCATGCTCACGCCCTTCATGAGCTGCACGGCCAAGCTGCCCATTTACGCGTTCTTTGTCAGCGCCTTCTTCCCCAAAAACGGCGGGCTGGTGATGACCGGGCTGTACCTCGCCGGCATCGCGGCCGGTATCCTTACAGCCTTTGTGTTCAAGAAAACGCTGTTCAAGGGCGAGGCTGTTCCCTTTGTGATGGAACTGCCCAACTATCGTCTCCCGGCCATGAAAAATGTGGCCCGCCTGCTGTGGGACAAGGCCAAGGATTTCCTCCAGCGCGCCTTCTCCGTGATTCTGATTGCGACCATTATCATCTGGTTCCTACAGAGCTTTGATGTGCGCTTCAACTATGTGGAGGATTCCGAGAGCAGCATGCTGGCTGCGGTGGCCGGTCTCCTTGTGCCGCTGATGAAGCCCATCGGGCTTGGTGACTGGCGGCTGTGCGTATCACTCATCAGCGGCTTTATGGCCAAGGAGAGCGTGGTCTCCACCATCGAGGTGCTGATGGCCGGCAATGTTGCCGCCCTGATGACGCCCCTGATGGCCGCCTCCATGCTGGCCTTCAGCCTGCTGTATGCTCCCTGTGTGGCCGCAGTGGCCGCCATCAAGCGGGAGCTGGGCAGCCATTGGGCCGTTGGCTGTGCCCTGTTCCAGTGTGCACTGGCATGGGTGGCCGCGCTGGCCGTTCGACTGATTGGACTCATGTTTGGGATGGTGTAACCGAATGAATGCAATGGATTTTGTGGTGCTTGCGCTGGTTGCCCTTGCGGTGACCGGTGCGGTCCTTTCCCTTCGCCGACAGAAGAAGCAGGGGAGAAGCTGCTGCGGCAACTGCTCTTCCTGCTCCGGCTGCTGCAGCGGAGCCGGAAAAATGCGGTGAAATGCCGAAAAAACTGAGAAAATTCGGAAAATCTTCGATTTTGCTTATTGCTTTTTTCGGGCTTTCATGATAAAATGATAAAGCTTTGATGTGTGTGATCTCCATGAGGAGGTGTATTTCATGGGAAAGTTTTGTGAGATTTGCGAAAAAGGCACGCTGAACGGCAACAACGTCAGCCACTCTAACCGCAAGACCCATCGTATCTGGGCACCCAATGTGCAGAGTGTTCGTGTGATGGTCAATGGCAATGCCAAGCGGATGAATGTGTGCACCCGTTGCCTGCGTAGCGGTAACGTTATGCGCGCTCTGCCCAAGACCCAGGAAGAAGCCTGAGTTCACACGCAATGAACGGATGTCTTTGTGCGATTGACATCCGTTTTTCTTTTGCCTTTTTTTAAAAAAGAGAACAGCCCCGCTCCGGCGTATGATGTGTACCGGAGCGGGGCTGTTTGTCATATGTTCTGCATTCTGTTCATCCATTGGGAAAGGGCTGACTTGACCGGATGCGGCTTGGTCACCCGGTCCACCTCCATGATAAAGGAGCCGCAGGCGTTTACAATCTTTGTGCTGTTGTATTCTGTTACGCGCTGGAATTTGGATGTGTAGGACTGGTGCACATGGCCGTGGACCATCAGCTGGGGCTTGACATCATCCAAAAATTCGCGGAAGCAGCGGAAGCCGGTGTGGCACAAATCCTTTCCATCACCCAGCTGAAAAGCAGGGGCATGGGTCACAAGGATGTCAACACCCTTGTACATCCACAGCTTCGGCTTCAGCCGCTTGATTCTGCGGGCCATCTGCTTTTCATTGTACTGCATGGGTCCGGCCTTGTAGCGCATGGAGCCGCCAAGCCCCATGATGCGGATGCCCTTGTAGGCGATAATCGTATCCTCCACGCAGATGCAGCCCTCGGGCGGCTTTCTGATATACCCGGTGTCATGGTTGCCGTGCACGTACAGAATCGGCGCAGAGGTATAGCAGGTCAGGAAGGAGAGATAGCTCGACGGAATATCGCCGCAGGAGAGAATCAGCTCCACTCCTTCCAGCTTTTTGGGATCGGGATGATCCCAAAAGTGCTTGTCGGCCTCGTCTGCGATAAACATAATTTTCATGGATGGTCACCCTTATGTCGTTTGATCGCTGTTTTCAACAGCGGCCTTGATACCCTGCATTTTCACCAGATTCTGTGCAGATTCTGTCAGCTGTGACAGAGGGGGAATGGAGCCTACCACGTTCCATACAAGATAATCCATGTCGATGATTTCCTGAGGAATCAGGGCAGTCTCGGCGGGAACGCGCTCGTTGCCCTCCTGATCGTTAAACGGCCCAAGGAAGGGGAGCAGAGCGCCGGAGGTAATATCTGTCTGCAGAATGTCAGCCAGCCGGCGAAGCCCAAAGGGCAGCCGCTGGGAGCATACCACATCGATTGCCCCGGAGGACATGCCCATGTAGTAGCTCAGAGCGCGGCCGGCGTTGTGGCTGCTGTCCTCCGACCATGCATCGGTCATCACGCTGCGCACAATGCCCTCATAGACTCTGGACCAGTTCCACACCGGCAATGCCAGATTGCTGATGGTCCCGGCTTCATCCACCGCATACAGGCCGAAAGCCCGCGTATCCAGATGCGGTGCGCTGATGTCCCGGCTGGAGATAATGCGGACGCCCTGCTTGGCCAGATTTTCTTCCGGCTTGTTGCCCTCGATGGTGGACCAGTCCAGGATGATTTTTGCCCGGGGATTGGTCAGTCTTGCACCCAGCGCAAAGGCATTGATGGATGCGGGGATGCCGTAAATGGGATAGTCGGCGATGTAGCCGATGATGTCGTTTTCCGCCATGGCACCGGCAATGGCACCGAGGATAAACTTGGCCTCGTAAATCCGCAGATAGTAGGAGCGGATGTTGTGATAATTGGCCAGCAGAGAGCTGTTGAGAATCTTCGTTTTCGGGTGCTGGACCGCCTCGTGGATGCAGGCCTGCAGGAACAGGGGAGAGGTGGCAAAAATCAAATCATAGCCATCCTCTGCCAGCTGATGAATCACAGCCTGGGCCTCATGCTCGGCCACATTGTTCAGGGCCACGGTTTCCACATGGGAGCCAAAGGCATCCGTCAATGCCTGACGGCCAAGCTCGTGCCAGTAGGACCAGCCGGAATCCTGAGGCGGGCGGTTGTAGATAAACGCACAGCGCACCGTCTTCGGTTGGAAGCGGAACACGGAGCTGAGCAGACCGGGGTGCTTTTCTGCCGGCTGGGTCAGCAGGGCCGCGGGCTTGTCGGAGCCGGCCACATCCAGCTCGTCGAAAATCTTCTTCAGGCACTGGGTAAACTGGCTTTCGGAAAGATTCTTGGCAAAATCATAGCCGTACATTTCAAGGAACACAAGGTATGCCTCTGCGGCAGGGATGGGCTTGTGTTCCTCCGGCAGCTTTTCATAGGCAGCGGAAAAATTGAAGAAGGAATACTGGAAATCAACAATCTCCTCTGCCGGCCATTTTTCGCCGGGCACCTTGCCCAGCAGGGCATAAAGCTTTGTAAACAGCCCCTCCTTCGTAAAATAGAAGGAATTCAGCTTTGTATCCGCATAGAAGGACAGAAACTCCTTGTATGCGCGGAAACGCTGGGAATCATCGCATTCGGGGTACAGGCGGGTCACGTTCAGGTCGATGTAGGGCGTGTTGAGCGCCTTCATTACGCTGACGCGCTTGTTGCCCTCGATGATGTAGAAACGATTGTAGTATTCGTAGGCGGTGGGCGTTTGATTAACACCCTCGTTGATGACGCTGTCGTACAGATGGACCCACTTGTGGGCAAACTCGGTGTCATTGCCCAAAAGTGGCAGAAAGCTGCGGGAAAATGCCTCGGAGCGGCCCTTGGTGGCGGTGCCGTCAATCTGCTCCGCAGGGACCTGCACAATGCCAAGGCTTAGCTGGGAAAGCTGGTTCATGTTGGGCACAATGTCTGCCAGAATGCGCAGATAGGGATTTTCGCCCTTTCCCTCCAAAGCATTGACTTCCTTGATGCCTTCACGGTGGAGCTTGATGTAATCTTCAAAGGGCATGTTGCTGCTTGCCTTCCTTTCTGTGTGCTCGGGGGAATTTGAAAAAGTGA
>JAUNDF010000082.1 GCA_030526225.1 Clostridia bacterium
CAAGGATGCCGAAATCAAGACCCTGACCGAAACCGTCACCGCCAAGGACGGCGAAATCGAGACCCTGACCACCCAGCTGACCGAGGCACAGGAAGCTGCCGCCGCAGCCGCTGTCGCCCCCGCTGCCGCAGAGCCCGAAGCACCGGCCCCCACCGAGGCTCCCGAAGCACCTGTGGTGCCCGCCGCATAATTTTTCCCCAAACAACAAACAGGACCTCCCGAAACCATCGGGAGGTCCTTTCCTATTGCTTTGTTACAGGATGTGTGCGCAGAACTTGTCGAAGGAGATAAACGCCTTGTCGCCCACATTGAAAATCTTCTTGTTCACGGGGCAGTTGTCGGCAATCTTCACCAGCGTATCGCCCACGCGGACGTGGTAGTTCTGGTAGGAGCCCATGAAGCAGCTCAGCTCCACGGTGCAGGGCAGCATGCCGGTATCCGCCAGGGTGATGGCCTCGGGGCGCAGCACGATTTCGGCTTCCTCGCCGATGACGGCATCCTTGTCGCTCATGACGGTGACCTTGCTGTCGCCAATCTGCACCTCGGTGGCATCGGCGGTGTTGGCGCTCACGGTGCCCTTGATGAAGTTGCACTCGCCGATGAAGTCAGCCACAAACTCACTATTGGGGTGATAGTAGATGTCCATGGGGGTGCCCATCTGGGCGATGACGCCGCTCTTCATCAGAATAATCTGGTCGGAGATGGACATAGCCTCGCTCTGGTCATGGGTTACGTAGATGGCGGTGATGCCCAGCTTCTGCTGGATGCGGCGGATTTCGGTGCGCATCTGCACGCGAAGCTTGGCATCCAGGTTGCTCAGGGGCTCGTCGAACAGCAGCACACCGGGCTCAACCACCAGCGCACGGGCCAAGGCCACGCGCTGCTGCTGACCGCCGGACAGCTGGTTGGTCATGCGGGATTCCATGCCGGACAGCTCCACCAGCTCCAGAATCTTGGTCACGCGCTCGTGAATCTCATCCTTGGGGACCTTGCGCAGCTTCAGGCCATAGGCCACATTGTCGAACACGTTGTAGTGGGGGAACAGCGCGTAGGACTGGAACACCATGGCGGTGTCGCGCTTGTTGGGGGGCAGCTGGTTGATGGCTTCGCCGCCCAGATAGATTTCACCTGCATCGGGGCTTTCAAAGCCGGCAATCATGCGCAGGGTGGTGGTTTTGCCGCAGCCGGAGGGGCCCAGCAGGGTGATGAAGCTGCCGGGGGCAATGTCCAGGCTGACGTTGTTGACGGCATAGAAATCCTTGCCGGTCTTGGGATCCTTGTAAATCTTGGATATGTTTTCAAGCTTTACGCCTTTGGGCTCTTTCATCATGGAAGACATACAATCCTCTCCTTTACTCCGCATCGGTGGGCTTCAGCTTGCGGCTGGTGCCGAAGTGCTTCAGCACGGTGTTCATCAGCAGGATGGCCGCATAGGTGATGGCAATCAGCACGGTTGCATAGGCGCAGGCCACACCAAACTCGCCCTTTTCGGCATATTCGTTGATTCGGCAGGTGATAAGCAGGTACCGGGGGGTAACCAGCAGAATCACCGCGCTGATGGCCGTAATGGAGCGCACGAAGGTGGTGACCAGACCGCTGAAGAAGCTGTCCTTAATCAGGGGCAGGGTGACGGAGGTAAATACCTTGCCGCTGCCGGCGCCCATGTCGTAGGCAGATTCCTCGATGGATTTGTCAATCTGGCGCAGGGCGGAAATACCGCTGCGGGTACCCACGGGCAGGGAGCGGACCACGAATACGATAATCAGAATCAGGCCGGTGCCGTAGATTTCCTGCATAAAGCCGGTACGGAGCACACCGCCGGCAAAGCCGCGGATGAAGCCAACGCCCAGCACGGTGCCGGGTACGGCCATGGCCAGCATGGAGACAAACTCGATGAAGCCCTTGCCGCGGAACTTGCGCTTGACCACCAGATAGGAGATGATCATGGACAGCAGTGCCGTAACGGGGGATGCGATGGCGGACAGGATGAAGGAATCCTTGAAGGCCTTCCAGCCGCCCTCATTGAACATCTGCACAAACCACTTGGTGCTCAGGCTGTAATCGCGGCCCCAGAGCTTGAACAGTGCGCCAAAGGGGATGGCGATGTACATCAGCACAACAAAAGCGGAAACCAGCACGCAGAAGCCTGCCAGAGGATAGCGCACGGACTTGTCCTCAATCAGCATTCGCACACGGGAGGCCTTGCCGCTGAGGGTGGCGGCGGTCTTCTTCTCCAGCACATACTTCTGAATCATGAACAGGAACAAGGTCAGGGCCAGCAGCACCACAGCCATGGCGGAAGCGCCGTTGACATCGTAGGTGCCGCCGGTGATGCGCAGGTAGATGGTGGTGGCCAGGGTGTCATAGGAGCCGCCGATAATCATGGGGTTGGCAAAGTCGGCCACAGATTCGATAAAGGTGACCAGGAAGGCATTGCCAAGACCGGGCAGCAGCAGGGGCAGGGTCACGGTGGTGAACACCTTCATGCGGCTGGCACCCATATCCCGGGCGGCCTCCTCCATGGAGGGGTCGATGTTCTTCAGCAGGCCCTTGAGCATCAGGTACACCACGGGGAAGAAGGTCAGCGTCTGCACGATGACGATGCCCCACATGCCGTACACATCCGAATCATAGATGCCCAGCAGCTGGCGGGTCACAAGACCGGCGCGGCCGAAGAGCAGAATCATGGACAGGGACAGCACAAAGGGCGGCGATACCACCGGCAGCATGCTGACCACGTCAAACAGCTTTTTCGTCACCTTGCCATGGATATGCACATACACATCCACATACGCAAACAGCAGGCCGATAATCAGGGAGAAGAAGCCGGTGAGGGCGCCGAGAATCAGCGTGTTGCGCAATGCGTTGTTGAAGGTGTAATCGCTGAAAATGCGGGGGAAGGCATCCAGCGTCCATGTGTTGTGGTTTACGCGGACGCAAACCTCGGCGGGCTCAATGCCGTCCATCTTTTTGATGACACGGTTGTTCTGCTTGAACAGGGCAGATACCTTTTCCGGCGTGTTCAGCTTGTCCAGCGCCACATAAACGGTTTTGTCCTGGGCGTTGACCACCTTCAGGTACAGGGGCTTGTCGGCATCCTTCAGCTGTGCCTGCCTTGCAAACATGCCTGTGGAGGCATACAAGGGGGCATAGTGGTCCTCCAGCTTGCCGGAGGGGTCCGTCAGCCGGGCAAAGATGGCGTCACCATCCTTGGCTGCAGCCTGATGGTTCTGGTCGTAGAAGACAGGCGTTGACCCCGGGACATAATCCGCCACGGAGAACAACTGGGTGTCCCTGACATAAACACTGTCCGCCAGCAGCATGCACAGCGGATACAGGATAAACAATGTCAGGAAGATAAACAGCACCGCAATGGTGATGACCATGATGGGATCGGCAAAGAATTTTTTCCGGTCCAGCGATGCACTCTGGCGACCGCGCATGGCATTTCCTCCTTTTGTTCATCATATTAAAAAGGGGAGACAGGGTCCGTGAACCTCGTCTCCCCTTCGTAATCAGATGTGATTACTCAGTCTTGAAGCGGTCGTTTGCTTCCTGGCCGGCGTTCTTCAGGGCTTCGAAGTAGTCGGCAACATACTGCTGAGTGTTGGCCTTTGCATCGGCAAAGTCATAATCGATGGTCTTGCTGGGATCCAGCTCGGGGAATGCCTGCAGAGCAGCGGGCGTTTCGGCGTTGTCAATCACCAGGAACTGATAGCTGCCGGCATCGTCAGCCAGCTCCACGCACTCGGGAGACAGAGCGTATTCAATCCACAGCTTGGCAGCGGCGGGATGCTCGCAGCCCTCGAAGATGGCGGTAGAACCGATTTCGTAGGAGGTGCCGTCCTCGGGAATAATCAGCTTGATGTTGTCATAGCCCTGCAGAATCTGGTACACACCGTCATGCAGGAAGCCGATGGCGATGACGCACTCGCCGATGCCGACCTTCTTGGAGGGGCCGGAGCCGGACTTGGTGTACTGGGCAACGTTCTTGTCCAGAGCGACAAAGTAATCCATGGCGGCATCGTGGCCCTTCATCTGGACCATGGTGTTTACAACCAGCTTGGCGGTGCCGGCGGTGTTGGGGTTGGACAGCCAGATCAGGCCCTTGTATTCGGGCTTGAGCAGATCGTCCCAGGTCTTGGGTTCGGGCAGGTTCAGGCGAGCCAGCTCCTCGGTGTTGACCATGAAGCCCAGGATGCCCTGATAAATGCCGTACCAGTAGCCTTCGGGATCACGGAAGGTGTCCTTGAGCAGGTGCTTGGCGTTGGTTGCTTCGTAGGCCATCAGCAGGCCGTCCTTGGCAGCCACGTTGTAGGGATCGTTGGTGCCGCCGAACCATACGTCAGCGGAGGGGTTGCCCTTTTCTTCGGCAATCTTGGCCTGCACCTCACCGGTGGACAGGCGCTGATACTGCACCTTGATGCCATAGGTCTCTTCAAAGTGCTTGCAGGCGGCAATCAGGTAGGGCTCTTCGCAGGAGCCGTACACCACCAGCTCGCCCTCTTCCTGGGCCTCGGCCAGCAGAGCGGGGTCAACATCTTCCATGCCCTTGCCGGGAACAACATCAGCGGCAAAAGCAAAGGAAACGCAGCTCATGACCATCATGGCCGCAAGCAGCAAAGCAAGGAACTTTTTCATTTGGGATGACTTCCTTTCCTTAAAATGAAGTTTTGGTTACGGGATTCCGTTGTTGGTTACATTATAAGATTTTGATGTATCTTTGTCAATGTTTTTGTGGGATTTGGGAAAGGTTGGTTGGGATAAGGAAATATTATCTCCTTCACAGCACTCCCTCAGTCACGACTTCGTCGTGCCAGCTCCCTCAAGGAGGGAGCCTTACATCGCCCGACCACCAAGCCTCCCTCCTCGAGGGAGGTGGCGGCGAAGCCGACGGAGGGAGTTCACGCGGCAGAAGCAACGCCGCAGTTTACATCCCCCGCCAAATCCGCTATAATATCAGCGGCTGCAAGCCATGAAAAATCAACTGTTAGCGGATAAGTCCGCCGGAGGAATAGATGAGAGAAGAAACCATCCACGGCAATATTACAGGCATCCGGGAATCCCTGCTGGATAAGCTGCGGCAGCTGTACCAGTATCAGATGGATGAGGACAGCTTCCTGCCCCATGATCTGGCCCGGTTTCTGGCGGTGGTCAGCAGCAGCATCAACCGGGAGATTGCCATCTACGCCACCCGTGACGGCGAAATCGTGGAGGTGTGCATCGGCACCGACCGGGATGTGGAGCTGCGGGACTATCGTCTGCGCCGCAACCCCAACCGCCTTTCCGGCGTGCGGTGCATCCATACCCACCCCAACGGAGACGGCCGGCTGAGCGATGTGGACCTGTCCGCCCTGCGCTCCTTCCGGTATGATGCCATGTGCTCCCTGGGCGTGCTCAACGGCGAGCCTACCAATGTGCAGTCGGCCTTCCTCACCGAACGCAGCAACATCCTGATGGATGACCCTGTGCGCTGGTACAAGGTGCCCGACCGGGGCTGGATGGCGCAGATTGAGGAAAGCGACCGCATCGTGGGCCGCGAATCCACCGAGGAAGGGCACGATGGCCCCGAGCGCGCCGTGCTGATGGGTATTGAGAGCGAGGAATCCCTGCAGGAGCTGGCACGGCTGGCCGCCACCGCCGGTGCCGAGGTGGTGGGCATGTTCCTGCAAAAGCGCGACAAGCAGGATTCCGCCCTGTTTATCGGCAAGGGCCGCGCGGATGAGCTGTCCCGCCAGTGTCAGGCACTGGAGGCGGATGTGTGCATCTTTGATGAGGAGCTTTCCGGCATTCAGGTGCGCAATCTGGAGGATATGCTCCGGGTGAAGGTGGTGGACCGCACCACGCTGATTCTGGATATCTTCGCCCAGCGGGCCACCTCCAGCGAGGGCAAGCTGCAGGTTGAGCTGGCCCAGCTGACCTACCGCTCCACGCGGCTGATTGGTCAGGGCGTGGTGCTGTCCCGTCTGGCAGGCGGCATCGGTACCCGCGGCCCCGGCGAAAGCCAGCTGGAAATGAACCGCCGCCGCATCCGCGAGCGGATGAACGATTTGCGACGCCGCCTTGATGCGGTGGAAAAGCAGCGCGAGCTGCGCCGCAAGAGCCGCGAAAAGAGCGACATCCCCGTGGTGGCGCTGGTGGGCTACACCAACGCAGGCAAATCCACCCTGCTCAACCGCCTCGCCGGTGCGGATGTGCTGGCCGAGGACAAGCTGTTCGCCACGCTGGATGCCGTCAGCCGCCGGGTGGAGACCGATGAAAAGACACCCTATCTGCTGGTGGATACCGTCGGCTTTATCCGCAAGCTGCCCCACACGCTGGTCAGCGCCTTCCGCTCCACCTTGGAGGAAGCGGCGCTGGCTGATGTGCTGGTGATTGTGTCCGACGGCGCATCCGATGAAATGATGCTTCAGCACGACACCGTGGAGCAGGTGCTCAAGGACCTTGGCGCCACCGAGCAGCCCCGGCTGGAGGTCATCAACAAGTGCGACTGCGGCAAGGAATCTCCCCTGATTCCCGGCGCCATCCATGTATCCGCCAAAACCGGCGAGGGCATTGATGAACTGAACCGCCGTCTTGCCGCCGAGCTGCAGAAGACCCACAGCCCCGTGACCTTCTTCCTGCCCTTTGCCCAGTACGGTGCGCTGGCGCAGATTCGCCCCCTTGGCCGCGTGGTCAATGAGGAATACACCGATGAAGGCGTAAAGCTGACCATTGTGCTGGCCAGCGCCGATCGCGACCGAATCATCAGCAAGTACGGCAGCGCCATTCTGGCAGAATAAACAATAAAGAGAGTTGTGAAGCAATTCGTTCACAACTCTCTTTTTGATTATGTCTTATTTCGCCGAAGCCACAAACCGCAGTACCATGCCGCCGTCCAGCTGTGCCTCCACCTCATAGGTGATGGTCTGGTCGGGGAAGTGGGACTGGATGTAGGGCAGCAGATGCTCCAGATTGTAGTCCCCCCGGGTCATCAGGCGCACATTGTCCCGCAGATACATGGTGCCGTCCACCTGCTCCCACGGGATGCCGAACCGGTTCATGACTTCCCGGTATTCTTTGCTTATACTCATCCAACCTACAGAGTGCAGTAAGTTCGCAGGCTTGCCCTTGGCAGTATCAGGAAAAGTACGGACATCTTCAATATAATCACACAGGAACAGCGTATCCGGATGCTCCAATGCGTATTGATCACAGGAAGCTTGCGCACCGTCCTGCCGGAACAGCTGACCGGGGTTGAATTCGATGGGATTGCTGCCGGTGGTCACCAGCACACAGCCGGCCAGCGATGCCGCCATCAGCACGGCAGGGATGATTTTTCCCGCGGCAGAGGCTGCCAGCTTTCTGCCCGGCAGATATTGCAGTGCCAGCGCGATGGCCATCAGCATGGGTGGTGCAAAGGCGGCGGCCGTCACGTGGTGGAACGGGCGGCCCAGCCAGCACACCGCCACATACTGGGCAGCGGCACAAAGCACCGTTAAAAGTGCCAGCAGCTTGTGCATCCACCTGCCCCGAAGGATAACCCACGCGGCACAAAGCACCAGCGGAATCAGGCATAGCGCCACAGGGTATTTGAAAATGTTGTTGCGGATGGCAATCCATGTCCAGTAGACCTTGTCGCGCAGGGGCATGGTATACATGTTTTTGGAGGATTGAATGGCGCCCTCGAAGGTCTCCGCATTGAAGCGGTGGTCCATCATGTTGTAATCCTTGATGACCGGCAGATAGCAGCGCTTCCAGCCCAGCTCCTGCAGGCGTTCATCGGAGACAATGTCGATATCCTGATGATAATCGTTGATGACCACCCGTGCCTCGTTGAAGCGCAGAAGCCCGGCGTTGGTCTCGTCCTTCAGCTCCATTTGGCGCATCAGCACCAGCCCGCCCATGGATGCCACACAGACCGCCATGGCCAGAAGCACCGTCAGGAAGGCAGGGCGGGAGTATTTGCCGTCAGCCTCTTTGGGGACACAGGCAAGGAGAATCAGCATGGCCAGTCCGCAGCAGCCCAGCACACTCAGCAGCAGCTGAATGCGCATAATGTAGGTAAACGCCGCCAGCAGCAGGGCAGGAATCATCCCCAGAACGATTTTCCGGGGAGATTTTTCGCCCAGCAGGGTGACAATCTGCATCACCGCGGCGCACAGGCACCACACGCCCTGAATGGTAAAGGCGCGGACGTTGCAGCCAATCATCACCATGTACAGTCCCGCGGCAAGCATCAGCCCCCACAGCACACTCGCGCCCTTCTTCTGCGCCAGCTGCATGCCGCACTTGGCCATCACCATGATGACCACCCATGTGCACAGCAGCTGCAGCACGGAAAAGACCGCAAGGTTGGGGAACGCCTTCGACAGGCCCGTCACCAGCATCACCAGCAGGCTGTGGCTGTGCAGGTTGAAGGTTGGGTATACCCCCAGCCAGCCCTCCATGGAGCGAATCATCCCCACGTCATCGTTGGGGATATAGGTGATGTGCTCAAAGCCCACATAGATGAGCATCATCAGCAGCGAAAACAATCCAGAAATCAGCCACAGCACAGGCTGGGCGATCTTTTTGCGCGTCATGGAAAATCCTCCGTGGTGGATTTGAATAATAATTTATTATACCAAAGCAGTAAATGCGTTGCAATACACGGCAGACTGAGAAATTCAAAGCTTCCGCTTTACAAACTTGTTGACAATATGTCGAATGCGACATATAATCAAAGAAAGAAGGTGATGGTTTGAGCGCAATCACGATTGAACTGTATGACACAGAAGACGGTCGATGCCCTGTTGCCGATTTTCTTGATTCACTGAATCCGAAAATGAGGGCAAAGGTGTTGAGAACAATTGACCTTCTGGAAAACAACGGCATTGAACTCCGCGGACCGTATTCGGAATTTTTGGGTGATGGAATCTTTGAGCTTCGCACCAAGCAGGGCTCGGACATTACCCGCGTTTTGTACTTCTTCTTTATTGGCAACAAAGCAGTGTTGACCAATGGCTTTGTGAAGAAAACACAGAAAACGCCGCCCGGAGAAATCGCAACCGCGAAGAAATACAAAGCAGATTACGAAAGGAGACACAAGCAATGAGCAGCTATGCGGAATACAAGCGCAAGGCATTGCAGGACCCGGAAGTCCGGCAGGAATACGATGCTCTTGCACCGGAATATGATATTATTCAGGCATTGATTGATGCACGGAAAAAGCAGAATCTGACCCAGCGCCAGCTGTCGGAGGCAACAGGCATTACACAGGCAGATATCAGCAGAATCGAAAACGGCACACGCAACCCCAGCCTTGAAATGGTCAAGCGTTTGGCCGCAGGCATGGGCATGCAGCTGAAGCTTGAGTTCATTCCGATTCAGAAATAATAAACAAAAACAACTCCCCGGCCTTGCATGGACTGTTCCCCAAGGAACGGACAGTGAAAAAAGAGACCTCCTGTTGTAGAATA
>JAUNDF010000083.1:0-8529 GCA_030526225.1 Clostridia bacterium
GCTGCTGCATGTTCTTCAGCTCCAGCTGCATCTCCTTGCGCAGCTTCAGGTCCAGAGCGCCCAGGGGCTCATCCAGCAGAAGCACCTCAGGCTCGTTGACCAGTGCCCGGGCGATGGCCACGCGCTGCTGCTGGCCGCCGGAGAGGGCATCCACATGGCGCTTGCCGTAGCCCTTCAGGTTGACCAGCTCCAGCATGTAATCCACCTTTTTGGCGATGGTGGCGCGGTCCATCTTCTTCAGCTTCAGGCCGAAGGCGATGTTGTCAAACACGTTCAGGTGGGGGAACAGGGCGTATTTCTGGAACACGGTGTTTACGCGGCGCTTGTAGGGCGGCAGGGAAACAATGTCCTTGCCCTCGAAAAGCACCTCGCCGCTGGTGGGCTGCTCAAAGCCGCCGATAATGCGCAATGTGGTTGTTTTGCCGCAGCCGGAGGGACCCAGCAGGGTGACAAATTCCTTTTTGCGGATGTACAGGTTGATGTTGTCCAGCACCGTTACGCCGTCGTAATCCTTGCTGATGTTTTTCAGATCAATCAGGTGTTCATTCTCTACCATGATGATGTCTCCCTCTCGCGTTTATTCGGGGATTGAGATTAAAAACTGGGGGGCGTGGCCACCCACAGCACCTTTGCCTTTGTCTTGCCTGCGTTTTTCAGATAATGGCTGCTTCTGGGATGGATGCAGAAGCTGCAGCCGGAGCGCACGCGGGTTTTCTCCTCCCCCATGCACAGCCACACGCTGCCCTGCAGCACGTAGCCGAACTCCTCCGCCTCGCTGGGGGGCAGGGGATAGGATTCGCCGCCCTCGCCGATTTCCATCAGGATGGGCTCCATGGCGTTCTTCTGTGCATCGGGCACCAGCCATGTGATGGAGCCCTTCAGCCCTTCCTCATCCTCCTTGACGAACATATCCTGCGGGGTGAAGACAATCTTCCCCGGCCCCTTGTCCGCAAAGAAATCCTGCGGAGACGACCCGAGGCACTCCAGCATGTCCAGCAGGGTGACAATGGAGGGAGAGGCCAGGTTGCGCTCCACCTGGGAGATAAAGCCCTTGCTCAGCTCACAGCGGTCTGCCAGCTCTTCCTGAGTCAGCCCGATCTGCTGCCGCAGCTGCCGCAGCTTTTCGCCGATATCCATGTCTTTTCCGTCTCCTTTCGGGCGCGGGAAGGGCAAACTGTCCGTCCGCTGCCTGTTTAGAACCACTAAACCGCCGGGCAATGTACACGGTTTAGTAAAATTAAACCGCCAATCAATGCCGGAAGTTTAGTGAAAGTAAACTATAAAACGATTTATATTAAACCACAACACCCGCCGGGTGTCAATAGGACACGGAAGTTTATTTTTACAAAACTTACAGTTTATTTTTACGATACAGGAAAAAGGATGAAAAAACGGCTCCCCGAAGGGAGCCGGAAGCCTTGCCTGTTCCTTAAAACTTCTTATTAAAATACCAGTAGCAGCCGGTGAAAATCAGCGACTGGGCACAGGCGAGCATGCACAGGGCCTGCCCCAGCAGGGTTTGCTTGAAAATAAGGATAGCTGCCAGTGCGGCAATCAGTTCAATGTAAATCGTAATAATAAAGGTCATGCTTCGGGCTTTGTTGACCACATAAGCGGTGCGCTCGTCTTGCAGGGAAGCCTCGTAATCCGCGGCTTGTGCGGGGGAGCTGCTCAGTCGATAGACACGCAGCAGCCGGATGGCACCCACAGCCATTAGTGCGCCACCGAAGGAGGTGAACCAGGTATCATGATTTCCTGCGGTCAGAAGCCCCACAATCAACAGGACGGCACCGATGACGATATACAGGAATCCAAGCTTCTTTTGCTCTTGCAGTTTCATTTTTCTTCCTCCTCAAACACAAATACCTCTTCAATGGTGGCGTCAAACAGCTTTGCGATGGCATGGGCCAGCAGAATGGAGGGGTTGTACTTCCCGCTCTCCAAGGAAATGATGGTCTGCCGTGATACGCCCAGCGTCTGCGCCAGCTGCTGCTGGGTCATGCTTCGTTCCTTGCGCTTTTCTTCAATATGATTCTTCATCGAATCGCTCCTTTTAATAAAGTAAAGCTTGCTTTACAATATAATGTATAGCACGCTTTACATTTTGTGTCAAGCATGCTTTACAAATTTTATGTAAAATTTTAGAAGAATACAGAAAATTGTCTGAGAAGCAAGACAAGCGATTCGTATTTGCCGCAAAACCTCATCCGTCTTCGCCGCTTGCGGCGTGACGGATGAGGTTAAAAAAAGACTGCGGTTTCTCTCCGCAGTCCCATGAAAACATTCCTATTTAATTAACGCAGTTGGCTTACACCGTTTTCATAATCTTTTCCAGACGGTCGCTGAGGAAGGCAGCCAGCGCAATCTTCACAGCATCGCCGGGGAGGAAGGGAGTCACGCACATGGCCAGCGCGGCGCTCAGGGTAACGCCCTTGGTGATGATGAACCACACCGTGCCGAATACATAGCACACCGCAACGCCCACCAGCATGGCAATCAGCTGCTTCCAGTAGGCGCGGCCCAGCTTTTCAATCATCCAGGAGGCGATGAAGGCGCAGGGCAGGTAGCCGATGATGTAGCCGCCGGTCACGCCGAACAGCTTGCCGGGGCCGCCGGTCAGGTTGGAGAACACAGGCAGGCCGATGAGACCCATCACCATGTACACCAGCATGGTCAGGGCGGCATACTGCTTCTTCATCAGGGCGGCGCACAGCAGCACGGGCAGCAGGGACAGGCTGATCGGCACGGGACCGATCGGGATGGTAATCTGCGCGCAAACGGCGGTGAGGGCGGCAAAGAGGGCGCACAGCACAAGGGCATAGGTATTCATCCGGCGGGAGGGATTGGACATCACACATAACCTCATTTCTGTAAACTGAAATTTGCATTTACGTTTACAGAATATACCATTGCGTCAACTGTTTGTCAAGATGCGGTTGACAAAAAGAAGAGAATCAATGCATTGGCAGGAAGAAAAGCCCCAAACGGCGAAAGATGGAAATTGGATATATCTGCATACATCATCAAAAGAGGTTGCTGCCGAATGAGTACACGCAAAAACGCGTTCTACAATATCGCCTATCGGGTGTTTTCCATCTTTCTGCCGCTGGTCACGGCGCCGTACCTCAGCCGGGTGGTTGGGAAAGCGGGCGTGGGCCTGTACAGCTACGCATGGTCGGTGAGTGAGATTTTCGTTATCATCGGCATGCTGGGGCTGGCGGATTACGGCGTGCGGGCCATCGCCAAGGCACGGGATGACCGGGCGCGGCTGGACCGCACCTTCTCGGGCATTTTCATCATGCAGCTGGCGGTGGCGTTCATCACCCTGCTGGTGTGGCTGGGCTATGTGGCCTTTGCGGCGGGGGAAGAAAAAACAATCGCATTGCACCTGACATGGATGTCCGTCTCCTGCATGGTCAACCTTGACTGGTGTCTGCAGGGGCTGGGGGAATTCCGCTCCATCGCCCTGCGCAACACGGCGGTGAAGCTGCTGGCGGCAGGGAGCGTGTTCCTGTTCGTCCGCTCGGCAGATGATTTGTGGATTTACGGTCTGGTGTGGTCGCTGGCCACGCTGGCAGGGTGTCTGCTGTGCTGGCCCTCCCTGAAGGGGCGGGTGTCCTTCGTACGGGTGCCGCTGAAGGAAGCCTTCCGCCACTTCCTCCCCTGCTCGGTACTGCTCATTTCCGTGCTGGCGGTGCGCGTGTACCGGACCATGGACAAGATTATGGTGGGTGCGCTGGCCGGCATGGCGGAAAACGGCCTGTATGAAAACGCGGAGAAAATCATCTACTGCCTGTCCGGCTTCATTTCCGCCATCGGCACCGTGCTGATGCCCAAGGTGAGCCACATGCAGGAGAAGGGCGAAACGGAGGCCATCCGCCGCCACATTGATGTTTCCATGCAGCTGATGATGTGCATGACCGCCGCCATGGCCTTTGGGGTGATGGCAGTAGCGCCGGAGTTTTCCGTGCTGTTTTACGGCGATGCCTTTGCCGCCTCCGGCACGCTGATGCGCTTTTTGGCCATCACGCTGGTGATGATTGGCTTTGCCAATGTGGTGCGCACCCAGTGGATTCTCCCCCAGGCCCGGGACGGCATCGTTATCCGCTGCGTCACAGCGGGTGCGGCGGTGAACCTTGCAGTCAATTTCCTGCTGATTCCCCGGATGGGTGCCATGGGCGCTGTCATCGGCACACTGGCGGCAGAGCTGACGGTCCCGGCGGCGCAGTTTGTCATCCTCCGCAGGGAGCTGAATTATCCCCGGCTGATAAAGCATGCCGCGGCCTACTGCAGCATCGGTGCGGTGATGGCGCTGTTTGTCCGGCTGGTGATGAGTATGCTGTCTGGTCACGGCTGGCTGACGGTGGCCGCGGGCGCTGTTTCCGGTGCGGCGGTGTTCGGTCTTCTGTGCCTTGCGTACTGGCGCGTAACCCGCAACGGAGACCTGATGGGGCTGATCAGGCACCGCAAGAGGGTATAACCGGGTTTCTTCCTATATAATAAACAGGCAATCGGATGGTCAATCTGCGTTTGAATTCTTTGTTGACCATCCATTTTTGCCGTGGTATAATAGATTGTGGATTTGTATGTATTCATCAAAGAAATCCACGATAGGAATCAACATGAACAAGAAAAATCTCGTTGTGCTTCTGTGTCTTGTGCTTTTGATGGCGGCCGCTGTGGTGGCGGCTGTTTCCATGAAAGGGTATACCAAGGCGGATGAAGACATGATCATCATCACGGTGGACGGTAAGGAGTACAAGCGGGTCCCCCTGTCCCAGCCGCAAACGGTGACCATCGCCCAGGATAACGGCGAGGTCAACGTGGTGGAGGTTTCCGACCACGGTGCGGTGATGGCATCTTCCACCTGCAAAAACCAACAGTGCGTCCATATGGGCGAGGTAACGGTGGAAAACTGGGAGTACCGGCCCAATCAGGCATTTATCATCTGCCTGCCCAACCGGGTCAGCGTTGAATTGGCGGTGAAGCAGCAATCAAAATGAAATACAGATTCAAATACGCGGCGCTGATGATGGCGCTGGTGATGCTCCTGCCCCTTCTGGCGGGCTGCGGGCAGAATCAGCCCCAGCCACAGCCCACGGCAACAGCGCAGACCATCAACGCGGAGAAGACCTCGCAGGTGGGGTTCTTCTTTGATACGGTGGTCACCCTGACGCTCTACGGCGCACCCGAGGGGCTGATGCAGGAGCTGATGGATGCCTGCAGCCGGTATGAGCGATTGCTCAGCAAAACGGTGGAGGACAGCGATGTGTACCGCATCAACCATGCCGGCGGCGAGCCGGTGCAGGTTGACCCGGAGACATGGCAGATTATCAGCCGGGCAAAAAACATCAGTGCCGAAACAGAGGGCGCCTTCTCCATTACCATCGCGCCCCTGACGGAGCAGTGGCATTTCACCACGGGCGAGGCCATCGTTCCCCCGGACGAGGTGCTGCAGCCGCTTCTCCCCCTGGTGGATGACAGCGCCATCGAGCTGGGAGAAAACAACACCGTCCGCCTGCCCAAGGGCATGCAGATTGACCTGGGCGGCATTGCCAAGGGCTATATCGCCGACAGCATTGCGGCGCTGTGCCGGGGCAGAATCGTGGGCGGCACGCTCAACTTCGGCGGCAACATCTATGCCGTGGGGGAAAAGCCGGACGGCAGCCCCTTCCGCATCGGTGTCACCGACCCGCAGGACAAGAGCGGCAGCCCCATTGCCATCATTGAGATGAAGGACAAGACCACCGTGACCAGCGGCACCTATGAACGGTTCTTCCTGCTGAACGGGGTCACCTATCATCATATACTCAATCCCAAAACGGGCTCTTCCGCTGTGACGGATTTGACCTCCTGCACCATTGTGGGCGACAGCTCCATGGATGCGGATGCCTACGCCACGGCCTGCATCGTCTTCGGCAGGGAAAAGGCCATGGCCTTCCTTGAGCAGCATCACCTTGACGGATTGCTCATTGACGGAGACAACAAGATTTATCCAACCCCAGGCTTCGCGGATAAGTATCCGCTTACCATACTCAAGTGATCAAAACCCGCGGGCATGAGGGCCGCATGGCTGTCAGCCCACAATTACGGGGAAACCCGCATGGAGGTAGTATCATGGAAAACAACAAGAAAAAGTTTTCAATTCCGCCCTTTGTGATGCTGGGCATCATCGCCATCGTGGCTGCTGTGATTCTGGCTGCCACCAACATGGTGACCGCTCCCGTCATCAAGGCCAACAAGGAAGCCGCCCAGATGGCAGCCTTCCAGGCCATCATTCCCGAGGCCGACAAGTTTGAGGCCATCGAGAACAAGCCCGATGATGTGGAAACCCTGGTTGTCGCCAAGAAGGGCGATGAAGTCATCGGCTACTGCGCAACCGCCAAGAAGGCCGGTTATGCAGGCCCCGTTGCTGTGACCCTGGGCACCGATGCCAACGGCATTGTGACCGGCTGCGTCATCGGCGACAGCGACTTTGTGGAAACCAGCGGTCTGGGCGCTTCCTGGAAGGAAGAAAAGTACACCAGCCGTCTGGTGGGCATCGATGCCGTCAACGGCGGCTCCTTTGATGCCAAGGCCGGCTCCACCATCACCTCTACCGCCGTTCGCGATGCCGCCAACGTTGCTCTGCGCGCCATCGTCAAGTGCGGCATGGGCAAGGAGCCCATGGAAACCATCGTCACCTTCGGCTCCGGCAGCTCCTCCGGCCCCGCCGCTGCTGCTTCCTATCCTGAAAATGGCGTGATCAAGGGCACTGCTGCCGGCTTCGGCGGTGATGTGACCGTCACCATCACCATGGAGAACGGCAAGATTGCCGCCATCGCCGTGGAAACCCCCGATGAAACCCCCGGTCTGGGCGCCAAGTGCTCCGAGGAGGACTTCACCGCCCAGTTCGTTGGCAAGACCCTGCCCCTGTCCATGGGTGCCGGTGTGGATGCCATCGCCGGTGCTACCATCACCTCCAAGGCTGTTGTCACCGCGCTGAACGAGGGCGCTGTGGACGGCAACACCGTTACCGGCAAGGCTGAAGGCTTCGGCGGCGACGTGACCGTAACCGCAACCCTGGACGGCAACGGTGCCATCGAAACCCTGACTGTCGAGACCCCCGATGAGACCCCCGGTCTGGGTGCCAAGTGCTCCGAGGAAGCCTTCACCGCCCAGTTCGTCGGCAAGACCCTGCCCGTGGCCATGGGTGCAACCGTGGACGGCATCTCCGGTGCTACCATCACCTCCAAGGCTGTGGTGGATGCCGCCAATGCCGCTGTTCCCGCTGACGGCGCTGAAGCTCCCGCTCCCGCTCCCGCAGGCGATGCTGCTCCCGAAGCCACCGAGGCTCCCGTTGTGGACGGCGCCCTGTCCGCCACCGCCAAGGGCTTCGCCGGTGATGTGACCGTCACCGTAACCCTGGACGGCGACAACAAGATTGAGACCATCGTCATCGATGTCCCCAACGAAACTGACGGCTTCGGCAAGCGCTGCGCCACCGAAGAGTTCACCGCCCAGTTCATCGGCAAGGGTCTGGATGAATCCTTCGATACCCTGTCCGGCGCAACCGTGACCTCCACCGCTGTGCTGGATGCCCTGAAGACCATCGCTCCCGCTGCCGCAGCTCCCGCTGACGGCATGACCGCCACCGCCAAGGGCTTCGCCGGTGATGTCACCGTCACCGTAACCCTGAACGGCGACAACAAGATTGAAACCATCGTCATCGATGTCCCCAACGAGACTGACGGCTTCGGCAAGCGCTGCGCCACCGAAGAGTTCACCGCCCAGTTCATCGGCAAGGGTCTGGATGAATCCTTCGATACCCTGTCCGGCGCAACCGTGACCTCCACCGCTGTGCTGGATGCCCTGAAGTCCATGACTCCCGCTCCTGCCGAGGAAACCGCTCCCGCCGCTGACGGCGATGTGCTGACCGCCACCGCCAAGGGCTTTGCCGGTGATGTGACCGTTCGCCTGACCCTGGATGAGGAAGGCCTCATCAAGACCATCGAAGTGGACACCCCCAACGAGACCGACGGCTTCGGCAAGCGCTGCGCCACCGAGGAATTCACTGCCCAGTTCATCGGCAAGCCCCTGAAGGCTGAGTTCGATGCCCTGGCCGGTGCCACCATCACCTCCAAGGCTGTTATCGGTGCCGTGAACGATCTGGCACCCCAGCCCCGTGAGGAAGCCCCCGAAGCTACCGAGGCTCCCGCTGAAGAAACCGCTCCCGCCGGTGACGAGCTGACCGCCAAGGCTGAGGGCTTCGAGTCCGACGTGAAGGTTGCCCTGACTCTGGATGCCGACGGCAAGATTGCTTCCATCACCGTGGATGCCTCCGGCGAAACCCCCGGTATCGGCCAGCGCTGCTCCACCGAGGAGTTCACCGCCCAGTTCATCGGCAAGGCTCCCTATGACAAGTTTGATGTGCTGGCCGGTGCCACCTTCACCTCCAAGGCTGCCATCGCCGCTGTGAACTCTCTGGCTCCCGCCGATATTGCCGCTGTGGATGCCGCTGAGGCCACTCCCGCTCCCGAGGCTACCGAG
>JAUNDF010000083.1:8539-9178 GCA_030526225.1 Clostridia bacterium
AGGCTCCTGCCCCCGAAGCCACCGAAGAGCCCGCTCCCGAAGTGACCGAGGCTCCCGCTTCTGAAGCCCTGACCGCTACCGAGAAGGGCTTCGCCGGTGATGTGACCGTGGCCGTGGTTCTGGATGCTGAAGGCAAGATTGAGCACATCACCATCGATGTGCCCAACGAAACCGAAGGCTTCGGCAAGCGCTGCGCCACCGAGGAATTCACTGCTCAGTTCATCGGCAAGCAGCTGGGTGATCACTTCGACACCCTGACCGGTGCCACCGTGACCTCCGCTGCCGCCATCAAGGCTGTGAATTCTCTGGCTCCCGCTGATATCCCCGCCGTGGAAGCCACCGAGGTTCCCGCTCCCGAAGTGACCGAAGCTCCCGCCGAGGCTACCGAAGAGCCCGCTCCCGTGAAGAAGCCCCTGAAGCTGGCCAAGCCCGCTGTGACCGAGGCTCCTGCTGAAGAAACTGCCGCTCCCGCTCCTGCAAAGAAGCCCCTGAAGCTGGCAAAGTAAGCAATCCGGAATACTTGCCCCTCCTGCCGAAAAAGCGGGAGGGGCGTTTTCTGTCAATAATTTCCTGATGCGGTGTAAAGTGTTCATTTGTCAATGATGTGAGACCGACTTAAGCGACCAAGCTGCAGCTGCC
>JAUNDF010000084.1 GCA_030526225.1 Clostridia bacterium
TGGGACTCGATATCGCCGATGGTGCCGCCGATTTCGGTGATGACCACATCGGCGTTGGTGCGCTTGCCCACCCGATAGACAAATTCCTTGATTTCGTTTGTAATGTGGGGAATCACCTGCACCGTGCTGCCCAGATATTCGCCGCGGCGCTCCTTGTTGAGCACATTCCAGTACACCTTGCCGGTGGTGAGGTTGGAGTATTTGTTCAGGTCCTCATCGATGAAGCGCTCGTAGTGGCCCAGGTCCAGGTCGGTCTCGGCGCCGTCCTCGGTTACGTATACCTCGCCGTGCTGGAAGGGGCTCATGGTGCCGGGGTCTACGTTGATGTAGGGGTCAAGCTTCTGGGCGGCAACCTTCAGGCCGCGCATCTTCAGCAGGCGGCCAAGGGATGCGGCGGTAATGCCCTTGCCAAGTCCGGATACAACGCCGCCGGTAACGAAAATGTATTTGGTCATGGTGATTTCTCCTTTGCTCTGTCACAATCCATGAAAAGAAACGCTTGATGACAAAACCGAATCCCGCTGCTTAATCGGCAGCGGGTCAGCATATGAAACCGGATGCATTATCCGTACAGCTGGATGATTGATTCCGCCACAGCCCGGCGGGACTGGCCCCTGTCCATGGCGCTTTTCTGGATGAAGCGATGGGCATCGGGCTCGGTCATCTTCAGCTGATCCACCAGCACCCATTTGGCCCGGTTGACCAGCCGGATTTCCTCCATCTTTTCCTCCATGGAGGCGGCCTTTTCCTCCATGCGCCGCAGCCGTTCCCGGGTGGCGCACATCAGGTCCAGCGACTGGGATACCAGCTGTCCGTTGGTGGGCTTTGAAATGACCAATACCCCCAAAGGCGCGGCCTTCAGGGAGATATCGGCGTAATGCTCCGCCTTGACAAACATCATCACCCCTGCGTTGCCGGAGGCGGCCGCATCCAGGGCGAACCGGGTGCCGAATTCATCCGGCAAAGGGCTGTTGATGAGCACCAGATCCCAGCTTTCCTCCAGCAGCAGCCGACGGGCGGAGGCCGCGTCCTGTGCCTGTGCAACGGGCTGGCAGTGATGGCTTGTCAGAATGGGCTTGAGCGATTCGGTAAACTTTGCCGCTTGGGTAACCACAAGCGTTCTGTATGCGTGTTCAGGCAATGCCATGCTTTCCCGCCTTTCTTAAAATGATGAAAAAGGCAGAAAAATCAGACATAGCATTTCCAGATGCTTTCGTTCAGCTTTTCCTTAACAAAGCTGCTGCGGGCGGCCTGCTGCTTTGCTTCCGTCAGGGAGGCGGGGAGCATGGGCAGGGCGGTGGCATCGGAGGACTCGAACAGGTTGCGGTCGCAGGGGCTGTCCGGTGTCAGGCTGCGCCTGATGCCGTCCAAAGCGGCGTGGATAATCATGGCATAGGCCAGATACGGGTTGCACATGGGGTCGGGGGAGCGCAGCTCGGCCCGGCGATGCACCGCATCAGCCGCGGGAACGCGGATGAGCTGTGAGCGGTTCTCCCGGGACCAGGAGACAAACCGCGGCGCCTTATGGTTGCCCAGCCGGCGGTAGGAGGCCTCGGCGGTATTCAGGAACACGGTGATATCCCGGATGTGGGCCATGATGCCCGCAATCACCTGAGGCAGCACATCACGGCCGTCCTTTGCCTTGGCGGAAATGTTGATGTGCATGCCGTTGCCCGCCAGCTCATCCATGGGCTTGGGGGAGAAATCGGCACACAGGCCGTTCCGTGCCGCCACGGTGTTGACCACGGTTTTGAAGGTGATGGCGTTGTCTGCCGCGCTCATGGGCTCGGAATAGCGGAAGTCAATCTCGTTCTGCCCCGGGCCTTCCTCATGATGGGAGCTTTCCGGATGGATACCCATCTGCTCCAGTGTCAGGCAGATTTCCCGGCGGACATTCTCGCCCTTGTCCTCCGGGGCGATGTCCATGTAGCCCGCCTGATCGTAGGGGATGCGGGTGGGCTCGCCGTTTTCATCCCGCTTGAAGAGGTAGAACTCCATTTCGCTGCCAAAGGCGAAGGTGATGCCGGCCTGCTCCGCTTCTGTAACGGCATCCTGCAGCAGGCTGCGGGTATCCGCCTCAAAGGGGGTGCCGTCGGGATGGGTTACGGTGCAGAACATGCGCACCACGCGGCCCTGATCCGGCCGCCAGGGCAGAAGGGACAGGGTGGCAGGATCAGGGTGCAGCAGCAGATCGGAGTGCACATCCCGGCCGAAGCCTGCGATGGCGGAGCCGTCAATGGCCACGCCATAGGCAAAGGCGTGGGGCAGTTCATCGGCCATGATGGAGATGTTCTTCGGCTTGCCGTACACATCACAGAAAGCCATGCGGATGAATTTCACATCCTCCTCGGCAACAAACTGCAGCACTTCGTCCTTGGTATATTTCATGGTGTCCACCTTTCTTAATTTGCAACGTACATTTGCTTGTATGGGTTGGCGGAATCGGGCACGACCACCGTAAAGGGCTTGTCGGTAATCCGGTCCATGCTCACGCCGAAGGCATCGCACCAGGCCTGCAGGTGTGGCAGCAGCTCTGCCATGTCCTCCTGCGTGGCGGGGCGTGCCGTTACATTGGGCGGGAAGGCAACATTGCCCACATCGCCGCGCAGATACAGCTTGCCGCCGTGCATGCCCGTGCAGGGGAAGTTGCCCAGCAGGGGATGACCATCCTCGTGGAGACCCAGCACGGCAATGGTGCCGCCGGCCTGATATTCGCCCAGAAAGCTTCCGGCCCGGCCGCCGATGATAATCACCGGCTGCTGGTCACCGTAGGCCTTCATGTGGATGCCGGCCCGGTAGCCCGCACTGCCGCGGATGAAAATCCTGCCACCGCGCATGGCATAGCCCAGTGCATCCCCGGCACTGCCGGATACGGTGATGGAGCCGCCGTTCATGGTATCGCCCACGGCATCCTGCACATTGCCGGCCACGGTAATGTCCGCACCGGCCAGATATGCGCCCAGGGCGTTGCCGGGGGTTCCGGTGATTTCGATGCGCTTGTCCTTCATGCCGGAGGCAATAAAGCGCTGGCCCAGACAGCCGGTCACACGGCAGCTGTCCGTGCCGCGGATGGCTTCATTGATGGCCCGGTGATCCATATCCGCCGCATTGATATTTGTCATATCATACCACTCCCCTTGGGGTTTGTTAACATTTTTTCCGGTTTTCCTTTGTTTTTTCGGTGCGGCTGCTCATTCGCCTGCATGCAGCACACCCAGGATTTCCAGCTCCTTCTCCGTCATGCCTACGCCGCGGAGCATCAGGCGGTTGCCGCGCAGGGCCTCGATGGAGTTGATGCCCATGCCGCCCATCAGCTCGGTGATTTCGTGCTGCCATGCGGTGAGCAGGTTCACCAGCCGCTGTGCGCCCTCATCGGGGTTCAGCCGCTTGACCAGCTCGGGTCGCTGGGTGGCAATGCCCCAGTTGCACTTGCCGGTCTGGCAGGTGCGGCACAGGTGACAGCCCAGGGCTACCAGCGCGGCGGTGCCGATGTAGCAGGCATCCGCACCCAGGGCAACGGCCTTGACCACGTCTGCCGCCGAGCGGATGGAGCCGCCCACCACCAGCGACACATTGCCGCGGATGCCTTCATCGCGCAGCCGCTGATCCACGGCGGCCAGTGCCAGCTCAATGGGAATGCCCACATTGTCGCGGATGCGGGTGGGGGCTGCGCCGGTGCCGCCGCGGTAGCCGTCAATGGCGATGATATCCGCGCCGGAGCGGGCGATGCCGCTGGCGATGGCGGCGATGTTGTGCACCGCGGCCACCTTGACAATCACAGGCTTTTTATACTGGGTTGCTTCCTTTATAGAGTAAATCAGCTGGCGCAGATCCTCAATGGAATAGATGTCGTGATGCGGGGCAGGGGAGATGGCATCGCTGCCCTCGGGAATCATGCGGGTGCGGGAAACATCGCCCACAATCTTGGCACCGGGGAGATGGCCGCCGATGCCGGGCTTGGCGCCCTGACCCATCTTGATTTCGATGGCACAGCCGGCGTTGAGGTAATCCTCATGTACACCGAAGCGGCCGGAGGCCACCTGCACCACGGTGTTTTCGCCGTAAACGTAGAAGTCCTCGTGCAATCCGCCCTCGCCGGTGTTGTAGCAGATGCCCAGCTCTTTGGCTGCTCTGGCAAGGCTTTCGTGGGCATTGTAGCTGATGGAGCCGTAGCTCATGGCGGAGAACATCACGGGCATGCTCAGCTCAATCTGCGGCTCCAGCCGGGGGATGATTTTGCCGGAAGCATCGCGCTGAATTTTGTCCGGCTTTTTGCCCAGAAACACCCGGGTTTCCATGGGCTCCCGCAGGGGGTCGATGGGCGGGTTGGTCACCTGAGAGGCGTTAATCAGCAGCCGGTCCCAGTAGACGGGGGTGGGCTTGGGGTTGCCCATGCTGGAGAGCAGCACGCCGCCGCTGTTGGCCTGCTTGAAGATTTCGTTGACCGTGTCCTGCTGCCAGTTGGCATTGGCCCGGTAGGCGTTGTGGTGCTTTTCAATGCCCAGTGCGTGGGTGGGGCACAGGCATACGCAGCGCTGGCAGTTGACGCACTTGCTTTCATCGGCCACCATGCGGCCCGCTGCTTCATCAAAGGCATGAACGCCGTTGGCACACTGCTTTTCGCACACGCGGCAGTTGATGCAGCGGTCCGGGCGGCGGATGATATCAAACTCGGGGCTCAAATACATTCCCTTCATTAATATGCCCCCTCCTTTACCTTAACAATCACCGGCTCGCCGCCCATGGGTGCCCAGATGTTTTCCGCATCGGGTGCCATGCGGCGGATGGCGGCCTCCTCACTGGCGATGTACACCTTGTCGTCCTTTTCGCCCACCACCATGCTGCGCAGCTTCAGCCGGTCGTTGAGGGCCATCAGGCCGCCGTTGAAGCCCAGCACAATGGAGAAGGGGCCGGTGATGAGCAGGCTGCCGTATGCCTTGCGCAGGAAGGCCAGCTGCTCCTTTTCCTCCGGGGATTTCCCTGCAATGGTGGACCAGAAGGGCGCCGCAATCACATGGGCCATTTCCTCCAGCGTCAGACCCTGACGGCGCAGCAGATAGTCGGTGATGTAGGTGATGACCTCCGTATCCGTCTGCAGGGTGCATTTGTAGCCGAACATTTCGATGTAGCGGCGGTTGGCATCGTAGGAGGAAATTTCGCCGTTGTGCACTACGGACCAATCCAGCAGGGTGAAGGGATGGGCACCGCCCCACCAGCCGGGGGTGTTGGTGGGATAGCGGCCATGGGCCGTCCAGCAGTAGCCCTCATATTCCTCCAGGCGATAGAAGCGGCCCACATCCTCCGGATAGCCCACCGCCTTGAAGGCACCCATGTTTTTGCCGCTGGAAAATACGAAAGCGCCGGTGAGCTGGGTGTTAATCTGCATCACCGTGCGGGCCACGTATTCCTTTTCATCCAGCTGCAGGCGGCTGAGCACCGAGGCAAGGGGGGATACGAAGTACCGCCAGATCAGCGGCACATCGGTGATTTCCGGAATCTTGCGGATGGGAATCATCTCCGCCATCACAACCTCAAACCGGTCCTTCAGCAGCCGCTCCGTCTCTTCCCGGACGGACTGATTATCATAAAAGATATGGAATGCATAGAAATCCTTGTATTCCGGATAAATACCATATGCAGCAAAGCCGCCGCCCAGGCCGTTGGAGCGATCGTGCATGGGAATCATGCTCTCGATGATTTTTTCACCGGTCATGCGCTTTCCTTCTCTTGAAATCACCGCGGAGATGGCGCAGCCCGAGGGGATCCTGACCTGACCTTCCAGCTTCATGTGCTTCACACCTTTCGTATATCAAAGAAAAAGGCGCTCACCTGCAAAAGGGGTGAAAAACCCCTGCAGATGAACGCCTTTGCTCATCAATGGGTAAAATTTTAACATCGGATTCGCCATCTGTCAACAGGAATGCAGGGAATGTTCTGTATTTGTTTTGTATTCCTGCAAAATGCGCATTATAATATTGAAGAAATGATAAAATATGCAAAATTCTTTATAAAAACTTGCAAAAAACTTGAATTTTGGGGTTGACAAGCGCAGCAAAGGGGAGTATGATACCGCCCATAGACAAGGACGTCTTCGGGAGGGAAACCTCCGGGGCCCCCTTGTCTTTTTTTATTTGATGCCATTAGGTTGATTGATAAAGGAGGACACCGCAATGTCAACTGTATCTGATTATTTCGGAAGTCTCGTATTTGATGACCGTGTGATGAAGGCCAAGCTGCCTGCCAAGGTATATCAGTCCCTGAGAAAGACCATCGACGAGGGCGCACCTTTGGATAGCCAGGTGGCCGATGCCGTGGCAGCCGCCATGAAGGATTGGGCCGTGGAAAAGGGTGCCACCCATTTCACCCACTGGTTCCAGCCGCTCACCGGCATCACAGCCGAGAAGCACGACAGCTTCATTGCCCCCAGCCCTGACGGCGGTGTGATGATGGAGTTCTCCGGCAAGGAGCTGATCAAGGGCGAGCCCGATGCATCCTCCTTCCCCTCCGGCGGCCTGCGCGCCACCTTTGAGGCCCGCGGCTACACCGCCTGGGACCCCACCTCCTACGCATTTATTAAGGATAAGACCTTGTGCATTCCCACTGCCTTCTGCTCCTACAGCGGCGAGGCACTGGACAAGAAGACCCCCCTGCTGCGCAGCATGCAGGCACTGAGCAAGCAGGCCATGCGCATCCTGAAGCTGTTCGGCAACACCGATGTCAAGTGCGTGCGCACCTCCGTCGGCCCCGAGCAGGAATACTTCCTGGTGGACAAGGCCATGTATGACAAGCGCCCCGACCTGATTTTCACCGGCCGCACCCTCTTCGGTGCCAAGCCCCCCAAGGGTCAGGAGCTGGATGACCACTACTTCGGTGTCATCAAGCCCCGCGTGGCCGCCTACATGGCTGACCTGAACGAGGAGCTGTGGAAGCTGGGCATTCTGGCCAAGACCGAGCACAACGAGGTTGCCCCCGCCCAGCACGAGCTGGCTCCCATTTATGCCACCACCAACATTGCCACCGACCACAACCAGCTGACCATGGAAATCATGCAGAAGGTTGCCTTGAAGCATGGTCTGGTCTGCCTGCTGCATGAAAAGCCCTTCGCCGGTGTCAACGGCTCCGGCAAGCACAACAACTGGTCCATGGCCACCGATACCGGTGTCAACCTGCTGACCCCCGGCGAAACGCCCTACGAAAACGCACAGTTCCTGCTGTTCCTCACCGCTGTCATCAAGGCAGTGGATGATTACCAGTCCCTGCTGCGCCTGAGCGTGGCCACCGCCGGCAACGATCACCGTCTGGGTGCCAACGAGGCACCGCCTGCCATCATCTCCATGTTCCTTGGCGATGAGCTGACCGCCATTCTGGATGCCATCGAGACCGATGCACCCTACACCGGCGCCGAAAAGACTGTGATGAAGCTGGGTGCCCGCGTGCTGCCCCGTTTCTTCCGCGATACCACCGACCGCAACCGTACCTCTCCCTTCGCCTTCACCGGCAACAAGTTTGAGTTCCGCAGCCTTGGCTCCTCCAACTCCATCGCCTGCGCCAACATCATGCTCAACACCGCCGTGGCTGATGTGCTCAAGCAGTTTGCCGATACCCTTGAAACGGCTGAAGACTTTGAGACCGCCGTGCACGATCTGGTCAAGAAGACCATCACCGAGCATAAGCGCGTCATCTTCAACGGCAACGGCTATGACGAATCCTGGGTGAAGGAAGCCGAGGCCCGCGGCCTTGAAAACCTGCGCACCACACCCGATGCCATGGCCCAGCTGCTGAGCGAAAAGAACATGACCGTGCTCATGAGCCACAAGGTCATGACCGAGGCAGAAATCCGCTCCCGCTATGAAATCATGCTGGAGAACTACTGCAAGTCCGTCAACATCGAAGCCATGACCATGATTGACATGGTGAAGAAGCAGATTCTCCCCGCCCTGGAGACCTATTCCGCCCGTCTGGCCGAGTCCTGCCGCGTGAAGTGTGCCGTGGCCGAGGGTGCAGGCAGCTACGAGGCCCGCAAGGTGAAGAAGCTGTCCCTGCTGATGGAGCAGATTGACAGTGCACTGGCCGCCCTGGAGGAATCCGCCGCCAAGGTGAAGGCCACCGAGGACATCACCGATGCCGCCTGCCTCATCCGCGACGATCTGCTGGTGAAGATGGCCAACCTGCGCATCCCCTGTGACGAGGCTGAAACCCTCACCGCCAAGGATGCATGGCCCTTCCCCGTATACAGCGACCTGCTGTTCGGCGTAAGATAACGCTTCAGGTCACAACAGCATAGCAATCAAACAGCACAAAGGCGTGCTGCTGAAATAAGCAAATCGCCCTTGTGCCGTTTTTTTGATCATCCTTTTATTTGACAAAGGAGGAACCCCCTATGGAACTGACAATGACAAGCATTATGGAGCAGGTCAACGGCTCCCTGTTCGCGGTATGGTTTCTGATTGGTGCCGCTTTGGTTTTCTGGATGCAAGCTGGCTTTGCCATGGCAGAGACCGGCTTTACCCGCGCCAAGAACGCCGGCAACATCCTGATGAAGAACCTGATGGACTTCTGCATCGGCTGCGTGGTGTTCATCCTCATCGGCTTCTCCCTGCTGCTGGGCGAGGACCTGATTGGCCTCATCGGCAAGCCCGGGTTTGATATTTTCACCGCCTACGAATCCTTTGACTGGTCCAACTTCGTTTTTAACCTTGTGTTCTGCGCCACCACCGCCACCATCGTTTCCGGTGCCATGGCAGAGCGCACCAAGTTCCTGAGCTACTGCATCTACTCCGCTGTAATTTCCGCGCTGATCTACCCCATCGAGGCCCACTGGATCTGGGGCGGCGGCTGGC
>JAUNDF010000085.1 GCA_030526225.1 Clostridia bacterium
CCTTAAGTAAATAATCCAGCGAACATTGAAACATCTCGCTCATGCGTATCAGCTTATCCGTTTCAGGGTAGGCAAGATTGCTTTCCCATTTGCTGACAGACTGTCTGGATACTCCAAGAGTAGCCGCAAGCTGTTCCTGCGTGTAATTGTTTCCTTTCCGCAGTTTTGATAATTTATCACCTAATGTCATAGTGAGTCCTCCAATCTGAACGTTTCGTTCGCTCCAATGATATCAATTTTGCATCTGAAAGTCCAACAATAGCAGCGTTCTAAATGTAAACTTCAGGTTGCATTGCTCATTTCAAGCGGTTTTTAACTCCTAAATGATTTCCCTCTCCACAATCTCCCTCGCACAAGCCCGTATGTTATTGAGCCGCCCTGTCCATTCTAAAGCGTTTTCTGCCTTTAGCTGTTCCGTAATACCCTGCGCCTGTTTCATGCCCTCTATGAGCCGTTCAAAGCGTTCCTGTGTCTGCCTGTCAATCTCGGCAAGGTAAGCGCTCAATCTGCCGCTTGTGAGAAGATTAGTGTATCACAACAATTTTGCTTCGGTCATAGTTCGGAATTGATGCGAAATCCATCATCCGAGGTGTACCTGCCTTAACGGGGCTACAAACAGTGGCCACCGCTGAACCATTGTTCATAGTCTTGCGTTAAGTCTTCACTCCCAAAGTCATGGTAATTATAAATCACCAATGTATATCATAGGACTTTGTATTCACAAAAGCAACAAAAACAAAAGAAGAACAATTGCGTACACTTTCACTGAACTGAACTTATAATGCACATGGTAATTGGCCCTTCATTCATTAGCAATGATTCGGTTGCGTTTCGTTCTATTCCCATCAATCCATATACCCAACGCCTACGGATTCATTCCGTCGGCGTTTTTTCTTTTGCCCGTTTCCATATGGCAGACAGCATCGCACAGCTGTCTGTTTTTTTCATGCCCAATCGCACGATATCCAGCCTCAAAAAAATTTGAAAGAATTTTCGATTTCCATAATCAAAACGCTCTTTTTTTACCAGTTAAGGTGGACGGAAATCTGAGTCCATAAAAATCTCCAAAAAATTTCTTTCAGATTGCCCGTTCAAAATCGCGTTTTTTTACCAGTTATGGCGGAAGGGCTTCAGAAGTGCATGCGGATTGAATCCAAAATACAAAAGAAAAACAAAAGAAATTTCGAAAAGCCCGTCCAAAACGCCGATTTTTTACCAGTTATGGTGCGGCAACCAGATGAACCTTGACAATCGCATATTCCCCTTCCGTCTGCCCGATACCGCCACGACTCTCCATCGACCTTTCGGAGACGAGCGCCCACAAGGACCGGGCAGATGTCACACAAGGCACTGACTGATGAAGCAGATGGAAGGAACAACCGCACACAGCAACCCACAGAAAGGAGGTGGTGCCCTTGATTGTGCCCACCTGACCTCTATTTTTCAACAACTTCCCTACACGAAAGAAAGAAGGTAACCATATGGCTGAAATGAACAAGCCCATCCTGATTGCCATTGACCACGGATATGGCAATGTGAAGACCCCGCACTTTGTTTTCCCCACCGGCATTACTGCCTATGACGAAGAACCTGCCGTCGCTGCCGAAAAGCTCTGCTGGGTCGGACGCTGGTACGCCATCGGCGATACCCACAAGGAATTTATCCCCGACAAAACCGCTGATGAGGACTACCTGAAGCTGACCATGGTGGCCATTGCTAAAGAGCTGAACCGCCGCGGCTTGACCGAAGCCAGTGTATATCTGGCAGTTGGCCTTCCCCTGACCTGGGTTGGTCAGCAGCGGAACAGCTTCACCCGCTACCTGACCCAGGTTCGCAACCTGGAGTTCAATTACAACGGTACGGACTATTCCGTGGAAATCACCGGGATTGAAATGAATGCCCAGGGATTTGCTGCCGTGATTGATCGGCTGAAGGATTTCAGCGGCGTGAATATGCTCTGCGATATCGGCAACGGCACCATGAACATCATGTACATCAACAACGGCGTACCTGTCAGCAGCCAGTGCTTCACCGAGAAGTTCGGCACCAACCAGTGCATGATTGCCGCCAAGGAAGCTGTCATGCGGTCGCTTCAGCTGAAGGTACCCGAGGTGACAGTGGAGAGCATCCTCCGCAACGGCTGGTCTGATGAAGTGGACAGCAGCATCTGTGAGGTCATCGCCCAGTCTGCCCGGGAATATGTGGACGGCATCATGCGCAGCCTGCGTGAACATGAATACGATCCTCGTGTGATGCGGCTGTGGTTCATGGGCGGCGGTGCCTGCCTGGTGCGCAACTTCGGGCAGATGGACAGTGACCGGGTTCGCATCATCGATGACATCCAGGCCAATGCCAAGGGCTATCAGCAGTTCACTGCTGCGATGCTGAAGAAGAGGGGCATCGATTTTGAAGAATGAGAATCAGAAATCCTTCAATGTCCGGCTGAATCTGAAAAAGCCCATCCATAAGAAAGCATGGGAGAAGCTGCAGCGCAGAAGCGCATCTTATGCGGAAACCATCGCACAAGCCATTGCCGGTGATGACGATTTGCTGTCATCCATCCGCAGGGAAATCAAAGAAACCATGCGACAGGAACTCAGGGAAACATTGCGACAGGAACTCAAGGGGCTGCAGCTTCAGCCGATGCTGACAGCGCCCGCACCCGAAGCCGGTGAACACGCACCGCTATCCGAGAAAAGCATCGGAGCGGCTGCGGATTTCCTGGCCAGCCTGATGTGATACCGCTTTGGTATCGCATTAACCCAGTACGGTAGGAAGTGGTATCGGAATGGTATCACTTCCTGACCTGCCGGGTGTCCAGAGGGCGGAAGTCCTTTGGGACGGGTGCAGGGCGACAGCGCCTTGCCCGTAAAAGGGAGGCCATAGGCCGACTAGCGACAGCAAATGCTTGCATTTGCCGAGCGTAGCCTCGGGAAGCTCTGCTTTTCGAGGCCGAGGAGTCCAGAGGCGGAGCGTTCTGGCCCAGTTCCTGTTGCAAGCGTCAGCGGGCCCGAAGGGATGCGACAGGTAATACTGGGTAGTTACTGTCGCAAATCAACAGGGGATTTCCAGCCGCTGCGCTCCCACAAAAAAGAAAAGGGGGTGATGCCTGATGGCGAAGGTTAGAGTCACAAGGCACAACGGTCGTGCCGGGAAGCATGGTGTCTACACCGACAAACACAACGACCGCAATTTCGACACCACCCATGCGGATCACATCGACGGCAGCCGTTCCTGTCTCAATGTTTACTGGGACTGGGAAAACGGCATGCGCACCGGCGAGCGCTCCGTCTACGAAGCCGAGGACGGAACGATTCTTCCGTTCTGTCAGGCTGAGGCTGATTTCTATCAAGAGCGATATTCCGGCTACATCGAAGGGCAAACCGAGCGGAACAGAAAGAGCCGGCATCACAAGCGGAATCGCACCACCGAGGATATCCGTCACAGCAGAAAAACCTGCCCGGAGGAAACGGTTTATCAGTTCGGCTGCAATGGCGAAGGCGCCACGCCGGAGGAGCTGATGGCCATCGTCATGGAGTTTCAGGATTGGTTCCGGGAACAGTACGGCGAACGGGTGCACATCATCGACTGGGCCATGCATCTGGATGAGCGGACAGCACACATTCAGGAGCGGCATGTGTTCGACTTCATCAACCAATACGGCGAGGTGGAACCCCAGCAGGAGAAGGCGCTGGAGCAGCTTGGCTTTCAGCTGCCCAATCCGGAGCAAAAGGTGGGACGGCACAACAACCGCAAGATGGTCTTTGATGAAGTAAACCGGGCAAAGCTGATAGAAATCGCCAAAGCCCATGGCCTCGACATCGAGGAAACGGTGAAGTACGGCGGGCGTGAGTATCTTGAGAAGCAGGACTACATCATCTTTTCCCAGCGGGAACAGATTGAGGAACAGACCGCCATCATCGCCGAGCAGCAGAAAACCATTGCATCCCAGCAGGAAACCATCGCTGCCAAGGATGCTGCCCTGGCAGAAAAGGAAGCCGAGCTGGATGTGAAGCTCTTCAAGCTGGAGGATGTGGATATGCTGATTGATCAGGTCACCACGGAATGCTACGACAAGGCGGTGGACACCATCTGCGCGGATATGACGGAAGCCGCCAACAAACAGGTGAAAATGAGTTTCGACCAGACAATGGACGAAGCCAACGCCCCTGACAGTCGGCTCAGTCCCCACATCAGAACGCCTGTCCTGCAATGGCTGGGCAGAGCCAGAGAGGATATGTTCAGCGCCATGCTCTCCATGGCAGACGATATGCGCAGACGGCTCATGTCTTCCTATTCCAGGGAAATCAACAAGTACAAGATTGCCGAAGCAGCCCGCCCTGCGGTGGTGGAAAAGCTAAAGCCGAAGCTGAGGGAGGGAAAACACAGCAAGTTTGAACGGTAACCCCAACAAATGACAACTGAATATGTTTTTTGAGAAAACGGCAGCTTGTGCCGAAGCAAGAATCAGGGCGCTGCCACGCAGCGTCTTCGGCCTCCGAGAAGCCTATTTATATATGAAGGGTTCAAGGCCAACAAGTTTTATCCATACCGAATGAGGTAAACCCTATGAGTCTGTTTGAAACTGTCAAAGCAGCCGTCACCGTACAACAGGCGGCAGAGCTGTGCGGATTGAAGCTGACCGGCAATCGGTGCCTTTGTCCGTTCCATAATGAGCGTCATCCCAGCTTTGTCCTTTTTCCCAACAACTACCACTGCTTTGGATGCGGAGCCCACGGCGATTCCATCGACCTGGTGGCAAAAATGATGCAGCTCTCCCAACGGGATGCAGCCTTCTATTTGGCACAGGCGTTCGATGTGACAATCGAAGAGAAACCGTCCAAGCGCAAGAAAAGAGCAGCCCGCAAGCCGCGGGAGCCCTTTGTCCCGAATTTGGACACGCTGATTTATGACCTGACGGAAATCCGGCATCAATCGCAGGTGTAGAAGCGGGAGGAATGGCTGCAGCACGCCATGCAGGTGATTGTGGATTACATCCATATGCTGCAGCGGTGGCAGGACGAGTACGCACCTCAGCCCGGTGACGATGAGCTGCACCCCCTATTTGTTGAAGGAACGCTCAAGCAGGAATATGCCTGGTATCTGATGAGCCAGCTGGACGATTCCCTTGAGCACCCCTATTTTTATGATTTATACCACAAGGAGATTGAAGAATATGAGCGACGAATTAAAGACGATCGACTGGACTCCGCCCATGAGTGAGGCATTGATGGAGCAGGCTTATGCTGCCATCCGGGCCCAGTTGGAATACACCGAACGAAACGACCCCAAGAACACCCTGCAGAACTTCACCACGGCACTGGAGTTTGACCCTGTCTTTGCCGGGAACATCCGCATGAATATGTTCAAGGAGCGCATGGCCATCACCTGTCCGGTATGGTGGGAGCGCAAGAACGATGTGATTGATGACACCGATGTATCCTTCCTGCGGCTGCATCTGGAGCAGCACTACGGTCTGCGCAGCGAAAAGATGATTTACACCGCTTTGGACATTGTTGCTACCAAGCAGTGCTTCCATCCGGTAAAAGAGAAGCTGAACAGCCTGGAATGGGATGGTGTGCCCCGGGTAAGGGAAGCATTGCACCACTTCCTCGGCGCGGAAATCAATGATTTCAACGAAAGCTGCCTTCGGAAATTCATGCTGGGTGCGGTGAAGCGGGTCTTTTAGCCTGGCTGCAAATTTGAGCTGATGCTCGTCCTTGTGGGCGGACAGGGTGTGGGCAAGACCACCTTCATCCGCTATCTGGCCATGAACCCCGAATGGTTCACGGATGATATCAACAAGCTGGATGACAAGGAGATGTTCCACCGGCTCAGCGGCAGATGGATTTGTGAGCTGTCTGAGATGGTGGCCACGGCCAATGCGAAATCCATCGAGGAAATCAAGTCCTTCCTCAGCCGTGACAAGGACTTTTTGCGGATTGCCTACGCCCGATATGGCGGCGATCATCCCCGGCAATGCGTATTTGCCGGCACCACAAACCGTTCCGACTTCCTGCCTCTTGACCGAAGCGGCAACCGCCGTTTTCTCCCTGTCATGGTGGATGCCTCCCAGGCAGACTGCCACATCCTCGATCATCCGGAGGAATCCCATCAATATTTTGAGCAGATGTGGGCAGAAATTATGGTGTAGTACAATTCCGGCGATTACAGCACGCACCTGAACAAGGAAGAGGAAGCCGAACTGCACCAGAACCAAGAGGACTTCCAGCAGGAGGATCCCATGGCCGGACGCATCTATGCATGGATGGAAACAACCAACCACCCGCTGGTGTGTTCGCTGATGATTTTCAGGGAATGTCTCGGGCATCCCAATGAAGAGCCGAAAAATTATCAGACACGGGAAATCAGCGAAATCGTGAACAAGGCCATCGAATCCGGCCGCCTGCAGGGGTGGCGGAAATTCCCGAACTCCCGCCGGTTTGCCAATTACGGCACCCAACGGGGCTGGGAGAAGATTCCGGGATATAAAAATAACTGTCCCATTGCCGACCACTACGATGATGACGACGATTTCCTGAGTTAAGCGCAGCCTTGTTGACGCTCGTTGACGGGTCTGTTGACAGAGAGAGCCTTGCCCCATCGGGCTTTGCGGGCTTTGTCAACAGTGTCAACAAGGTTTTTTATAAAAATAGTATTGATTGAAATAACAGAGCGGTGCAGAGAAAAAGAGTATGAGCGGCTGTTGATATGTTGACACTGTTGACACGCTCTCTCTGCCCCGGATTCCAAAGAGGTGAAATGAATGTTCAACCGGATTCCCCAACCTGAGCAGACCCAGCCCACACAGCAGGCCGCTGTTCGAGCCTATCCCAAAATGACTCTCACCGTAGAGGAACTGGCTGATGAGCTGAACATCTCCGCCCCTACGGCCTACAAGCTGGTGAAGGAGAAAGACTTCCCCGCCTTCAACATCGGCAACCGGATTCTTGTGAATCGTGAAGGGCTTCAGCGCTGGCTGGATCATCAGCCGCCTATCACTGCTGCCTGACACAATGAGGACGGCTCAATTTTGTGCCGTCCTCTCTTTTTGTCAAAACGATGCTGACCGGGCTGCGCACTCGTAATCTTTTACAAAATTTGACCTTGTCCCACATCATGAAGTCTGCTATCATTGTGGCAGGATGATTCAAGTCATCTATGCACCTTGATAACTGAATCGACTGACATGATGTGGGATGTTCTTTTCTGACGATTATTGGAGGAAACAAGAATGTCCCAAAAGAGATTGACAAAGCGTGCCGATGGCCGCTACAAGGTGAACTACGGCGGCAAGCAGTTTTACGGCAAGACCAAGGCCGAAGCCGTGAAGAAGCGTGATGAGTACATCGCGTCGGAGAATATCGGCCTGGATCTGAACTTTGCCGAGATGACCTTCCTGGATTACGGCCTGAAGTGGCTGCGGGTGTACCGCTCCGAATGCGGTATCTCCCAGCAGAAGCAGTACATCAAGATGGTGGAATTCACTGCCAACACCCTGCACAACAAGCACATGCGGAACATCACCGTTACCGATATGCAGGGCATCTGCAACAGCCTCAGCGTGTATTCCGCTTCCCATGTGGCCAAGTACATGTCCATGGTGCGCGGCATTTTCAAGACGGCAGTGGCTGAGGGTGCGTTGATTCGCAACCCCATGGATTTGGTCAAGCGCCCCAAGTGCAAGAAGACTGAGGGCCATCGCGCCCTTGATCCTTGGGAGCGTGATTTGGTCGCCGCCACCTACACCGGCCATGAGTTTGGCCTGTGCGCCATGGTGATGCTCTATGCAGGCCTGCGCCGTGGTGAAGCACTCTATATCGATGTGGATCGCGATGTGGATTTCGTCAACAAGACCATCACCGTTCGTGGTGCCGTCAGCTTTTCCGAAGGCAATCAGCCGCAAATCACGGACGGCAAGACAGAAGCCGCCCAACGCACCATTCCCCTGGTTCCGCCTCTGGCTGATGCGCTCCGTGATCATCATGGTCTGCTCTGCACCAAGGGTGACGGCACCCTGATGACCCAGTCATCCTTCGACCGGAAGTTCGAGTCCTACAAGACTTATCTGGAGACGAAGTTGAACGGCTGTCACAAGCGCTGGTACGGCAAGACCAAGGAGCATAAGGCCATGATGGATGCCGATCAGGCACTCCCCGATTGGCGTGAGGTGACCATCCGCTGCCATGACTTCCGGGTTGACTTCTGCACCCGCTGCTATTATGCTGGCATTCCGCTCAAGACCCTGCAGAGCTGGATGGGCCACAGTGATGCCCAGATGATTTTGGAAATCTACAGCAAGCTGACCAAGGAGCAGGAAGCGACCGATGCCGTTAAGCTGGCGAACTATATGACAGGAAACATCACCGCGCATCATCCGCAAAGCCTTGTAAATACTGCAAAAATCGGCTGATTTTTCTGAACCGTTTTCGAACTGTTTTGAACCGTTTTT
>JAUNDF010000086.1 GCA_030526225.1 Clostridia bacterium
AGTAAGTCGCTGCCGGATTCCAAATATGAGAAGTCCTGTATGGGGCTTCTTTTTTTGCATTTGTTACGCAAAGGAAAACAACAGAAAACCAAAGCATCTATGTTCTTATACAAGGATTTGTGATATACTTAACAGCATCAATGAAATGTTGGAGGTTCTCCGATGGGATTTGATTATATCAACAAAATGCCCACGCCCAGTGAAACCAAGCAGCAGTTTCCGCTGCCGAAATCACTGCGTGAGCAAAAACGCGTAAGAGACGATACTATCAAGAAGATTCTCAGGGGAGAGGATAACCGGTTTATTGTCATCATCGGCCCCTGCAGTGCAGATAACGAAACATCCGTCCTTGATTATGTCACCCGCCTGGCAAAGGTTGCGGACGAAACAAAGGATCAATTGTTCATTGTGCCCCGTATCTACACCAGCAAACCGCGAACCACAGGCAGCGGGTACAAGGGTCTTCTTCATCAGCCTGACTCTGAAAAAATGTCCGATATGTACGCCGGTTATCTCGCCGTTCGCCGCCTGCACATGAATGTCATTAAGGAAACCGGCCTTACCACAGCAGACGAGCTGCTCTATCCTGAAGCGTACGAGTACATTTCTGATTTGCTCTGCTACATGGCTATCGGTGCCCGCTCTGTTGAGAATCAGCAGCACAGACTGACAGCCAGCGGCCTTGACATCCCTTGCGGCATGAAAAACCCAACCGGCGGCGATTTGTCAGTCATGATGAACGCCATCACTGCGGCGCAGAATTCCCATCATTTTGATTTCCGCGGCTGGGAGGTTGTGTCCGAGGGCAATCCCTATGCCCATGCTTTGATGCGCGGCTACACCGACATCAGCGGAAAGAGCGTCCCCAATTATCACTATGAGGACATCAGGATTTTGAGCGATTTGTATGCAAAATCAGGGCTTCAGAATCCCTCTGTGATTATCGACGCCAATCACGCCAATTCCGGCAAGAAGTACCTTGAGCAGGTTCGCATCTGCCGTGAGGTCCTGCTGAATCGCCAGTATTCCGACGATTTAAAGAAGCTGATTAAGGGCGTTATGATTGAAAGCTACATCGAAGATGGCAACCAGAAGGTCGGCGGCGGCAAATATGGCTGCTCCATCACCGACCCTTGCCTTGGCTGGGAAAAGACCCAGGCGCTGCTCTACGAAATGGCAGAAAAGATTTGATTGAGGAGAATTGTCATGGAACTCAAATAGATTCGAGAGCATGTCAATGAAATTGACAAGCAAATCGTTGCTTTGTTTCAGGAACGCTTGTCACTGTGTGATGACCTGGTCAATCAGAAAATGGCCAATGGTCTTCGTGTACAGGACAAGGAATATGAGAAAATCAAAATTGAATTCCTTCGCTCCCTGACTGATAATGAGTTTAACGAAGAGGGCGTTACTGAGTTGTATCATCAGATAATGTCCATTTCCCGCAAGCTGCAGTACCAGATTATGGCGGAACATGGCCGCGTGGGTACGCTGCCCTTTGAACTGCTGCCCACCATCCCCAAGAGCAAATCCCGCGTGGTGTATCAGGGCGTGGAAGGTGCTTACAGTCAGCAGGCTGTTTTTGAGTATTTTGGCCGCGAAATCAGCAATTTCAATGTCAAAACATGGGATGATGCCATGAAGGCCGTTTGCGGCGGCATGGCTGATTATGCCGTACTGCCCATTGAAAACAGCACCGCCGGTCAGGTCGGTGACGTGTTGGATTTGCTGATTCACTATGACAATTACATTGTCGGCGAAATCTACCTGAAAATTGACCATGTGCTGTTGGGTCTTCCCGGTGCAACGGAGGCCGGTGTGAAGAAGGTCTATTCCCATCATCAGGGCTTGATGCAGTGCAGCGAGTATCTCAACTCCCATCCCTCTGTGGAGCAAATCAGCATGGATAACACAGCTGCAGCGGCACAGTTTGTCAAGGAGAGCGGCGATGCTTCCTGTGCGGCGATCGCCAGCGAGGAAGCCGGACGCCGCTATGGGCTTGAGGTGCTCAACAAGTCTGTCACCGATTTGCCCGACAACACCACCCGCTTCATCGTTGTTTCCAGCAAGAAAATCTACAGCGAGAGCGCCAACAAGGTCAGCGTTTGCTTTGAGACACCCCATGAGACCGGTTCTCTGTATCGCCTGCTGTCCCACTTTATTTACAACAATCTTAACATGACAAAGATTGAATCCCGCCCCATTCCCGGCAAAAAGTGGGAGTACCGCATCTTTGTGGATGTGGAGGGCAACCTGAGCAGTGCCGATATGAAAAATGCCCTGCGCGGCATCCTTGAAGAAGCGCTGTATTTCAAGATTCTCGGCAATTATTAATAAAAAAGCTGCTGTGATGCACATCCGCAACACAGCAGCTTTTTTAGTATTCATTTCAATCACAGACGGTCTGTCAGCGTGCCGCCGACATCAAAGCACCGCACGCCCTGATGGAAGCCGGTATAGGAGAATGCATCATCCTTCACGCTCAATTCGGTGCGAACCTCCTGACCGGGCAGAATTTCACTGTTGTAGTTGATGGAGAAGTTTTTCACCTGCTTTTCACGCATGGCATCAATACCCAGCGCATTGCAGCACCAATCCATGTATTTGGTGTTGTTCACATGGCCGTTGACATCAAGGTCAGTGTATACGGGCATAAAGACGGATGTGGCAACCTGACCGATGATGTTCTGCACCGTCGCGGGCAGGCCCATGGGCGCGACCAGATCGGTGTTATCCGGGAAGAAGGGAAGCACAGGCTCGGGGCTGACCATTTTCCGGTCGTTGATATCCAGCAGCGCCCACAGGGTCCCGGCAAAGCCGATTTCCGTGCCGCTTTCGTCAATGAAGCGGAAATACCGGGGGCAGAACCAGCGGCGGACCGCCATGGGGAAGGTCTCAATGCAGATGCGTTCGCCAACGCTTGGGTAGCGGTCCATATGAACCTCTGTGCGGGTGATGATCCACACGATGTTTTTGTTCAGCAATGCATTGCGGCCAACGCCCAGCAGCTCGGCGTGTGTTCCGGCGGTTTCCTGCATTGCCTCAAGGATGGCAGTGGGGCGCCACTGACCGTTAAAATCGCACATACTGGTTCTGATAAGAATTTCTTCCTTATATGTTTTCAGCATAATCAAACCTCCTTCAGCCATGAAAGGGAAAGACAAACGGATAAGGGAAAACAAACATTTCCCTGTATAACAAATGATACCCCATTTCAGGAAAAAATCAAGCAAAAAAGACGCATGCATCCATGCGCCTTCAAAATAACGAAAAAACAAAATCAGGTGTTTGCAATTTCCTGCATGCAGGCCTGGCAGACATGCTTGTCCTTGAAGGTTCTTACACCCTCTGCACTGCCGCAGAACAGGCAGGTGGGATCATACTTTTTCAACACAATCTGATCGCCTTCAACAAAGATTTCCAGTGAATCCTTTACCGCGATATCCATGGTTCTTCTCAGCTCAATGGGAATGACAATACGGCCCAGAGAATCAAGCTGACGAACAACGCCGGTTGACTTCATGTATAAGCACCATCCTTTTTTGAATGATTATAACTACATATACGATATTTTATATAAAAGTATAAGGAATGTCAATTCCAAAAAGGAAGAAAATCAATAAAATGTAAAGCTTTTGCGGGAAACTTCCAAATATTACTTGATAGCGCATCGTCAATCAGGTATAATGATAACGATTATTCCGGAACAGGAGAAAACCGGCAATGAAAGAACTGGAAAGCCTTGATATTGCCCGCGCGGCAGTGACCATGGCCTTAACGGCAACACGCGAGATTGAGGTGCAGCAGAAGGCTGCCTTCGCGCAGGAGAATATTCTGACTGCCGCGGTGGATTACGGCGGAGATTTCGTGCAGTCCGTGATGAAAATCACCGAGCGCGCTGTGGTTTGTGCCAAGCGTGAGGGCGTGATTAACGATACCCATTCCGAGGAGGGTGCCATTGCAGGTGCCGCAAGAGAAGCACTTAGTCAGGTGGCGCAGAAGGCCATCGGCCTGAATGTGGGCGGCAAGGTCGGTGTGGCCCGCCGCGGTGATCACGTGGCTGTTGCGGTGTTTTTCTGCATTGGCCTCGGTCATCTCAATGAGGTGTGCATCGGTCTTGGTCATCGGGCTATTTGAATATGACGGAATTCGCTTGATTAAAGGAGCATCAACATGAACGGAAAACGACTGAATATTGCCATGGACGGTCCTGTGGGCGCGGGAAAATCCTCCATTGCTGATGCAGTGGCCGGCCGTCTGGGCATTCTTCATCTGGATACGGGTGCCATGTATCGCGCCATCGGCCTGTGTGCCATCAGAACGGGAACTGACCTTGCGGATGAGCAGGCTGTAACCGCCATGGCTGCTGATGCAGAAATCACGGTGGCTCATGGTCAGGGCGGCCAGCACACCTATCTCAACGGCGAGGATGTTACCGGACTCATTCGTACCGAGCAGGTTTCCATGGCCGCCAGTGCCGTGGCCAAATACGGCGATGTCCGCAAGCTGATGGTCAGGCTTCAGCAGCAGCTGGCTGCCGAGCAGGATATGCTGGTGGATGGCCGCGATATCTGCCTCCGCGTTCTGCCGGATGCCAATGTCAAGCTGTTCCTGACTGCCTCCGCAGAGGAGCGCGCCCGGCGCCGCTATCTGGAGCTGCAGAAGAAGGGCAGCACCGAAAGCTATGAAACCGTGCTGGAGGATTTGAAGCAGCGCGACGCACAGGATATGAACCGTGCCGTTGATCCGCTCCGCCCCACAGAGGATGCCATTATTGTGGATTCCACCGACCTGACCTTTGAACAGGTGGTGGACAAAATCATTGCCATCGCAGAGGAAAAAATGCATGAGTGAACAGAAAGAACAAAAGGCTTTTGATCCCAAAAGCAGGACGCTGATGTACACGATTTGCCGCTTTGCCGCCGCTGTCGTGTTTAACACCATCGGTCCGGTGCGGTATATCGGCAAAGAAAACTTTGATGCGCTGGAGGCTCCTTCCATCATCATCTGCAACCATTCCTCCTTCTTTGATCCGGTGATTATCGCCAAGCCCCTGAAAAAGTATGAAATCACCTTCCTGGGCAAAAAGGAACTGGCCTCGGCAAAGCTGGCTGACTGGTTCCTGCGCAAGATGCACATGATTTCCGTTGACCGCGGCAACTCTGATATGGCCGCCATGCGCACCTGCATCAAGGCGCTTCGCGATGGTCAGATTCTGGGCATTTTCCCGGAGGGCACCCGCCATCATGAAGGCGTGATGGAGCATATTGAGTCCGGTGTCAGCCTGATTGCACTGCGCAGCGGCAAGCCGCTGGTGCCGGTGTACATCAACCGCCCTTACCGGCTGTTTGCCAAAACCACCTGTGTCATCGGCAAGCCCATTGCCTATGATGACCTGATTGCCCAGGGCATCAACAAAGACAGCGCAGCCGCTCTTGAGGAGCGCATCAAGGCCGTGTACAGCGGGCTTGTAAAGGACTATCCCTTCATCGAAAAGAAGTCAAAAAAATAATTTAAAAAATTTTTCAAATCCAGCAGGAATTTGAAAGCAGACGGCGAATAGATGTTAAACAGAGCCTTTTTAGATGGAAGGAGTATGTCATGCCGCTTGAAATTGCTGCACATGCAGGTTTCTGCATGGGTGTAAAGCGTGCGGTGGAGGCTGCTTCGGCCGCCGCAGCAAAGGGTGAAAACGCATGTACCCTGGGTGAGTTGATTCACAACCCTCTGGTGGTAGATCGCCTGAGCCGGCAGGGAATCCCGCCGATTCATTCCCCGAAGGAGGCCAATGGCCGCAAGGTGCTCATCCGCAGTCACGGCGTTGCGCCGGATGTGCTCAAGGAACTGGCTGACCTTGGCTGTGAGGTGCAGGATTTGACCTGTCCCTTTGTCGACAGGCTGCACAAGATTGTGGAAAAGGGCTCTGAGGATGGCACAACCGTCATTCTGGTGGGTGAGCGTGCCCATCCCGAGGTTATCGGGACGGCAGGCTGGGCACACGGTGATGTGCTGGTGGTTGCCACCCCTGAAGAGGCACAGCAGCTGCCCGAGATGGACAAGGCCCTCGCTGCCGCACAGACAACCTTCCCGCCCCAGCGCTGGGATGCAATTGTTTCTGTGCTCAAGCAGAAGGTTGCCCATCTGGATGCCCACAACACCATCTGCTCCGCTACGGAAATCCGTCAGCGGGAAGCAGGGGAGCTGGCCGAACGAGCCGACGCCATGATTGTGGTCGGCGGCAAAAACAGTGCCAACACCCAAAAGCTTTACAGCGTGTGCAAAAGCCGCTGTGAGCGCACAATTCTGGTAGAGCGCGCGACGGATATTCCGTCTGCCTTTGCAAATACAGGTTCTGAGCTTATAGGAATTACCGCTGGTGCATCTACACCCGCGGATTCACTTGAGGAGGTTAAGACAAGCATGAACGACATTGAAAAGCAGGTACCCGTACAGGACGACGCTGCAAACACCGACTTCATGGCCGAAGTTGAAGCCAGCATGGTCCGCATCAAGCCCGGTCAGACCGTAACCGGCACCGTTGTACAGATGAAGGACGACGAGATCTTCGTAAACATCGGCTACAAGGCTGATGGCGTCATCAAGCGCAGCGATCTGACTCAGACCGACGTGCAGCTGGGCGACGAAATCGAAGTTGAAGTTGTTAAGCTGAACGACGGCGAAGGCAACGTAGTGCTGAGCCAGCGCAACATCGTAAACCGCAAGGCTTGGGATGCTCTGATGGCCAAGTACGAAGCCAACGAGTATGTTGAAGCTGTTGGTAAGGAAGCAGTAAAGGGCGGCCTGATTGCTGATGTTGACGGCGTTCGTGCTTTTGTTCCCGCTTCTCAGCTGGATTCCCGCTATGTGGAAAACATCAAGAAGTTCGTCGGTCAGGACATGAAGCTGAAGATCATCGAGGTCGACAAGCAGAAGAAGCGCGTTGTGGCAAGCCGCAAGGCCGTTGTGAAGGAAGAAGCCGAGTCCAAGAAGAAGGCTGCCTGGGAGAACCTGGAAGAGGGTATCGTCATCCACGGCATCGTTCGTCGTCTGACCGACTTCGGCGCTTTCGTTGATGTCGGCGGCGTTGACGGTCTGATTCACATCACCGACCTGAGCTGGGGCCGCGTAAAGCATCCCTCCGAGGTTGTTGCTCCCGGTCAGGAAGTGGACGTGAAGGTTCTGTCTCTGGACCGCGACCGCGACCGCATCCAGCTGGGCTACAAGCAGCTGATGCCCCGTCCCTGGGACAACGCTCAGGATAAGTATCCTGAAGGCTCCATCGTTGAGGGCAAGGTTGCCCGCATCACCGACTTCGGCGCTTTCGTTGAGCTGGAGCCCGGCATGGATGGCCTGGTGCACATCTCCCAGTGCGCTCTGACCCGCATCAACAAGGTTGCCGATGCCGTGAAGGAAGGCGACGTTGTCCGCGTAAAGGTTCTGAGCGTTGACTCCGAGAAGAAGCGCATCAGCCTGAGCATCCGTCAGGCCCTGGAAGAGGAAGCCTTCGACGCTGATGAAGGCGTAGCTCTGGACATCGACGAAGTTCCCGCTGTGGACGTTGAGCCCGAAGCTTAATCATCCGTAACCAAGAGAGCCAAGCCAAGCTTGGCTCTCATTTTCATTTATTCGCCATGCGGAGGAAGCCATATGCGGCAAGGGACATGCTACATCATTGCACCCCTGTACAAGGGTGAGGAAAAGGAACGGATGCTGCAGGCCGGGGAAGAGGATTTCATCATCTGTGCCGATGGCGGCTATGCGGCGGCAGCAAAGCACGGCATCAGGCCCAATCTTGTCATCGGCGATTTTGACTCCATGCCTGCATCCGCGGTGCCTCAGGAGGTATAGACCATCCGTCTTCCCGTGCACAAGGATGACACCGACATGGTGGTATGCCTGCGGGAAGCAAGGGCGAGGGGATACCATCGCTTTTTCATTGCAGGCTGTCTGGGCGGCAGGGTTTGCCACACGCTGGCAAATGTGCAGTGTGCCTATGATGCTGCACTGCGCGGTGAGGAAATCTGGCTGTGCGATGAAACCAACATGACCACAGTGCTTCTGCCCGGCACCTATACGCTGCAGCCGCCTATGGACCGGTTCTTTTCCCTGCTCAGCTACACGCCGCAGGTGACCGGCATCACCCTCACCGGCACAGAATGGCCGCTGGAAGATGCAGTGCTCGACAACCGGTTCCCGCTGGGGGTCAGCAACAAGGTGGTGTCAACGCCGGTTACGCTGTCCTTCCGGACCGGCGCACTGGTGCTGGTTTATGCCATGGATTAAAGGAGAACGAACATTGAAGAAAACGAAAGCACTGCTGATAGCTGTTTTGCTGCTGATGATGTATGCTGCAGCTGCCAGTGCGGAGATATTTTTCAATCAGAACCTGCCGCAAGACAGGAACACCCGT
>JAUNDF010000087.1 GCA_030526225.1 Clostridia bacterium
CTTATTCTACACAAGGTGTTTCTTTTTCTGTCTACAACTTGGGGAACAGTCCACTTTTTTGTAGGAGGTCTTTTGGATTACAAGGTACCGTAAACAGCGCAAGGCCCCCTATCCAGCTAAGAGAACCTCATCCGACCTCGCTTCGCTCGGCCACCTTCCCCGTGCGCGGGGAAGGCAAGAATTGTGCACTTCCGGATGCGGTTGGGTGGTGATGTTACGTTTAACTCCTTCCGGCACTGCGGTGCCACCTCCCTCGGAGAGGGAGGCTGGGGTTGTGCAGAACCTGTTTCAAGCGCTTATTAAAGCAGCGAAGCCGTAACCAGTGCCGACTAAATATAAAGCCTCCCTCCCCGAGGGAGGTGGCTGAGCGAAGCGAAGACGGAAGGAGTTCCCCCTCAATCATCCGTCTTCTGCATCAGAGAAAATACTCACAGCCACGCAAAAGCCCCGCTCATCACGCGAGTGACAGGCGGGGCTGATTTATTTACTGATTTATTTGCGGATTTCTTACCAGGACTGCATGGTCTGGTTCAGGTCATAGGTCTTGGGCTGCAGGTCCAGACGGCTTTCAATGAAATTGATTGCCATTTCGGGCCACTGGGCCAGCTGGGTGAAGCCGTTGACATAGTTGCGGGTGCCGGTGCCCAGACCAACGCCGTGGGGAGCATCGGGAGCCAGATAGAAGGAGAAATCGGGGAAGGTCTTGGCGCACTCTGTCAGGGAGGGCAGCATGTAGGCGGACAGGGGGTCCTTCTGGCCAACCACACCGAAGACGGCGGGCAGGTTCTCGTTGGCAGAGAAGTCCAGGGCGCTCTGGTCACCCGACAGGTTCATGGTGAACAGGCCGTACACGGGAATGGCCACGTTCATGTCAGCGCTCATGGCGTCGATTTCGTCGCACACATAGTTGGGGTACACGGTGTCGGGGGTCACATGACCATACTGGTTGGCAATGGCGGTCATGATGTTGCCGCCGCCGGCAGAGAAGCCCACGCAGATGACCACATCGGTCTTGGCGATGTTCTTCTCTTCAGCGTAGTAGCGGATGTAGCGGATGGAGCGGCTCAGATCCAGCACCTGATCGACGCCGGCGTAGGGATTTACGCGGCGCTGCAGGACGAAGGCGTTGTAGCCGTTCTGGTTGAAGAACTCAGCCACGGGGTAGCCCTCCACCACGTTGTTGCGGTGGGTGCTGCCGCCGCCGGCAATCACGATGACATTGCCCTTCACCTGAGACTGGTCATCCAGCAGGTAGGGGTTAAGGAAGGGACGGAAGCCGGGGTTGTCATAGGAGATTTCCCAGCCCTCGGTGGGCAGCGGATCTTCCACAGCCATATCGTCTTCCCAGATATCCCACACGGTGGAAGCAGGGTCGGCAATCTGCACCATGGATTCGCGCAGTGTCTTCAGATTCAGGTAGTAGTCGTAGTGACCCAGCACCACGCCGGGCTCGGTGGCGGGAGCAACGGTCTCGTAGCGGGCGCGGGACAGCTTGTGGTAGTTCACGTACAGCTGCTCGAAGTCACCTTCGTAGGCGTGGGGATAGTACACCACATCGCGGGCAGCAGCCAGTTCTTCCTCCACCAGCACCTTGAACTCATCAAGGGTGTAGGGGCATTCTTCGGCAAAAGCGCCGAGGACGAAGAGGGACAGGATGGCGGTCAGCAGGATCGCAGCAATCTTCTTCATAGGGCATCTCCTTTTCTGTATCCGTCAGGGTCGGGGGCACAACGCACCTTTTAACCTGATATACTGGTATATTAGTTTGCTTATGTATCATTTGTCTAGTTTATAACCATATTGGTATGGTTTGTTCGTTATTGTTTTATCATGTTGTCATTGGGCAAAAGCCCATTTCCGCCGCAGTTCAGCCTGAAAATGCACATTTTTGCGCATGCTTTTCCAAATAAAACATCATAATGGCAAGGTTATCAAAAAGCCGCCCCTTTCGGGACGGCTGTGTGCATATTCTTATTCATTTTTCCAATTCAAGCAATGCTTTGCGTACCTCATTGAGGGCATTCTTCATGCTGAGGGTGCGGATGCGCTCCCGGTTGCCGGTCAGGTGCAGGGGAATCGCCCGGGTGCCGTTCTTGTCGGAAAGGCCCAGGAACACGGTGCCCACCGGTCTTTCCTCCGTGCCGCCGCCGGGACCCGCAAGGCCCGTGGCACTGACGGCAATATCCACGCCCAGCTTTTCCCGTGCGCCCTTTGCCATGGCAATGGCCACCTGACTGCTGACCACATCGTACTCGTCAATCATCTCGGCAGGGACATCCAGCAGCATGGTTTTGGCAACGCTCTGATAGGTTACAAAGCCGCCCTTGACCACCTCGCTGGCGCCGGGGACCTCCACCATGGCCGCCGCAATCATGCCGCCGGTAAGGCTTTCGGCGGTGGCCACGGTCAGATGGTGCTTTTTCAGCAGCTCCACAGTGGTCTGGGCCAGAGAGCCGGTATCCGTGTCGTTGACGGCATAAATCACATCCCCCAGACGGCGGCGGATTTCCGCAATCAAGGGCTCCAGCATGGCGGCAGCTTCCTGCTCCGTATCGGCGCAGGCGGTGGCACGCAGCTGCACCTCACCGATGGAGCAGTAGGGGCTGAGGCTGGGGTTGGACTGCTGCTCCAAGTCCTGCAGCAGCTCATCCACCGTTGATTCGCCCATGCCGAAAATGCGGATATAACGGCTCACCAGCACCTTGCCGGAGCGGGCCTGCAGCCAGGGCTCGGCATGGTTGATGAACATGGGCTGCAGCTCGAAGGGCGGTCCGGGCAGATGAATAACCACCTTGCCCTCCCCCATGGGCACAATGGCACCGGGGGCAGTGCCGTTGGGGTTGGGCAGGAGGATGGAATCCTCGGTAAACATGGCCTGACTGAGGTTGTTGAGGGGCATATCCCGATGGAAGGCGGCAAACCGCTCCCGCAGAGCCGCTTCCGCTTCGGGGTTGAGCACCAGCTCCTTGCCGGCCAGCTGTGCCGCCACCCGCTTGGTGATGTCATCCACCGTGGGGCCAAGGCCGCCGGAGGTAATCACCACATCGGCACGGGAAAGGGCCAGCTTGTAGGCATCGCGCAGGCGCTGCTCGTTATCCCCCACCACGGATTGGTGCTGCAGGGTAATGCCAAGGCCGCTGAGCCTTCGGGCAAGGAACTGGGCATTGGTGTTCAGCACCTGACCCATCAGCAGCTCTGTGCCCACACAAAGAATCTCTGCAATCATGTTGTCATCTCCTGTTCAAAAAAGGGCTTCACCTGTGGCAGGAATCATCCTGCAGGGAAGCCCTTGCCTTTTATTTGCTGTTCATAATCACGCTGCCGTTTTTGACGAAATAATCAATGCCGCTCCACAGGGTAATCACAGTGACCCATGCGGTGAGCACCATGCCAATCCAGCTGCCCATGACAGGGATGCGGGAAAGCATCAGCCACAGCACCAGCGCAATCTGGCTGCAGGTCTTGATTTTGCCCAGCTTGCCCGCAGCAATCACCTTGCCGTTGGATACGGCCACCATGCGGAGGCCATCCACGCACAGCTCCCGGGCAAGGATGACCACCACCACCCATGCCAGCATCAGGCCGTGCTGCACCAGCATAATCAGGCTGGAAAGCACCAGCAGCTTGTCGGCCACCGGGTCGACAAACTTGCCGAAGTCGGTGACCAGACCGTTTTTGCGGGCGATGTAGCCATCAAGGAAATCCGTAAAGGCGGCCAGGGCAAACACCACAGCGGCCAGCGTATTGCAAACGGGGGTATTGGGGTACATCAGCGCAACCATCACAGGGATGAGCGCCACGCGCATCAGCGACAGCTTGTTCGGCAGATTCATACCATCTCTCCCATCAGGTCATATGCGCCGGCCTCGGTCACGCGCACATTGACGAATTCGCCCACCTTGGGCAGCTGATTGGCCGTAAACAGGATTTCGCCGTCGGTTTCCGGTGCCTCGTACTGGCTGCGGCCCAGCACCTTGCCGTCATCGCCCACAGCGGTGACCAGCACCTTTTCCGTGGTGCCCACGCGCAGCTTGTTGCGCTTGAGGGAGATGCCCTGCTGCAGGGTCATCAGCCGGTCAAGGCGCTCCTGCTTGATTTCCTCGGGAATCTGGTCGGGCATGCGGGCGGCGGGGGTATCCTCCTCGGCAGAGTAGGCGAAGGCACCCACCCGGTCGATTTCGGCCTCCTCCAGGAAAGCCAGCAGCTCTTCAAACTGTTCCTCGGTTTCCCCGGGGAAGCCCACGATGATGGAGGTGCGCAGGGCCAGCCCGCGGTCACGGGCACCCTTCATGCAGCGGCGGATATCCGCAGAGGTGCCGCGGCGATGCATGCGGCGCAGCACCGTATCATTGATGTGCTGGATGGGCAGGTCCAGATAATTGCACACATTGGGGGTGCTGGCGATGAAGTCCAGCAGGCGGTCATCGGTTTCGTCGGGATAGCAGTACAGCACCCGCAGCCAGTCCACGCCATCGATGGCGGCGGCCTTTTTCATCAGCTCCGGCAGAGCGGAATGCTCCTGCCAGTCAGTGCCGTAGCGGGTGGTATCCTGTGCCACCAGAATGTGCTCCCGGACGCCCTGCTTTGCCAGCGCTTCGATTTCGTCCAGAATCTCCTTCTCGCCGCGGCTGCGGTACGGTCCGCGGATGAGGGGGATGGCGCAGAAGGTGCAGCGGTTGTCACAGCCCTCACCAATGCGGTGATAAGCGGAATAGGAGGGCGTGGTCAGCACGCGGCCATGCTCAAAGTAGCTGTAGTCATCAGCGCACAGGCTGTTGCGCTTGCCGCCCAGTGCCTTTTCCACCGCCGCGGGCAGCTCCTTGTACTGGTTAACGCCCATCAACAGGTCAATCTCGGGAATTTCGGTCATCAGGTCCTTTTCATAACGCTGGGCCATGCAGCCGGTTACCACCAGCAGCCTGCACTTGCCGGTCTTTTTGTATTCCGCCATTTCCAGAATGGCATCGATGGATTCCTCCTTGGCGGGACCGATAAAGCCGCAGGTGTTCACCATCAGGATATCAGCCTGCGCCGGATCGCCGATGATGGTGCATCCATGCTCCTTCAGCAGCCCCAGCGCAATCTCGCTGTCCACCCTGTTCTTGTTGCAGCCCAGGGAAATCATACCAACCTTATAATTCATATCGGGAGTCCTTTCACTTGCAATAAACAGTATACCAATATGCATTATACGCCGAATGAGGAGAAAAGAAAAGGTTTGACGGAATATTTTACGATTTGTTCATCACTGCCGCCCTTGACGGAACCAGCGAAAACCCGTACAATATCATCCGTGCGAGGTGAACAGACGATCGCGGGGCCCGTGAGGGTCATGAGGAAAGTCCGAGCACCGCAGGGCAGGGTGCCGGCTAACGGCCGGTGGAGGCGACTCCAAGGAGAGTGCAACAGAGATATACCGCCGGGTTCGTCCCGGTAAGGCTGGAAAGGCGAGGTAAGAGCTCACCCACGGCTTGGCGACTTGTCCGTGATGTAAACCCCACCCGGTGCAAGATTGAATGAGGACGCATATGGCTGCCCGTCATGTCCTTGTAATCGCTTGAGTCTGCGCGGCAACGCCAGGCCTGGATAGATGATCGTCCAATACAGAACTCGGCTTATGGTCACGCTCGCACCCTGTATCGTCCATGCGGTAGTCCCGCGTGGGCGGTTTTTTGTTGCTCAGAAACTAAAAACCTTCCCCGTTTTTGAGGAAGGCGGCATGACGGAAGAGGTCCTTTGCCGGAACTGTGAAGCACGCCCCACAGTTCCTTTTTTATTACTCCCCCGCCAGCGTAAACTGGTGCAGTGCACGGGTGTAGTCGGAGAGATTGCCGGCACATGCCTTGGGCAGGGTAACCACATAGACGCCGTTTTCATTCTGCGCGTGAAGCCGCACATAGCTGCCGTTTTCCATCCGCACGGCGTTAAGCCCCGCAAAGCCCAGACTGCGTGGGCTGACCAGACGGTAGTTCCCCCGTGTGACGGCGGTCACAGCCCTGGCGGGATAAATGGACTGCACGGTGATTTCCCCGCCATCCGGCAAACGATAATTGAGTACCACCGTGCGAGCCATGCCGTTTTCGAAGGCAAAGTCATAGCAGCTGCCGCCGGCAAATTCGGGACCTGCACCGGTCACATAGCCCAGCACCGGAACGGGAAAGCCCTCCAGCAGCTGGGGCAAATCAGCCTGATTGGCAATGGATTGCGCCGGTGCAGAGGGCAGCAGGGGCTGATGCCCGGCATCGGGCACGGCGCTTGTCTGCGGCTGACCCAATACCGCCAGCAGGTAGAATGCCGCCGCAATCAGCACCGCTGCCAGCAATACGCCTGCGGCCTTGAGCAGCTTTACGATTCCCCGGCGCAGCTTCATTGCTCCCTCCGGGCATCATCCAGATAGGCCGCGCCGCCGATATCCATCACAAAGGCATCCCGCAGACATTCGGGCAGCATGCGGCGGAAGGGATCGGGCAAATCAGCCTTGTCGGCGTTGTCCATCATCACCACCACCCAGCGGGCCACACGGGGCTGGATGGAGCCCAGCTGCAGGCCCATAAAGCGGCCGGCAATGCTGCTGTCGCCCTTGAGGAACACGGTGATGTACTGACGGCACAGGTGCATCAGGTATTCGCGGATGAACAGCTCCCGGTCGGGGGCCAGCGCCAGACAGGTGTTCAGCTCCGGGCCGTTCACCAGCTCCTCAATCATCTGACGGCGCATGTCTTCGCTTTCAGCCTCCGGCTCGTGGAACACATGGAGCAGATAGCTCTTGATGTTGTGCAGGTCCAGCTTTTTGTGCTGCTTGTCACCCAGCCAGCCCAGGTACAGCAAGGCACGGTGGGCTTCCAAACAATCGTGGCACAGGTCGATGGCCTCAAGAATCAGCTTGCGGCGCTTTTCCGGCTTGCCCTCGCCCTGGGAACGGCGCACCAGCTCGATGGCCTTCTCTTCGTTGGGATGCATAGGGCCTGCGGCGGTGAGCAGCATATCGGTATCCACGCGGATTTCGCGGAGCATCCTGCCGCAGCTGTCACAGGCAAAGGTGCCGCTGACGGCCATATTGGTTTCCTGTCCGCACAGGGGACATTTCTGACGCATAATCATATCCTCCGGATGATGGGTTGCTTCCTGCAATCAGGATGGATTCGGGTTGCTTCTATTATAAAATCCCCCCTGCCCCTTGTCAAACGCGCAAATGTAAATTTCCGGTCCGGACAACAGAAATCAGCCCTGCCTTTTTTTCTGCATAAGCCGTGATGGATACAGGCAATAACAGGAATTAAATAGCGAAAAATCCCCCATTTTTCCCATTTATACCCCTACATGATGTGGTCTGCGTCATTGACATATCAGCGTGAAAAGCCTATAATAAATCATACGGGATTCTCTGCGTGTATTTCGTATGCCTGTGAGAATTTGCCTGCTTCGTTCCGGCAGCTTCTCATGGGCATACGCCCGCGCAAACAATGTCCCAACGGGAAACAGACGGAGTCACCCGTCTGTTGACTGAATACGTCAAGGAGGTACATCCCCATGGCTATCAAAATGACCGTTGACGGCAATACTGCTGTCAGCCATGTCGCGTATGCTTTCAGCGATGTGGCCGCCATCTACCCCATCACTCCTTCTTCCCCCATGGCAGAAGTTGCTGACGTTTGGGCTGCTGATGGCAGAAAGAACCTGTTCGGCCAGACCGTGAAGATTGCAGAAATGCAGTCCGAGGCCGGTGCTGCCGGTGCTGTGCACGGCTCTCTGTCCGCCGGTGCTCTGACCACCACCTACACCGCTTCCCAGGGTCTGCTGCTGATGATCCCCAACATGTACAAGATCGCCGGCGAACTGACCCCCTCCGTGTTCCACGTGAGCGCCCGCGCTCTGGCTTATCACGCTCTGAACATCTTCGGTGATCACAGCGACGTGATGGCTTGCCGCCAGACCGGTTTCGCCATGCTGGCTTCCAACTCTGTTCAGGAAGCTCATGACATGGCTCTGGTTGCTCATCTGGCAACCCTGAAGAGCTCTGTGCCCTTCCTGCACTTCTTCGACGGCTTCCGTACCAGCCACGAAATCCAGAAGATTGATGCCATCAGCCCCAAGAACAACTACGAAGAGCTGAAGTCCATCATCCCCTGGGACAAGATTGAGGAGTTCCGCGCCCGCGCTCTGAACCCCGAACATCCCCATCAGGCAGGTACCGCTCAGAACAGCGATATCTACTTCCAGGG
>JAUNDF010000088.1 GCA_030526225.1 Clostridia bacterium
CTCCTGATTGCCGGCCACGGTCAGCTCCACCTTGACCTCGGCGGTGAAGATATCCATAATGGCCTGACGAAGCCGGCCGGCAATGTTCTCCCGGCCCATAAAGTTCATACTGAACTCATCGGGGAAGGTCAGGATCACCCGGTCGCCCTCGCTGTGCCAGGTGATGCTGTCCGCCCAACTGACAGAGGCCGGGTAATTGCGGCACAGAAAATCCACCAGCACCTGCCGGTACCGGTCGATATGCTCCAGAAAGTCATCCTTCAGCGCAGGGCTGACCACCCGCAGGGATACGGGAAAGGCGGCAAAGGCCGAGCGGAGGATGCGCTCCATCATCAGGAAGGATTTCTCCTCCACCAGCACCTTGCTCTGGAAGGTGATATACGCCTTGTTCTGCTGCTGGATGTACACCACCGTGGGCGAGGAAAGCTGCCCCTTCAGCTGCGGCAGCTCCGCGTAGATTTTGCTTAACAGGTCTTCATAGCTCATGCAAAATGACTCCGTCCAATCGCCGGTGCGGCGATCTTCTGCTGTTGTTGAAAAGCCCCCGAGGTCGTCGGGGGCATGCGGCGGGAGTGCTTCCCTGCCGGATGATTATTCTGCCGTTTTGGCGGCCGCCAGCTCGCGCACCTTGGCAATGAGGATATCGCCCAGGTTGCCCTCTACTTTCACCGGCTCCTGACCCTTGATAAACAGGGCGCCCACGCCGTTGCCGCCGCCGGCAATGCCCACATCGGCCTCGCGGGCCTCGCCGGGTCCGTTGACCACGCAGCCCATCACGGCCACCTTCATGGGGACAGTGATGTCCCGCAGCTCCTCCTCCACGCGCTTGCCGATGCCGGCCACGTCAATGCTGGTGCGGCCGCAGGTGGGGCAGGAAACCAGCTGTACGCCCTGGGTACGGATGTTCAGCGCGCGCAGGATGTCCCATGCGGCCTTGCCCTCGGGGATGGGACTGCCGGACAGGCTGACGCGGATGGTGTTGCCGATGCCCCGGGCCAGCAATGCGCCGATGCCGATGGCGCTCTTGATGGTGCCCTGACCGGGCAGGCCTGCCTCCGTTACGCCTACATGCAGGGGGTAGGAGCACTTCTGCGCCGCCAGCTCATAGGTTTCGATGTTCAGGCGCACATCGCTGGCCTTCATGGACAGCACAATGTCCTCAAAGCCGGCCTTTTCCAGCATGCGGGCGTGGGTCAGGGCGCTTTTCACCATGCCCTCGGCGGTGGGGCCGCCGAAGCGGCGGAGGATGTCCTTCTCCACAGAGCCGCTATTCACGCCGATGCGAATCGGGATGTGGTGGGCCTTGGCGCAGTCGGCCACGGTGCGCACATTCTGCTCGCCGCCCACGTTGCCGGGGTTGATGCGCAGCTTGGCGATGCCGTTTTCTGCGGCCATCACCGCAAGCCGGTGGTCAAAGTGGATGTCTGCCACCAGCGGCACAGGGCTGCCGTCCACCAGCGTGCGCACCGCCTTGGCGCATGCCTCGTCATATACGCTCACGCGGACGATGTCACAGCCCGCATCGGCCAGCTGACGAATCTGCGCCAGGGTGGCCTCGGTATCGCGGGTATCGGTGTTGGTCATGGATTGTACCCAAATGGGGTTTTCACCGCCGAGCTTCAGATTCCCGACGGATACTTCGCGGGTCAGATTCATCGCTGTTATCTCCTTTGCAGTCAGTTGGTTGTTACTTCATCAGCCGCATCACATCCGAGAAGGTGAGGAAAAGCATCAGGCCCAGCAGCAGGATATAGCCGAACAGATGCACCCGCGCCTCCTTTTCGGGGTCGATGGGCTTGCGCCTGATAATTTCAATGAGCAGGAACAGCGCCTTGGAGCCGTCCAGCCCGGGGATGGGCAGCAGGTTAAAGATGCCGAGATTGATGGACAGCACCACCAGCAGGTTGAAGAAGGATTCCGCGCCGCCTGTTTGAATCTGGCTGTTGATGGCCCCCACGGTGCCCACCGGACCCATGGCGGATTCGGCACCCTTGCCCGTGGTGACCAGATCGCGGAGGGTGGTGAGAATCAGCGTACCGGCGTTCCAGCAGGCGTTGGCCGCCAGGGTGATGCTTTCCCCGAAGGAAACGCGGGCCGTTTCCCAGCTGTACACGCCGCCGGTGGTGATGCCCATGCGATAGCGCTGAAGCTGTTCATCATAAAACGGGGTGACGGATTTCTCCAGCAGCTCATCGCCCCGGCGGACAGTCACCTGCAGAGGCTCCCCTGTTTCGCCGTAGGAGGCAATCACGCCGCTCATCACATCATCCTGCCGGTTTTCCAGATTGGTGCTGTTGATGGAGACAATCAGGTCGCCGTCCTTCAGTCCGGCAAAGTAGGCAGGGCCGGCACCCTCCACCTCCACAATATAGGGGGTGTAGCCCGTGGGCTGGCGCACACCGCCAATCCACAGGAACAGCGCCGCCACCAGAAAGGCCAACAGGAAATTCATCACCGGGCCCATCAGGGAGGCGACCAGCCGCTTCCATGCCTTCTGGCTGTAATAGCTTCGGGGCGTGCCGGCGCCGTCCTCCGCTTCATCGGCATAGTAGGCGCAGTAGCCGCCGAAGGGAATCAGCCGCAGGGTGTACTGCGTGCCGTGCTTTCCCTTTTTCTGCCACAGCTTCGGGCCCATGCCCATGCTGAATTCCATCACCGGAATGCCCAGCAGCCGGGATGCGGCAAAGTGGCCCCATTCGTGGACGATGACCAGAATGCCGATCATCAGGATTGCAAGCAATAATGTCATAGATGCTCTTCTTTCAGGGGGCATTGCCCGGGTATTACTTTGCCAGCAGCTCTGCCACCACACGGCGGGCCTCGGCATCGGCGTGGAAGATGTCCTCCAGATTGTTGGCGGGCAGTCCGGCCAGCCGGTCAATGGCACCCTCTACCAGCCGGTTGATGGCGCCGAAGGGGATTTCGTCCTTCAGGAAGGCTGCCACTGCCGCCTCATTGGCACCGTTGAGGACGGTGCAGGCCGCGCCGCCGGCGTTCATGCATTCAACTGCCAGCCGCAATGCCGGGAAGCGCTCCGGGTCGCCCTTTTCAAAGGTGAGGCCGCTGAGGGCAAACAGGTCCAGGGGCTGACAGCCCGTGGGCAGGCGGTGGGGGTATGCCATGGCATACTGGATGGGCACCCGCATATCGGGCACACCCAGCTGGGCAATGACGGCACCGTCATCAAATTCCACCGCGGAGTGGATGATGCTCTGGGGGTGCACGGTGACCTGAATCTTTTCCGGGGGCATGTCAAACAGCCAGCGGGCTTCAATCATTTCCAGCGCCTTGTTGAACATACTGGCGGAGTCGATGGTAATCTTTGCGCCCATGCTCCAGTTGGGGTGATTGAGTGCCTGCGCCCGGGTGGCGCCTTCCATCTGCTCCTTTGTCCATGTTCGGAAGGGGCCGCCGGAGGCGGTGAGAATCAGCCTGGAGGGCCTATTGCCCTTTGCGCCCTCCAGACACTGGAAGATGGCGCTGTGCTCGCTGTCCACGGGCAGCATGGGCTTGCCCATTTTCTTTGCCGCATCCATCACCAGATGGCCGCCGGTGACAAGGGCCTCCTTGTTGGCAAGCAGCACCGTGCGTCCGGCGTGGATGGCATCCATCACGCTCTGCAATCCGGCAATGCCCACCACGCTGACCAGCACCATGTCGCAGGGGACCTCTGCGGCCGCGGCATGGAGGGCCTCCTTGCCCATGACCCACTTCACATGGCGCAGATCCTGCGGGATATCCTCCATGGGGATGGGCTTAGTGAGACCGGCCATCTCCGGCTGGAATTCCCGCACCTGCTCAAACAGCAGTTTGCTGTTGGCATGGGCGGTCAGTGCCTTGACCCGGAACTCCTCCGGGTGCAGGCGGCACAGCGCCAGTGCCTGAGTACCGATGGAGCCGGTGGAACCGAGAATGGAAATCGTGCGCATACAATATGCCCTCCGCGTCAATCGTCAATTGGTGTCAGGCCGTCATCAGCCGGATGCAGTACACCAGCACCGCCATAAAGAAGATGCTGTCGCCGCGGTCCAGCATGCCGCCGTGGCCGGGGAAAATATTGCTGAAGTCCTTGATGCCGCAATGGCGCTTGACCATGGAGGCAAACAGGTCGCCCATCTGGCTGAAGATGCCGCCGGCCAGACCGATGAGCGCAAACTCCCACCATGCGGGCAGTGCGGCTGCGATATCAGCCGGGCAGAGCCAGTGCGCCACCGCGCCGGTGATGATGGCCGCCGCCAGTGCGCCCACCATGCCGCCGATGGCACCGGAAATGGTTTTGTTGGGGGATACAGCCGGGCACAGCTTGGGTCCACCGACGGCGCGGCCAACAAAGAAGGCCGCCGTGTCGCAGATGACCGGCACGGAGAACACCAGCGCCAGCAGTGTGATTTGCAGGGGCTGGGGCTGGGTGAGCGCGATGTTGACCAGACACAGGCCGGGCAGGGCCACGGTAAACAGCGGCACCAGACTGAACAGGCAGTCCTCCAGCTTCGGCTCCCGGCGATACACCACCAGAATCAGCGTGATGACGGAGACAAAGGCCAGCATGGGCACAATAATCTTCACGCCGGAAAACAGCATCACCAGAGCGGCAGCCACGGTGCCTGCCCAGGTGGGCCAGGTGATGATGCGGTGTCCGGCACCCTTCAGGGCGCGGAACTCCTCATACATGGCCACAAAGGTGCAGGCAATGGCTACGATGCTTAATACAGCACCGCCCAGGTACATCAGCACAAGCAGAATACAAATTAATCCGAGCGCGGTAATGATACGTTGTGTCATGGGTGGTTCCTTCCTTAGGCTTGGATTGGCGCAGGAAGCTGCTCTTCCGCGCCGTCGCAGCGGTAGAAGCCCTGCATGGGGAAAGCATACGCAACAAACTTGAACTGGACATGAACCCTTTTCTGAGGGACTCCTTCCGTCTTCGCTGCGCTCAGCCACCTCTCTCGGGGAGGGAGGTCAGGGACGCGGACCAAGGCTCCCTCTCCGAGGGAGCTGTCGCGAAGCGACTGAGGGAGTTATCAGCTCAGCCGCTTTCCGAACCGGCGCTCGCGGCCGCCGAAGGCCAGCAGGGCGTCGTCATAATCGTGGACGGTGAAATCGGGCCACAGCACCTCGGGGAACAGGAACTCCGCGTAGGCGCACTGGTAGAGCAGGAAGTTGCTCAGGCGCATTTCGCCGCTGGTGCGGATGAGCAGGTCCACATCCGGCTGACCGCGGGTGTACAGATGGTCGGAGATGGTCTGCTCGTTGATGTCCTCTGCTTGCAGCTCCCCGGCCTTCACCATTTCAGCCAGCTCTCTGGCGCAGCGGACCAGCTCGTCCCGGCCGCCGTAGTTGAGAGCAATGTTCAGGTGCAAGCCGGTGTTGCCGGCTGTTCTGCGCTCTGCCTCGATGATGGTCTCCCGCTGTTTTTCCGGCAGGCGGCTCTTGTCGCCCAGAATCAGGATGCGCACATTCTTGCGCTCCAGCTCATCGATTTCGGAGGCAAAGAAATCCAGAATCAGCTGCATCAGCGCGGCCACCTCTTCCGGGGAGCGGTTCCAGTTTTCGGTGGAGAAGGCGTACACGCTCAGTGCCTCGATGCCCAGATCATCGGTGTGGCGGATGATTTCCCGCAGGGTTTCCGTGCCCTGACGATGGCCGCGGGCCACTGCCAGCTTGTGCTTTTTGGCCCAGCGGCCGTTGCCGTCCATAATGATGGCCACGTGCCGGGGCAGGCGCTCGAAATCGTCCCTTGTTCTGGTGGATTTGTTGGCTTCAGCCATGGGTGAGACCTCCCGTTTCTTTCTCAAAAAAATGCGCAACCCCCAGCGGAGTGCGCATTGTCAGTGTTCTCAATCAGCGGAGCGGGTCGGTACGCCGTCGGGAAAATCACAGACCGTCACAGCACCGTCCTGTACGCGCACCACGCGGGGGGTCCCGCCGGTACGCTCTGTTCTGGGTGCCCGGGAGGTGATGATTTCCATCTTCACCCCGCAGGCCTCCAGCATCTGCTCGGCCCTGTCCAGGGGCAGACCCAGCAAGGCATCAGGGGAGAACATCAAATTTCCATGATCTCCTTTTCCTTGGCGGTGCAGATGGCATCCACATCCTTGATGGCCTTGTCGGTGATCTTCTGCAGATCCTCTTCAGCCTTGTGCTGCTCGTCCTCGGTGATTTCGCTGTCCTTTTTCAGCTTCTTCACGTGGTCGATGGCATCGCGGCGGATGTTGCGCACGTTGACCTTTGCTTCCTCGGCAGCCTTGCGCACAACCTTGGTCAGGTCCTTGCGGCGCTCCTCGTTCAGCTCGGGGAAAATCAGGCGGATGACCTTGCCGTCATTGGAGGGGTTCAGACCCAGATCGCTGGTCTGGATGGCCTTCTCGATGGGCTTGATCATGGAAGCTTCCCAGGGGTTGATGACCAGCATGCGGGGTTCGGGGGAAGAAATGTTGCCCACCTGATTGATGGGGGTGGGGGTTCCCCAGTAATCCACGGTGATGCGGTCCAGCACGCGGGAATCGGCACGGCCTGCACGAACGGTGGCCATTTCATCGGCATACACGTTGCAGCTCTTGGCCATCTTGGTTTTGGCGGTATCGAGAATCTCTTTAATCGTCATAAGTGTTTACCCTCCTGTGGGATTTCTTTCAATCTATTGTACCTGTTTTTGGCGCGATTTTCAATATTCACTTCGCGGAAAATCCTTAAGGATGCACAAAGGTGCCGATGTCGCTGCCCTCCAGCACGCGGATGAGGTTTTCCGGCTCATCCAGACCGAATACGCGCACCATGGGCACCTTGTTTTCAGCGCACAGGGCAAAGGCGGCGGCATCCATCACCTTCAGGCCCTTTGCCAGTGCATCGGCGTAGGTGATGTCCTTAATCAGGGTGGCGCTGGGGTCCTTGTTGGGGTCGGCGGTGTATACGCCGTCGATGTTCTTGGCCATCAGCACCGCATCCACCTGCATTTCAATGGCGCGCAGAGCCACGGCGGTATCCGTGGAGAAGAAGGGATTGCCGCTGCCGGCGGCAAACAGCACCACCCGGCCCTCGGTCAGATAGCGGCGCGCCTTCATGGCGTTGAAGGGCTCGGCAAAGCGGTCCATATCCACCGCGGACATCACCACCGCATCCAGGCCCGCCTGACGCAGGGCATCGGCCATGCACAGGCAGTTGATGACCGTGCCCAGCATACCCATCTGGTCGGCGGTTACGGCATCCATGTTGGCGGCAGGGCCCTGACGGCCGCGCCAGATATTGCCCGCACCGATGACGATGCCGATTTCCGTACCCATGTTATGCATGGCCCGGATGGTTTCCGCAGCCCGGTTGACCAACACAAAATCGAACAGGTCGGCACCGCTTTTCAGCGCCTCGCCGCTCAGCTTCAGCAAAACACGCTTGTAAACAGCCATGTTGTTTCCTCCTCTTTTTTGCATGCGGAGCACCATCCGCATACGCTGGGGATATTATATCATTTTTCGGCAGGATTCGCAAATGAAATCCTGCAGCCCGGGGCATAAAAATCCCCCGAGCGGGTACCCGTATTGTTGCCCGGTCGGGGGAGAAAAATTACGCTTCCGGATTCAGCTGCTTCACGCCGTCTGCGATGATATCCACCACATTGCCGTCAATCATTTTGATGCACTGACCGATGGCGCAGGAGATGGCATGGCCGTTGGAGGAGCCGTGGGCCTTGACCACAGCGCCCTGTACACCCAGCAGGGGCGCGCCGCCCACCTCGGTGTAGTCCATCAGCTTCTTCACCCGCTTAAAGGCAGGCTTGGCCAGCAATGCGCCCATCTTGCAGCGGAAATCCGCCAGCATTTCCTTTTTGATGATGCCCAGCAGCGTACCGGCCAGACCCTCCATGAACTTGAGAATCAGGTTGCCGGAGAAGCCGTCGGCCACCAGCACATCGGCCACATCGGCGGTGATGTCGCGGGCCTCCACGTTGCCCACAAAGTTGTAGGGCGCGGTCTTCATCTTCGGGTAGGTATCAAGGGCCAGCTTGTTGCCCTTGTGCTCCTCGGCGCCGATGTTCACCAGACCCACGCGGGGGTTCTTGAGACCCATTACGCCCTTCATGTACGCATCGCCCATCACGCCGAACTGCACCAGATAATCGGGCTTGCAGTCCACATTGGCGCCGCAGTCAACCACACAGGTCATGCCCTTTTCCGTGGGAATA
>JAUNDF010000006.1:0-28058 GCA_030526225.1 Clostridia bacterium
AGACACCAAGCCCAAGACCCCGGCCAACGCCAATACCTCCATGAAGGTGACCGCAACGGAAAAGAAGATGGTGGAGCTGTACCGCGCCGCCGACAGCGACACGAAGAAGAAGGTCATCTCCCTGCTGAAGGGCGAAGAACCCGATGTACTCTCCGGGCTGGTGGAAAACGGCCTCGGCGAGCTGCTGGGCGGCTTGCTTGGGGGAAACAAGTAAGATTGCCTGCCTTCTCCGCACCGGATGAGGTTGTTATAAGGGCTGTGATGAACATTTCACAGCCCTTTTTGTATGAAAAGAATTCCAAAACGGGAATATTTTATGTGAAAAGTGAAAAAGAATTCCGAAATGGGAATTGTTTTGCAATAATATGGGGAAATATTCCGAAACGGGAATTTTGTTGACGGAAGAGAAATCGTGCCATATAATAACAGTATCGAATCTAAGGCGGTGATACGCGTGGTTGAACGGAAGGAATATCTGGACAAGCTGCTGCAGTGGAAGGATGAGCAGGTGATTAAGGTGGTGACGGGAATCCGCCGCTGCGGCAAATCCACACTGTTGGCGCAATTCCGGGAAAAGCTGCGGGCCCAGGGTGCCGCGGAAGAGCAGCTGGTCTATATCAATTTTGAGGAACTGGAATATGAGCATCTCCTCGACTACCACGCGCTGTATGCCTATCTGAAGGAGCATCTGGCAGAAGGGAAAACCACCTATATTTTTCTGGATGAAGTGCAGAAGGTGGCATCCTTTGAAAAGGTTGTGGACAGCCTGTATGTAAAGCCGGGGGTGGATTTGTATATCACCGGCTCCAATGCTTATATGCTCTCCGGCGATTTGGCAACGCTTTTGACCGGACGGTATGTGGAAATCCGGATGCTGCCCCTGTCCCTGAAGGAATACCTGTCCCTGACAGGGCTTGACCCGGAGCGCGGCTTTGCGGAATACCTTCAATACGGTGCAATGCCCTATGTGGCACAGATGGAGCGCACCGCAGACAAGGTGGAGACCTATTTGTAGGGCATCTACAATACCGTCATCGTGAAGGATATAGAAGACAGGCAGCTGCGCCGGGAAAGCGAAACGGCCCAGAGAAAGATTACGGACATTGCGCTGCTGAAAAATATCGCCCGGTATCTGGCCAGCGTGGTGGGCAGCCCGGTATCGGTCAAGAGCATTACGGATTACCTTGTTTCCGGCGGCCGGAAGATTTCCCCCAATACAGTGGATGATTACGTGGAGGCGCTGACGGAATCCTTCATCTTTTATCCCGCAGAGCGGTTTGACATTGTGGGCAAGCAGCTGCTGAAAATCGGGCGAAAGATGTACATGGTGGACCTGGGATTGCGAAATCACATCCTGCCCCGCAAGCAATATGACTTTGGTTTTTCTGTTGAAAATGTGGTGTATTTTGAGCTGCTTCGCCGGGGCTATAAGGTCTCCATCGGCAAGGTTGGCAATACATAGGTCGACTTTGTTGCCCAAAAGCAGGGCGAATATCTGTATATTCAGGTGACCGCGGACATGACAAGCGAAGAGACCTTTGCGCGGTAGATGCGGCCCCTGACGCTCATCCGGGACAGCTATGAAAAGCTGGTCCTGACGGCTGACCGGCTGACTGCCGGAAATTACAACGGCATCCGGGTCAAAAATGTCATTGACTGGCTGCTGGAATCCACCTGATAAAAACACCCCCGGGTCACCGCTGGCAGGCTTGCTGTGCGGAAACCCGGGGGATTTTGTGCATTTTTATGCCATTACTTTCTGGAGGCGATTTCGTCCTTCAGCTTGGCAATCAGCTCGTCCACGGTCATGCTCTCGGTGGTGTCGGTCTTGCGGCTGCGGACGGAAACGGTCTTGCCGGTGACCTCCTGCTCGCCGATAATCAGCATGTAGGGCACGCGGTCCTCCTGACGGGCGGCGCGAATCTTGTAGCCAATCTTCTCGTTGGAGGTGTCCAGCTCGGCGCGGATGCCGGCATCCAGCAGCTTTTCGTTAACCTCGTCGGCATACTCCAGGCTCTTTTCGGAAACAGGCAGCACCTTCACCTGCAGCGGAGCCAGCCACAGGGGGAAGTTGCCCTTGGTTTCCTCAATCATGTAGGCCATGAAGCGGTCCAGACTGCCCAGGATGGCGCGGTGCAGCACCACGGGGGTCTTGGAGGAGCCGTCCTTGTCGATGTAGGTCAGCTGGAACTTGGCGGGCAGGCAGAAGTCCAGCTGGCAGGTGGACAGGGTGTACTCTGCGCCCACGGCGGGCTTTACATTCACGTCCAGCTTGGGGCCGTAGAAGGCGGCTTCGCCGATTTCCTCGGTGTAGTCGATGCCCAGCTCGTTGAGCACCTGACGCAGGGCTTCCTCGGCGGTGTTCCACATTTCGTCATCCTGATGATACTTCTTGGTATCGGCAGGATCGCGCAGGGACAGCACGCAGCGGTAGTCGGTGATGCCGAAATCCTTGTATACGTCGAAAATCAGGTCCACCACGCCGGCAACCTCGTCCTTAATCTGCTCGGGGGTTACGAACAGGTGGGCGTCGTTCTGGCAGAAGTGACGGCCGCGCTCGATGCCCTTCAGGGTGCCGGAGGCCTCGAAGCGGAAATCGTGGGCGATTTCGCCGATGCGCAGGGGCAGCTGACGGTAGGAGCGGGGACGGTTGGCGTAAATCATCATGTGATGGGGGCAGTTCATGGGGCGCAGCACGAAGGACTCACCTTCCACCTCCATAGCGGGGAACATGTTGTCCTTGTAGTGATCCCAGTGGCCGGAGGTGCGGTACAGGTCCACGGTGCCCACGCAGGGGGTCATGACGTGCAGATAGCCCAGGCGGCGTTCCTTGTCCTTGATGTAGTTCTCCAGCTCCTGCCAGATGGTGTAGCCCTTGGGCAGGAACATGGGCAGGCCGCGGCCGATGAGGTTGTCGGTCATGAACAGCTGCATGTCCTTGCCAATCTTGCGGTGGTCGCGCTGACGGGCCTCTTCCATCATCTTTTCATACTCGGCCAGCTCCTCCTTGGTGGCAAAGGCCACGCCGGAGATGCGGGTGAGCATCTTGTTTTCGGCATTGTTCTTCCAGTAGGCGCCGGAAATGCCGGTCAGCTTAAAGGCCTTCAGGGCCTTGGTGTAGCACAGGTGGGGGCCGACGCACATGTCGGTGTAATCACCCTGCTGATAGAAGGTAAGGGTCACATCCTCGGCCAGGTCGCCGATGTGCTCCACCTTGTAGCTTTCGCCCTTCTCCTCCATCATCTTGATGGCTTCCTCGCGGCTGAGGGCATAGGGCTTGATGGGCAGGTTCTGCTTGATGATGGCGGCCATTTCCTTTTCGATGGCGGGCAGGTCCTCATCGCTCAGCTTCACATCACCCAGATCGATGTCGTAGTGGAAGCCCTTCTCGGTGGCGGGGCCATAGGCGAAGTGGGCATCGGGGTACAGGTGCTTCACGGCCTGAGCCAGAATGTGGGCAGCCGTGTGGCGGATGACATGCAGCTCGTCCTCCTGGGGACACTCTGCGGCATGACCGTCGTTGTAGATGATTTTCATGGGTTGTTCCTCCTTACATTGTGGAAAAATGTCTGGGGCCGGGCTTTTCCGGATAATAGAAAAAGCACCCGTCCCGCCTGCTGCCGGGACGAATGCTGATAAAACGCATCCGCGGTTCCACCCTGCTTGTTTTGATGGATGACCACGGGCCATCCTCAACCACTTGACATGCTGTATCGCGCATGAAACGCCCGACCGTCGGACGATGGTATCCCGCAGGGCTTCCGCAATACGCTTTCAGCCAAGGCGTATCTCTCTTTGGCGGCCGGGCCGGGCAGGCATGTTCGTCTTCATCCGATGGGATAGGGAAAGTATACCGCGGGCGGGGTGGGTTGTCAAGGAGGCGCAAGGTTACTTCTTTCTTGAACGATGCACTGATTGTAATGCTTTGACATAACACAGCCCAAAAGCCTGAAACCGCGGTTTATTCATACTGATGTCTGTTTGGGTCTTCGTCTTCTATCGGCAGCTTAGGATACTTGCCCAAAAACCTTCCGCTCTTCTACAAAGCAATGATTTTCGGCCGCAATTCTTTCCATACTTCCCAAAACTTCTTTTTAAGCTCTTCGTCGGTGCCTTCTTTAAATGTAACAATTCCATTGTGTATAGTGTAATATCCGCTGGCAAACGATAATTCGGAGCAATAACTCATTTCTTGCAACTCCCTCCATCAATTATGATGAGCAATTTGATTTCTATCGGTATTCATATTATATTGGTTTTTATTTCATTTATCAACATATCTGTAAATGTTATTCTGCTTTCAGTACCGAGAGAACTTTTGTTATTTCCTATTTATTTTACACTGGTTAAATTGTTTCAGCTATATACAAATTATTAAAATTGTGTTACACTGAAAGTGGATGAATATCGGTCCGCGCCGAACGCGGAGGGAAGGGACCTTGTTATGCTGAAAAAAGTCATTTGTACCATTCTTGCCGCCTGCCTGCTGATGACCCTGCTGCCCGTGTGCGCAGAGGAGAGCGAAAAGGAAGCCCTCAGCTGGGAGGAAATTACCGACTGGGTGCAGTCCCTGAAGACCCGCGCGCTGTCCGCCGAGCCCCTGAGCGATCCCAACGATCCCGAGGCGGTGACCGAGGACGGCTATATGCTGGTGTACGATTTTGCCACCTTCTACCTCGATCGCCCTGCCATGACTGAGGAAACCGTGGTCAAGAGCGTGCTGATTCTTGACGAAGATACCGCCGATGTCCGTGGCATTAAAATCAATGCCACCGCGGATGATGTGATGGCGGCCTACTATAACGAAAACCCGGAGCTGGACGGTGACCGCGGCTTTGCGGCGCTGTATGTCTCCAACACCATGCCCGATGATGCCATGTGGGGCTGGGTGCAGCGGGACGGCCAGCGGCTGCAGACCATCCAGTATGCGGTTTGCACCCAGCTGCCCGACGGCACCTACACCGATACCGGCCTGATTTATACCCTGCAGGAAAACACCGTGGCGGCCATCCGTGCCTACGGGCTGGACAGCAAAATCACCGCCAACGAGGTGCTGGCCATGGTCAGCGAGGTGCAGCAGGTGGCCGATACCCACGGCTATTCCCGCATGCCCTCCGACCCCACCGGCCTGACCATGGAGCCCTTTGAACGGGATGACCTGATTTTTGCCGGCATCGATTTCCTGTTCGTAACCCCTGAGGAGGCCATCGAAAAGTTCGGCGAGCCCCTGGAGGACCGCTGGCTGGATGATGACAACGGCGGCTACCTGCGCAGCATGGAGTTCCCCTCATTCTACATGACCTACATCTACGATGCCGACAAGGCCAACCCCGTGCTGGCTGTGTTTGATATCGACATGGACGGCATCGAGGGTCCCCGCGCCATCCGCGTGGGAGACAGCCTTGCCAGCGTGATGGACCGCTTCCGCGGCGGCGAGGGCGAGTACAACGGCGAAAGCCAGATTCTCTACGGCGACGGCGTGAACGCGCCCTATGGCATCGCCTTCTATTCCGACAATGCCACCGCTCAGGTGTACTACGCCATGAAGACCGACGAAGGCCGCACGGTGGTCCTGCACCTGTACTTTGATATGCTCAGCCTGAAGGAAGCCATGCTGTACTACGCAGACTGACCTCCGGCGAAGCAAAGCCTGTACGTTACAAGCCCTGCCTGTTAATGGGCGGGGCTTTTCAATAATCCCCCGAAGGGAGATGACAGAATGCGGATTGATTTGACCTGTCCGGCGGAGGTGTGGAAAACGGAGCTGCCCGGGGAGGGCAAGCCGTACCTCACCGTCACGCTGTATAACCTCACCGACCACTTTATCAACTCGGTGGAGGTCTGTGCCGTTTTTTCCGACAAGGAGGGTGAACACGCCGAGCGGGTGGTTCACCGCGCCCATGATCTGGATGGCCGCCCGGGTACGGCCTTCAGCCTGAAGGTTCCCTGCGAGATGAAGGAAAGCCTTCCTGCGGTGGAGGTCATCCCCGACAAGGTGTGGTTTGACAGCAATGCCGTGTGGCGCCGGGGCCGTGACAGCATGACCGAGTACCGCTCCAACGCACTGCCCAACAGCCGCAGTCTGGAGCAGCTTCGCTTTGTGGCCGGACCCAACGCCGCGGGCTTCCCCGAGGAGCAGGAGAATGTGTGGCTGTGCGTGTGCGGCCGCCCCAACGGCAAGGAGGAAGCCGTCTGCGCCCGCTGCCGCCAAAGCAAGAAGAAGGTGTTTTCCACCTATTGCAGGGCCAATGTGGAAAAGCAGGTCAATCAGCACCTGAAGCAGTTTGAGCTGAAGGCCCGTGCCGTGCGCGAGGACAATTCCCGCCTGCAGCTGCAGCGGGAGCAGGAATACAACCGCAAGCGCAAAAAGCGCCGCAAGGTCATGGCTGTCACCGGCACGGTGCTGGCCGCCGGTGTGCTGGCCTACGGCAGTGTGTTCCATCTGGTGCCGTATCTGCGGTATCAGAACGCCGTCAGCCAGATGGAAAGCGGCAGCTACGAGGCGGCACATCGCGCCTTTGCCGCCATGGGTGATTATAAGGATGCCGCCGCTCTGGGACAGGACTGTGCCTACAGCCATGCCCTGACCCAGCTGGACAGCGGCGATGAAGCCCGGCTGCTTGCCGCCCGGGAGACCTTCTCCGCCATGGCGGATTACAAGGACGCAGCTGACAACGCCCTTGAAGCGGATTACCGCCGTGCCGGACTGATGGCCGCCCATGACCGCGCCGGTGCGGAGGATGTGTATCAGGCGCTGGCATCAGAGGGCTACAAGGATGCCGCAGTGCAGCTGGAAAAGTGCCGCTTCGCCGATGGCGAGGAGCTGCTGGCTGAAGGCAAATTTGATGAAGCACGGGCGGTGTTTGCATCCCTCACGGTGGAGGGTGCCGCCGATATGGTACAGCAGTGCGACCTGCGCAAGGCGGAAGCGCTGCTTGCCGGCGGCGATTATGAATCCGCCATCGCTCTGACGAAGGAACTGCCCGATTTGCCCGAGGCACAGGCACTGCTGAAGAAGGCATGGTACGCCAAGGGCACGGCCCTTCGGGCAGCCGGGGATTATGCCGCCGCCGGTGACGCCTTCTTTGCCGCCGGTGACGAGCAGGATGCCGCAGAGCAGGCGAAGGAGTGCCTGTACATCCCGGCGGATGAAGCCTACGCCAACGGTGATCTGCTGACCGCCGCCGAGCTGTTCGGCCGCATCACCGGCTATCGCGACAGCAGTGAAAAGTACGCCGATGCCGCCTACCGCACAGCCGAAGAAGCGGTGAAGGACAAGGAATACGACCTTGCTCTGCGCTTTTTGGTGACTCTGCCCGCAGACTACCTTGACAACGTGGCTCTTCAGCAGCGCTGCATCTATGAGCCTGCCAAGGAGGTGCTGGAGCAGGGGGATTACGCCAAAGCCGTGCAGGGCTTTGAGGCTGTCATCACCTACGAGGACAGCGCCGTGCTGCTGCAGAAGGCCAAGTACGGCTATGCCGGTCAGCTGGCCGAAAACGGCGATTATGCCAGCGCTGTGGCGCTTTACAGCCAGCTGGGCACCTATGAGGATGCCAAAAAGAACCTGCGCATGGCCCGGTACAATCTGGGTCTGCAGCTGATGAACAACGAGGACTGGGCCGGTGCCGCCGCAGAGTTTGAGCTGCTGGGCAGCTACAAGGACAGCGCAGACCGGCTGAAGCAGTGCCGCTATGTGCAGGCGGAAATCCTGCTGGAGCAGGGCGAAGCGGAGGCCGCCCGGGCTGTGTTTGAGCAGCTGGGCCGCTACAAGGATGCCCGTGACCGCATGCTGGACTGCGACTATGCCCTTGCCGCCAAACTGGCCGGGGAAGGCAGAACCGAGGAAGCCGCCGCGCTGTTCATGACCCTTTCCGGCCATGGTGATGCGGCACAGCAGGGCGGTCAGCTGTACCGTCAGCTGGGCGAGGAAGCTGAGGCGGCAGGACAGAAGCTGAAGGCCGCCGGGTACTATCAGCTGGCAGGGGATGATGAGGAAGCCGCCCAAAAGGCCGAGGCAATCTACGATGATTACTACGCACAGGCGGTGCAGACCGTGCAGAGCGCTCTTGACAACGGCGAAACCCAGCTGGCACTGCTGGTGATGAACAATCTGGACATGACCCGGGTGCCGGAAAAATACGCGGTGCTGCATCAGCTGTATAGCCGCGCCAATGTGGAGCGGGCCGAAGCACTCTTCGGTGAGGGCAAGGTCTGGGAGGCACTGCCCTACTACCGCGCTGCAGCAGATGAACGCCGCGATGCGGCTGAACGCCGCGCCGCAGATGCGCTGAACCGCAGCTGCTACAAAATTTTGGGCAGCTGGCAGACCGAGGATGGCCAGACAGCTGTCTTCCGGGAGGACGGTACCTGCGACATCGCCGGCGAGACCTTCCGCTTTTCTGTGGATGACCGGACGCTGATGACAGCATCGGGCGAGGGCGACATGGCGGCTACCCACCGCATCAACCGGCTGGATGACACCGCTCTGACGCTGCGCGATACCCGCCCCGATGGCAAGGGTACGCTTCGTCTGACCCGCACGGAAGCGCCCGCCCCCGAACAGGAGACTCCTGCTCCGGTAACGGAAGCACCCGCCGATTTTACCGTGGTGGATGAAGAAGGCGGCGAAAGCAAATGAAGAAAACAAGCCGCATCCCGGAGCTGGACGGCTTTCGGGTGATTTTGGTCTTTCTGGTCAGCTGGTTCCACATCTGGCAGCAAAGCTGGTGGACACCCTACATTGGCCATACCTCGCTGGATTTCCTTGTCCGCAGCGGTTATATCCATGTGGATGGCACCATTCTCCTCAGCGGCTTTCTGCTGTTCCTGCCCTGGGCAAGAGCCCGGCGGGACGGAGGACTGCTGCCGGATACAAGAGAATTTTACCAAAAGCGTGTCTGCCGCATTGTGCCCAGCTACTGGTTCATCATCACCGTGGTGCTTTTTGTGGTGGCGCTGCCCTTCGGGCTGTACGGCTCCCCGCAGTTTATGGTGCAGGATTTGTTCACCCACTACACCTTCACCTTCACCATGGACCGCGCCACCTACATCCAGTCTCCCTTGGGCGCTTCCTACTGGACGCTGGCCATCGAGCTGCAGATGTACCTGATTTTCCCCTTTGTGGCGCGGGCGGCGGTGAAAAAGCCCGGCGCGGTGCTGACGATGATGACGGCGGCGGCATGGGCATGGCGCGGCTGGTGCGCCTGGGCGCTGCATGACTACAACATGGTGCTCAATCAGGTCCCCGCATTTCTGGATGTGTATGCCCTGGGCATGGCGCTGGCCATGGTCTATGTGAAGCTGGAAGCGGCAGAATTGGACAGGAAAGAGCGCATCCTCATCACCTGCGCATCAACGGCACTGCTGGCGCTGTGTTTGTGGATGATTCCCACGCTGCTTCGCCATCAGGCAGCCGCGGGGGATCACGTGCTGATTCAGCGCGGGCAGATGATTCGCCGTGCGCCCTTCGCGCTGATGCTGGGCGGCATCCTGATTGCGCTGCCCTTTACCATCAGGCCTATCCGCTGGCTGATGGGCAACCGCGTGATGACCTTCCTGTCCTCCATCAGCATGAACTATTACCTCATCCACCAAACCCTGTGTGTGCATCTGCGGCGGCTGGGCATTCCGGCCTCTGTCAGCGATATGCCCAATCAGGCGGGGGAGGTGCCGTGGAAGTACCAGTACACGTTCCTGTCTTTCGGGCTGTCTGTGTTGGCGGCGGTGCTGGTGACCTATCTGGTGGAAAAGCCCGCGGGCAAGGCACTGCAGAAGTGGTTTAACAGCCGTGTGTGCGGCGTACCGGTACATCAGCTGAAAAAGCTGGCGGAGGATGCCCGCATCTCCTCCGGCGACCGGGTGATGCTGGTGGGCACCGATGTGCCTGCCCAGGTGATGGCCCGGGCGGCCCGCCTGATGAAGGAAGCCGGCTGCACGGTGCAGGTGGTGATGAAGGATACTCGCGCCGAGCTGGCCTGCGGCAATACAGCCCAGCCCGCCGGCATTGCGGTGATGAAGGAGCAGCAGGGCGGCAGAATGGTACAGGCCGCCGCGCTGGCTACCGGCACCAAGTCCGCGGCAAAAAAGGAGTGATTCCCATGGCGGAAGCAAACATTCCCATGGTCTGGCATCTCAATGACACCGACCCGGAAAATGTGTATTACGAGCTGATTTACAACGGTGGTGACGGCAAGTTCGATGACCTTCTGGTGCGCATTGCCGCCGCCGAGGTCACCGAGCGCGTGGCCCGGGCCAAGCTGATTGAAATGGCCTTCAACAAAGCCCGCGAAAAAGGACTGGACACCACAAGGCTCCGGTTTCGGGTAAACGGGAACTAAACAAAAAAGGGGCTGTGAAAAAACACTTTTCACAGCCCCACACGAGACCTCTTCCGCCCCTTCGGGGCACCTTCCCCAGAGGGGAAGGTTTTAATTTGTCCAAAATATCAACCATATGTGATAAACAAACCGTGACCTTCCCCAGCGGGGGAAGGCTTTTTTGTTAAACCATTATAGAAGCTCCCTCCCCGAGGGAGCTGTCAGCTTTAGCTGACTGAGGGAGTAGCCTTACGCCTTCCACATAACCTCGCCGTCAATCAGTGTGGCAACGGCCTTGGCATCGGCTACGGCATCCAACGGGGCGTTGAGGAAGTCCGTGTCAAACACGGCCATGTTGGCGGTGTAGCCAATCATCAGGCTGCCCAGATGCTCCTCCTGCTTCACGGAATAGGCGGCGCCGGAGGTCATGGCCAGAATGGCCTCCAGCCGGGTGATGCATTCGTCGGGGTTCCACTGGTGATAGGCACCGCTGTGGGGGTCGCTGCGCTTGCAGGCCATGTAAATGGAGGACGGCACCGACACAGAGGCGGACACGGGATAGTCGGAATGGAAGGCCAGCACGCCGTCGTGGCGCAGGAAGGAATTCATGGGATACATATAGAAGGTGCGCTTGTCACCAAGGAATTTTACCGTCTGGCTGTAGATGCCCGTTTCGTCGCGGTACATCCACAGGGGTGCTACCACGGCCACGGCGTTGAGGGCGCACAGGCGCTCGATGTCCTCCTCGGATACCATCTGCAGGTGCGCGAGGGCGTTGCGCATGTCAAAGTTGCCGGTTTCCACCTGTGCCTGCTCCATGCAGTCCAGAGCGAAGTGCACAGCGCCGTCACCGATGGTGTGCTGGTGCACGCTCAGGCCCAGCTTGGCGCATTCCTTGTACAGGGCAACCACCCGCTCCTTGTCGGTAAAGCGGTGCAGACCCGTAAAGCCGGGGCGGTCGGAGTAATCCTCCAGCGTCCATGCGGTGTGGGCCTCAATCACGCCGTCGATAAACAGCTTCACGCCGATAATCTGCAGATACTCGCAGTTGTACTTTTCGCTCATGGCCTTTGCTTCGCGGACCTTGGCGACAAAGTCGGGCTCGTTTTCATCCACCAGATAGCCGGCGTACACCCGCAGCTTCCACTTGCCCTCGTCAATCAGCTCCTTGTACAGATCCAGCAAAAGGGTGCCGGCACCGGCCTCGTAATAGGCGGTCAGGCCAAGGGACAGGGCGAACTCCTGCCAGACCAGCAGGGCGCGCTTGTTGTCCTCCCGGGACATGGTGACCATCTCGGCGTTGATTTTGTTCACCGGGCCCTCGGAGATGTAGCCGGTAGGGTTGCCGTCAGCATCCACGCGGATGATGTCCGTGCCCCAGTGGTCCACGGCTGCCCGGTCGATACCGAACTTTGCCATGCCCAGGGTGTTCATCCAGATGGAGTGGCCGTCGCCCGCCATCAGGGACATGGGCTTGTCGGGGCAGATGGCATCCAGCATGGCGGCGGTGGGCTCGCAGTCAATCACGCGCCAGCCTGCGCCGTAGTAGAAGGCGTTGTCGGGATGTGCGGCCATGTACTGCTTCATGGCTTCCACATAATCGGTCATGCAGTCACCCGATGTGATATCCGCATAGAAGGCCAGCCGGGGGCCTGCCAAGGAACCGTGGCAGTGGGCCTCGATAAAGCCGGGGTAGATGTAGTTGTCGCCGAAATCCAGCACCTCGGTATGCTCGTCACACAGCTGGCGGGCGATTTTTTCTGTGCCGATGTACTGCACCTTGCCGTCCTTGACCGTCATGGCCGGGAGCATGGCGCCGCGGGGGTCCAGCGTCATAATGTTGCCGAGAATCAGCTTGTCCGCTTTCATGGGGAATCGCTCCTTGTTTGTTGCATATTTGCGGCTGATGCGCCGTTATTTCTTCCAGGTGATGGTATCGATGATGTTGCAGCACAGCATCAGGTCATCGGCATCGGCGGCGGTGGCATTGATGGCAAAGCAGCCCAGCCCCTCCACATTGGCGATGATGGTGGCGGCATACAGGGGCGTGACAAGGTCCTTGCCGGCGCCGGTGTAATCGGCCTCGTAGTAGAGAATCATCATCAGAGCGGGTGCGCCGTTCAGGTCAATCATCTCGGAGGAAAGCACCTGCGGGTTGGTGATTTTGATGCCCATGGAATCAAGGGTGGTCACCATGCCGCTCAGGGACAGCTGGGCGTATTCCTCGGGGGTATAGGCATCCAGATTTTCAAAATTCTGGTACCAGGTGCAGTCCAGGTTGGGGTTCAGTGCCTTTTCCTTGCTGTAGCCGGGATAGACGGAGAACAGCGCCTCGCCGTCCTTCTTCTCCTTGATGTCACCCACGGCGGCATCATCAAAGGTGATGGTGAAATCGTCGAAGTTGACCGTCTGGTCGGCAAGCGCGGCGGCGCACAGCATCACCAGCGCCAGTGCAAGGGCAAAAATCCGTTTCATCATGGGAAAGCCTCCTTTAAATATGCGGTTGTATGTTATTGTGATTATATCATAATTGCCGCAAATGATAAAGGGGATTATTCCGCGGCTGCTGCCAGCACTTCATCCACCAGCTGCTGCAGCAGCACCGGGTCGGCGCGGCCGCCGGAGAGGCCCATGGCGGCACCCATGATGGCCTTCTTCAGGTTGACCTTTCCCTTGAGATACCCCTGCACCATGCCGGGATTCTCTGCAGCAGCCTGCCGGGCATAGGCGGCGAGGGTGTCTCTGTCCCGAAGCTGAAGGAGATTGTTCGCCTGCGCGTAGGCATCGGGGTCGGTGTCCTCTGCCCACAGGGCGGCGATGATGCGCTTGGCGTTGTTGTTGTTCACCAGCCCTTCGGCGGCCATGTCGGCCACCCGGGCCAAATGGGCCGGGACAATGGGGATGGGGCTTTCCTCGTCCTCTGTCAGGCGGAACACCTCGGCAATCATCAGCCGGGCCAGCACCACCGGAGCATGGGTCAGGGCGGCGGCGGCCTCGAAGCAGTCGGCACGGACCCGGGGATAGCAAAGCTGGGCGGCGGCTTCCTGCGGCAGACCGAAGCGGCTGATGTACAGCTGCTTTCTTGCATCGGGCAGCATGGGCATGTCCTGCGTCCATCGGGCCAGCTGTGCCGCTGTCACCTGCACAGGGGGCATATCCGGCTCGGGGAAGTAGCGGTAGTCATCCGCGTTTTCCTTGCGGCGCATCACCGACACACTGCCGGTTTTCTGGTCGAAGCGCAGTGTCTCCTGATGGATTTCCTCCCCCTGCTCCAGCAGGGAAACCTGCCTTGCGTATTCGGCCTCAATGGCCCGCTGAACGGACTGGAAGCTGTTGAGGTTCTTCATTTCCGTGCGGGTGCCGAAGGGTGTGCCGGGGCGGTGCACGGACAGGTTGACATCACACCGGAAGGAGCCCTCGTTCATCCGGCAGTCGCTGATGCCGGCAGAGGCAATCACCGCCCGCAGCTTTTTCAGGTATGACACGGCCTCACCGGCGGTGCGGATGTCCGGCTCGGAGACAATCTCAATCAGCGGCACACCGCAGCGGTTGAAGTCAATCAGGGTGCGGCTGCCCTCGTGGAGCAGCTTGCCGGCATCCTCCTCGATGTGGATGCGGGTGATGCCGATGGTCTTCCCGCCGTCAGGGGTGTCGATGTCCAGATGACCGCCCTCGCACAGGGGACGGTCGAACTGGCTGATCTGATATGCCTTGGGCAGGTCGGGGTAGAAGTAATTTTTCCGGTCATGACCGGATACCGGCGCAATGCGGCAGTCCAGCGCGGTACCGGCCATCACGGCCAGACGAAGCACCTCCTCGTTGAGCACCGGCAGTGCGCCGGGGAGCCCCATGCACACGGGACAGCACTGGGTGTTGGGGGCGGCACCGAAGGCGGTGGAGCAGGCGCAGAAAATTTTGGACTGTGTCTTCAGCTCCACATGGACCTACAGCCCGATGATCATCTCCCATGCTGACTTGCTCATACGCGCACCTCCCCGCAGATGTCGGCACCGGTGCCGGTTTCCCGCTCCAGCGCATAGGCGGCCTGATACAGCAGCTCCTCGCAGAAGGCCGGGGCCATCAGCTGCAGCCCGATGGGGAGCCCGCCGCTGTCCTTGCCGCAGGGGATGGACAGGGCGGGAATGCCGGCCATGGCCGCCGGTACGGTGTGGATGTCACCGGCGTACAGGCTGACAGGGCTTTGCTTTTCCCCCAGCCGGAAGGCTGTTTCCGGTGCGGTGGGGGAGATGAGCACATCCGCCGTGCGGAAGGCCTCTGCCAGCTGATACTTCAGCACGCTCCGGACGCGCTGGGCTTTGGCATAATACTGCTGATAATATCCTGCGGACAGCACATGGGTGCCGGTCAGGATGCGGCGCTTGACCTCCTGCCCGAAGCCCTCACTGCGGCTGCGCAGGTAGACCTCCTCGAGGGTGGTGCAGTTTTCTGCCCGATGGCCGAAGCGGATGCCGTCATATCGGGCCAGATTGCTGGAGGCCTCCGCGCCGGAAATGATATAGTAGGCAGGCAGTGCATCCGCAACGGCGGGAATGCTGAGGGTAACAATTTTTGCCCCCAGCTTCTCCAGCAGATGAACGGCGCTTGTGACGGCTTCCCGCACTGCGGATTGCATGGGGACATCCATCATTTCTTTGACGATGCTGATGCGCAGACCGTTCAGGGGCTGAGCCATGAGCCGGGAAAAATCGCGCCTGGGGTGGATGACAGAGGTGGCATCCTGCGCATCATGGGCGCAGAGGGCCTCGAGAATCAGCGCGTTGTCAGCTGCATTGCGGGTGATGGGGCCGATCTGGTCCAGGGAGGATGCAAAGGCCACCAGACCGCGGCGGCTGATGCTGCCGTAGGTGGGCCGCATGCCCACAACGCCGCAGAAGGCGGCCGGCTGGCGCACGGAGCCGCCGGTGTCGCTGCCCAAAGCGAAGGGCACCATCCCTGCGGCTACGGCACAGGCACTGCCGCCGGAGGAGCCGCCGGGTACGCGGGCGATGTCATAGGGGTTTCGGGTGGGCCCGAAGGCGCTGTGCTCGGTGGAGGAGCCCATGGCAAATTCGTCCATGTTGGTTTTGCCCACGCAGACGGCACCCTTCAATCGGGTCAGGGCAAAGGCATCGAAGGGGGAACGGTAGCCCTCCAGCATGCGGGAGGAACAGGTGGTGGGGAAGTCTGTGGTGCAGATGTTGTCCTTGGCGGCAAATGGGATTCCGCACAGCCGGGCTGCATCCCCCGACTGAAGCATCCGGTCGGCTTCGGCGGCATGGCTTCGGGCAAGGGCTTCATCACAGGCAAGAAAGGCGTGGAGCGCAGGCTCTGCATGGCGGATGCGCTGCAGGCAGTCCTCCGTCACCTCTGCGGCAGACAGCTGCCTGTTGTGCAGTGCATCAATCAGCCCGCGCACAGTCATATCAGATGGATTCATGGTGTTTCTTCCTTATATATACAATATTCGTGACGGTTGTTCGGGCGGTCAGTCTGCGTCCATCACCGCGGGAACGGCAACGTATTCCTCCGTGCGGTCCGGTGCGTTGACCAGCAGCTTTTCCCGGGGCAGGGAAGGCATAACCGTGTCCTGCCTTGTAACAGGATTGGGCAGGTCGGGGGCAAAATCCGGCTCCGCATCGGTCATGGCCCGGGCGAAGGAAAAAATTTCTTCCAAATCGCGGGAAAATTCGCGGGCTTCCTCATCCGTCAGCAAAATTTTGGCCAGACGGGCCGTTTTCTGCACCTGCGCATCATCCCATGAGGCGGCACAATTCTGTAAAACATTTGTCATATTTATATCATCTCTCGTTCATATGGATAATCCGGCCGGGAAACAAAACAGGATCTCCATGTCATTGTACAGGCAGGAAAAACAGGCGTCAAGGGGCATGGCAGGCGGCGGAAAGAAGCAAAAACCAATGACAAACATAATGAAATATTTTCTTCAAAAATGACGAAAAAAAGCTGAAAAACCAGTTTACAAAACATATTCGATTATGCTATAATCTTACTGTTCATCAAAAAAGGTACCCGGTGGGCGGCTGCACAGGCGCCGAAAAACGCTTGTGTTCCATCGGTTCACCATACGTCTTCTGAACGCAAAGCGCTGTCCTTCTGCACCTTCCATAGCAGATGGGTAGCGTCGCTGTGCGCCTGCTTTCACCAGGGGCACGGCAAAGAGCAGTGAGTCCAGGTCGCTGCAGGGCAGGAGTGGGTTGCTCAGGTCCGCATCCAACCGGGCTCGGTTCTTATTGAATGCAAGGGCATTCAAAGCAACATACGGAGGTGTATTCATCACATGGCACGCATTGCGGGCGTAGATCTGCCCAGAGAAAAGCGCGTGGAAATCGGCCTGACCTATATTTATGGTATCGGTCTGACCACATCCCAGAAAATGCTTGAAGAGGTCGGCATCAATCCCGACACTCGCGTCAAGGACCTCTCCGAAAATGAAATCAGCAAGCTGCGTGATTACATCGAGCACAACCTGAAGGTTGAGGGTGACCTCCGCCGTGAGGTGTCTCTGAATATCAAGCGCCTGATGGAAATCGGCTGCTATCGCGGCGTTCGTCATCGTCGCGGTCTGCCCGTTCGCGGTCAGAATACCAAGCAGAACGCTCGTACCCGCAAGGGTCCCAAGCGTACTGTAGCCGGCAAGAAGAAGGCTGGCAGATAATTCTTTCTGCATAATGCGACATTGAGCCCGACGTTGGTCGGGTACGGAGGGATAAATCAATGGCACCCAAACAAAAGCTTAAGAAGGTAACGCGCAAGCGTCGTGAGCGTCGTGTTGTAGAACGTGGCGCCGCTCACATCCGTTCTTCTTTCAATAATACCATCGTCACCATTACCGATACCCAGGGTAATGCCCTGTCTTGGGCATCTTCCGGCGGCATGGGCTTCCGTGGCAACAAGAAGTCCACTCCCTTTGCTGCTCAGATGTCTGCTGAGACCGCCGCTAAGGCCGCTATGGAATATGGCCTGAAGACCGTCGAAGTGTATGTCAAGGGCCCCGGTTCCGGCCGTGAAGCCGCTATCCGCTCCCTGCAGGCCGCCGGTCTGGACGTTAGCATGATCAAGGACGTGACCCCCATTCCTCACAATGGCTGCCGTCCGCCCAAGCGTCGTCGCGTGTAAGGTTTTGAAGGAGGACTACAATAATGGCAGTAAATAAGGACCCCATCGCCAAGAAGTGCCGGGCGTTCGATATTTCCCCGGCCGTCATGGGCTATGGCAATAAAAAGTCTAACCGCAATCCCGGCGGCAATCGGCGCAAGAAGGTTTCCGAGTACGGCGCCCAGCTGAAGGAAAAGCAGAAGGTTAAGTTTGTATACGGCGTTCAGGAAAAGCAGTTCCACAAGTACTTCCTGAAGGCTGCCAACATGAAGGGCATTACCGGCGACAACATGATGACCCTGCTCGAGCTGCGTCTCGACAACGTTGTGTATCGCCTGGGCCTGGCCAAGACCCGCCGCATGGCTCGTCAGATCGTTGGCCACGGCCACATCCGCGTAAATGGTAACAAGGTTGACATTCCTTCCTACGAAGTGAAGGTTGGCGACGTTATCACCCTGCGTCAGCGCTCCGCTGAGATGGATATGTTCAAGGTCCTGCGCGAAGGCACCGCTGTGGTTACCCCCAAGTGGCTGACCTTTGATGCTCAGAATCTGACCGGCACTGTTGCTGCAATGCCCGGCCGTGATGACATCGACCTGCAGGTACAGGAGAACATGATCGTCGAATTCTACTCTCGTTAATAGAGAGAATGGGACGGCTTGCCCGCTGCCTGACAGGGCAGCGGATGCAGCTCCTGTTCGTCTGTTGACAGACCGAATAGAGGAGGGGAAACGAAATGATCGTGTCCATCGAAAAGGCAAGCATCAAATGCGTAGAGATCGGCCAGAATGGCAACTATGGCAAGTTTGTCGTAGAGCCCCTGGAACGCGGCTTCGGTCAGACTCTGGGCAATTCCCTGCGCAGAGTACTGCTGTCCTCCCTCCCCGGCGTTGCCGTCTCCTCTGTACATATCGAAGGTGTACAGCATGAGTTCACAACGATCCCCGGCGTGAAGGAAGATGTCACCGAGATCATCCTCAACCTGAAGGGCCTGGCCATGAAGTATCACGGCGAAGGCGCCAAGAAGGTGACCATCGATGCTGTGGGTCCCTGCGAAGTGACCGGCGCATCCATCAAGGTGGATGATGAGCTCGAAGTCGTTAATCCCGATCTGCACATTGCTACCCTGAACGAGGATGCCCATCTGCAGATGGAGCTGAATCTGGAAACAGGCCATGGCTATGTAAGCGCAGATAAAAATAAGAAAGCCAGCATGCCCATCGGTGTTATTGCCACCGATAGCATCTTCACCCCCATCCGGAAGGTGAACTACTTCGTAGAGGATACCCGCTTCGGCGACGTAACCGACTATGACAAGCTGACGCTGGAAATCTGGACCAATGGCACCCTCAAGCCTGAGGACGCCCTCAGCGGCGCTGCCAAGATCCTGATCGAGCACCTGAGCCCCTTCATGAGCCTGACCGAGGAAGTCATCCCCGTATCTGTGGTACAGCAGGATGACAACACCGAGCAGAAGGCTCTGGAGATGACCATTGAGGAGCTGGACCTGTCCGTCCGCGCCTACAATTGCCTCAAGCGTGCCGGTATCAACAGCGTTTCTGAGCTGGTACAGCGCAATCAGGAAGATATGATGAAGGTCCGCAATCTGGGCAGAAAGAGCCTGGAAGAGGTTGAACAGAAGCTGGAAGCTCTGGGTCTCAGCCTGCGGCCCACTGAAGACTAATACGGAGCGGAACGGATCGAAACCCGATCCGAAGCCCGTGAAGGAGGAAAAATCCTATGGCACATCAACGCAAGCTGGGTCGCACCGCCGATCAGCGTAAAGCGCTGCTGAGAAACCAGGTGACCAACCTGATCTGGTATGGCCGTATCGAGACCACCGAAGCCAAGGCTAAGGAAGTCCGCCGCATCGCCGATCGCCTGATCACCCTGGCTATCAAGGAATGCGATAACACCATTGCCACCACCAAGGAAACCCACAATGACAAGGGTCAGCTGATGACCATTGACGTTGTAAACGACGCACCTTCCAAGCTGCATGCTCGCCGCATGATGATGGCTTACCTGTATGATCTGAAGGAACAGAAGCAGGCTGACGAGAGCAAGAGCGAGTACAAGGAGCGCACCAAGGACAACAAGCATCCCGTTGTGGAGAAGCTGTTCCGCGAAATCGGCCCCAAGTACAAGGCCCGCAATGCTGAAAAGCAGTGCGCCGGCGGCTACACCCGTATCTACAAGCTCGGACCCCGTCGCGGCGACGCTGCCGAGATGGTTATCCTGGAGCTGATCTGATTATGACCTGACCACACATCAAAGCATCAAAACCCCGCGCCCACCGCACAATGGGCGCGGGATTTTTGTTTTGCGTCAAACAGCTTTTTGCATATTTTTAAAATATCATAACATTTTGTGTCAAAATTCCTTTACGATTTACACACATTTCGCCATAAAAGCTTGATGATACGGGCAGTTTGGTTTATAATAATATGGTGTCGATCTGTATTCTTTCGCAAAGGAGTCATCACTTTGAGCGATTTTCGTAATGATATGAATAATCCCAATCCCGAGCAGCCGGTGCGCCGCCGCCGCAGTGCCCGCTATGAAAACGGCGGAGCACAGCAGGTGCCCCCGCAGAATGCGGCCAATCAGGGCATGCCCGCGGCGGATGCCACCCGCGCTGTGCCGCCTGTGCGCCCTGCCATGAACGGGCAGACTCAGATGCATCAGCCGGTGAATGGTGTGCGGGCAGGTCAGCCCCGCCAGCCCGTGGGTCAGACCCAGCAGGCACAGCCTGTGGCACCCCGTCAGCCGGTGGGTGCACAGCGCAGCTATCCCCAGGGACAGGGCTACAATCAGCCCCGGTACCCCCAGGATCAGCAGCGCAGACCGGCACAGGGACCCTATCAGGGCAGCTCCTATCAGTCCGGTCCCTATCAGCAGGGCAACCCCTACCAGCAGAACGGCGGTCAGGGTGCCTATAATCCCTACAATAACCTGCAGGGACGCCCGGAGCCTCATCAGAAGATGAACCGCACCGGTGAAATCCCCATGGAGCCCCAGCTGGCCGATCAGGTGGAGCCGCCCCGCAAAAAGCGCCACGGCCTGCTCATCACCCTGATTGTGCTGGTGCTGGTGATGGCACTGGCCGTGGTGGGCATGATGTTCCTGCCTGAGGATACCGACGGCGTGCTGGGCACTGTCCGCAACACCGTGGTCAATACCATCAACGGCGTGCTGGGCAAGGATACCGCCAAGAAGGCCAAGGTGGAGCTGCTGGACCTGTCCGCGGCCAATACCGAGGGCGAAGCTCCCGAAAGCGTGATTTTCACCCTGACCACCACCAAGGACACCAACGCTGTCCGCCTGACGGATGAAAACGGTGATGTGATGGCCATGAGCGAAACCCCCACCACCGACAACGAAGATTCCCGCATCTGGATGCTGACCATGAACATTCAGGATGGCTACGAGGGCATGGTGACCACCGAAATCACTGCCGGTGATGAATGGCTGACCACATACCGCACCCAGACCATCCAGATTGCACCGGTGCAGCAGCAGCCCATCGATACCGTTGCCTTCAACCCCGAGGCCACCGAGGAGCCTGCCCCCACGGAGGCACCCACGGCTGTACCCACGGAAGCCCCCACTGCAGAGCCCACCGTTGAAGCAACGGCTACCCCCACCGTGCCGCCCACGGAGGCACCCACCGAGGAGCCTACCGAAGCGCCCACGGCTGAACCCACCCCCGAACCCACCCCGGAAGTGACGGAGGAGCCCACCCCCATGCCCACCATCACCCCCGGTCCTTCTCCCACGCCCACTGCCGCCCCCACTGAGCAGCCGGCCATGACCGCCTCCTTTGACGGCGCTGATGCCGACCCCTCCCAGATGAAGGCCGCCTTCATCTACTCCGGCAGCAAGACCCTGAATGTGTACGACCGCATCGCCAAGGATCAGGTCCGCATGAACGGCGGGGATGATTACACCACCCTGCCCGGCGGTAAGCCCTTCGGCGTGATGACCTTCCGCGGCAACGCCTTCCGCCAGAATGCCGCCATCGGCACCGTGGGCGACATCAGCAAGATGTCCGTTGCATGGCAGACCCCCGCAGGCTCTCTGGCCTCCAGCGGCAACACCGTGTATTACGGCATCGGTGAAGGCGCACAGCCTGCCATCATCAAGTGGAGCAAGGAAATCCGCGAAGCCTCCAACATGTACACCGACAAGCAGTCCACCCCCGCCCTGAAGGAAGTCATCATTGCGGGTCTGGACGGCAAGATTTACTTCCTGGATCTGGCCGACGGCTCCGCCACCCGCGATGCCATCAACTTCGGCTATCCCATGAAGTCCACCGTCAGCCTGCATCCGCTGGGCTACCCGATTATGGCGGTGGGCCAGTATGCCCGCAAGGTCAAGAGCGGCATGGGCAAGACCGTCGACCTGACCTTCTACAACGCCATGACCCAGTCCAAGCTGTATTCCATCAACGGTCTGGATGGCAACAAGAAGCGCGCCTATTCCGATCTGGGCTACTTCAACACCTCCCCCCTGTTTGACCGCAACTCCGACACCATGGTCACCGTAGGCTCCAACGGCATGCTCTACGTGACCAAGCTGAACACCGAGTTTGACTACGGTCTGGGTACGCTGAAGATTAAGCCCGAGACCATCAATCTGGCCACCAAGTACTCCAAGCAGAAGGACGAAACCACCGCGGTGGAATCCTCCTTGGCCATGTACGGCAGCTATGCCTTCTATGCGGATATGGCCGGCATCCTGCGCTGCGTGGATACCACCACCATGACCGTGAAGTGGGCCGTGAAGACCGGCGATGCCGTGACCGCTGCCATCTCTCTGGAACTGGATGAAAACGGCAAGCTGTGGCTGTACACTGCCAACACCCTGGATAACCGCAGCAAGGGCGATTGCGAAATCCGCCGCTATGACGCCATGACCGGCCGTCAGGACTGGATTTGCTCCATCCCCGTGATGAAGGACGGCAAGGCCACCGTGGCCGGTGCCTCCGCCTCTGCCATTGTGGGCCGCGGCGACATCGACGATCTGGTGATTTACACCGTCTCCTACATCAAGAAGGATGGTCCCGACATCGCCGGTGCCGAAGCCGGCGGCAAAACCACCCCCGGTGCTGTGATTGCCGTGCGCAAGGCTGACGGCAAGATTGCCTGGACCCGCGCACTGGACAGCGCCAGCCACTCTTCCCCCATTGCGGTGTACACCGAGGGCGGCAAGAGCTATGTGGTGGCCGCATCCGGCAAGGGCATGCTGTACCTGCTGGAGGGCACCACCGGCAGCGTCATCAACACCCTGCAGCTGGAGGGCAATATCGAGGGCTCTCCCGCCGCCTATGACAATACCGTTGTCATCGGCACCACCGGCAAGGGCAAGAGCTACATCTACGGCATTACTCTGGAATAACAATCAATCTGCCCGGCCTGCCGGCGCTGCTTTCCGGCAGCCGGCTGGCCGGGCATTCGCATCATAAAAGCACAATCTCCTTGAACTGTATGTTGAGAACCGTTGTGTTCTTTGTAATAACCGGCAGCGGATGCTGTCAATCATCCAAGGAGGTCTTTATGGCAAAGAAAATCCTGATTGCCCTGGATCAAGGCACAACCAGCTCCCGCGCGGTGGCCTTTGATACCATGGGTCATGTGCTGGCATCCCATTCGGTGGAATTCCCTCAAATCTTCCCCCAGCCCGGCTGGGTGGAGCATGACCCCAACGCCATTCTGGCATCCCAGATAACGGCCCTGCAGCAAACGGTGCGGGTGGGGAATATTGATGTCAGCGACATTGCGGCCATCGGTATCACCAACCAGCGGGAAACCACATTGCTGTGGGAGCGGGAAACGGGCAAGTGTGTGTACAACGCCATTGTATGGCAGTGCCGCCGCACCTCCCACATGGTGGACAAGCTGATTGAGGATGGCAAAACAGAGCTGATTCGCGAAAAGACCGGTCTGGTGCCCGATGCTTATTTTTCCGGCACCAAGCTGGCATGGCTGCTGGAGCATCTGCAGCTGCACGAAAAGGCAGAGCGGGGCGAGCTGTGCTTCGGCACGGTGGACAGCTTCCTTGCGTGGCATCTGGTGCAGGGCCGTCCCCATGTGACGGATGCCACCAATGCCGGCCGCACCATGCTCTTTAACCTGACCACCCAAGCCTGGGATGATGAGCTGCTGCAGCTGCTGGACATCCCCAAGGCATGCTTGCCCCGGGTGGTGGATTCCAGCGAAATCATCGGCATGCTGGATCCCTCCATCCTCGGGCGGCCCATTCCCGTGGCGGCCATGGCGGGTGACCAGCATGCATCCCTGTTCGGTCAGGCATGCCTGACGCCGGGCATGGTGAAAAACACCTACGGCACCGGCTGCTTTATGCTGATGAACACCGGCGACAAGCTGGTGCGGAGCAATCACGGCCTGCTGTCCACCATGGCGTGGCGCATCGGCGGCAAGCCCACCTATGCCCTTGAGGGCAGCGTGTTCATGGGCGGCGCCACCATTCAGTGGCTGCGGGACGAAATGAAGCTCATCTCCTCCGCCGCCGAAAGCGAAGTGGTGGCCACCTCTGTGCCGTCCACCGGCGGCGTGTATCTGGTCCCGGCCTTTACAGGGCTTGGCGCACCGTGGTGGGATATGTACAGCCGCGGCACGCTGGTGGGCCTGACCCGCGGCACGGGCCGCGCCCATGTGGTGCGTGCGGCGCTGGAGGCCATTGCCTACCAGTCTGCGGATTTGATGGAAGCCATGGCCCGGGACTGCGGTGCCACCCCCGGCCGCCTTCAGGTGGATGGCGGTGCCAGCGCCAACGGTTTTTTGATGCAGTTCCAGTCCGACATTATGAAGGTCCCCGTGGTGCGCCCTCAGGTGATGGAAACCACGGCTCTCGGCGCGGCCTTGCTGGCCGGTCTGGCCGTGGGCGTGTATGCTTCCGTGGAGGATACGGCCCGGGTGTGGCAGCGTGATTTGTGCTTCGAGCCGGAAATGCCCGATGATGAGCGGGAGCAGCTGCTGAAGGGATGGCACCGGGCGGTACGGCGTTCCCTGGATTGGATTGAGAAATGATGGGCGCAAGACTGCAGCTGGCAGCATCCATGGCGGCTTTCGGGACCATCGGGCTGTTTGTGCGGTGGATTCCCCTGCCCTCGGGGATGATTGCCATGCTTCGGGGGATTTTCGGCGCGCTGTTTCTGCTCGGCGTGATGCATCTGCGCCGTCAAAGACCGGACAGAGGGGCCATCAGGCGCAATCTGCCGGTGCTGGCCGCCTCGGGCATCTGCATCGGCTTCAACTGGATTCTGCTGTTTGAGGCATACCGCCATACCACCGTGGCCACGGCAACGCTGTGCTACTATATGCAGCCGGTGATGGTGCTGCTGCTGTCCCCGCTGGTGCTGAAGGAAAAGCTGACGCTCCGGAAGGCCATCTGTGTGCTGGTGGCCGTGCTGGGCATGATTCCCGTTTCCGGGGTGATGTCCGCAGGGATGTCCGCCAACATGACCGGCATTGTGCTGGGTCTTGGGGCGGCGGTGCTGTACACCTGCGTGGTGCTGCTCAACAAGCATCTGCGGCAGATTTCCGCCTTTGACATGACCTTTGTGCAGCTGATGGCGGCAGGGCTGGTGCTGGTGCCCTATAACCTTCTGCAGCCCCCCACTGCGGCGGCGATGACCGTTCCCGCGTGGGTGATGCTGGCGGTGGTGTGCTTTGTGCATACGGGGCTGTGCTATGCCCTGTACTTCGGGGCCATGGCAAAGCTTCCGGCCCAGACCACGGCGCTGATGGGCTACATCGACCCGGTGGTGGCCATTGTGCTGTCGGCATTGCTGCTGCATGAAAGGCTGGACCTCTGGACGGCCCTGGGCGCGGTGATGATATTGGGAGCCATGCTCTTCAGCGAGGGCAATCCCATTGAAAAGAAAGGAAAACAAATATGACCATTGATTTCAACAACATTCCTGAGCAGGCTCAGGAGCATTTTAAGGGCGGGGAAGGCACGGTTTATATTGCGGCCTGCGCCCAGAAGGACAACAAAATCATGCGGGTGCGCATTCCGGCGGAGGCCTCCATCGGCATGCACATCCACGAGACCAACAGCGAAACCTACATGGTACTTCAGGGCACAGCCCGGGTAACCATGCAGGACGGCACCACGGAAACCGTATCCGCCGGTCAGGTGCACCACTGCCCTCAAGGCTGCGGCCACATTACCGCCAATGCCGGTCCGGAGGATTTGATTCTCTTCGCCATGGTGCCGGAGCACGGCTGATGTCTTTTCACGGAGGAAAACCCATGAAGCGCTTTTCTCTATTGAAGCTTCTTTTGTTATTGCTTGTGCTGATGCTTGCCCTTGCAGGCACAGCCATGGCAGGAACGCTGACCGATGCCGGGCTTGATCTGCCCGGCGCTTCTGTCCATTACCCCAAGTATGAGGGGGAAAACGCCGCGGACATCAACGCCCTGCTGGTGGAGGGCGGCCATATCCATGATTATCTGGACAGGGCCGCGCTGATGGTGGGGAGCCAATCCCCCCTGACCGTCACATGGCAGGCGGCGGATGACCAGCTGACCGGCGATGTGGCCTCTGTGGTGTTTACCGCCGCAGGTCCCCTGACGGATACCCGCGTGACCCATGCGTATCATGCGGTGACGGTGGATTTGCGGGACGGCCATCGGGTCACCATGGAGGAGCTGTTCTCCGACCCGGAGTCGGCTGTGGCGCTGATGGAGGAAATCATCGAGTATGACATCGCGCCGGATATGAGCGCCCATCTGTCGGCCATGGAGGCCGTGCCGCTGCCGGAGGACTTTACGGTGGATGCATCGGGCATCACGCTGTATTACCCCATCAGCCGCCTGTCCACCCTGACGGACAAGGCCGGGAGCATCCGGCTGGGATGGCATCTGCTGCGGGATGTGCTGGACCTGCGTGAGGGCAGCATTCTGCAGCGCATCGGCGTGAAGGACATGCTGACCCTTCAGCCGGAAAAAATCGGGGAGATGACGGCACAGGGCCGCTTCCCCTTTATCCCCATGACACTGGGGGACAGCGTGGCCGAGCTGACGGAAAAGCACGGCCTGCTGTATGACCCGGACCTGACACGGGACAACCGCCTGTTCCAGCTGGAGGGCGCGGCCTTCCGCAAGGTGTATCTGTTGACCGATACGCTGACGGAAAGCTGGGACAAGAGCGTGGTGCAGGGCATCCGTGCCGATGAGCTGTGCGCCTTCGGCCTGATGACCGGGGTGACCAAGAGCGCGGACTGGCATCAGCAGCTGGGCGAACCGGAGCACAGCCTGACCGTGGACGAGGAGACCGCATAGGCCCTCCGGCTGGAGCCGGGCATTACGGATTATTATGAATACGGCGGTCATCAGCTGCGGCTGCATGCCAATGAAGAGGGCATCCTGATGAGCGTTATTTTGATGGAGTGAGAAACGATCGTGCAGAAGAACCAGAAGAAAAAACAGGCGCCCAAATATTCGGCGGATGCCCTGGCGCTGCGGCTGGCCATCGGCGTGGTGCTGATTGCCATCGGCGTGTTGTTTTTCCTTTCCACGGTGGTCAACATTCAGGGCACCATTTTTGAGGGCGCCCGTACCATTGCAAGAGGGCTGGCAGGATGTCTGGCACCCCTGCTGCCGCTGATTCCCGCGGCGGCCGGTGTGGTGCTGATTCTGTCCTCCCAGCGGAAGGTCAACGCCTTCCCGGTGCTCTACGGCGCATTGTTTATCTGGGCGCTGCTGGCGATGATGAATCTGGCCAGCCGCACTCAGGGCTATATGCTGATGGACCTGATCCGGGCCGACAACGCCCGGTACTTCAATCCCCCCGATACCTTTGATGCGTTTATGTCCAAGGCGTGGATGTATGGCAACAACCCCGGCTTTTCCATCGGCGGCGGCGTGCTGGGCATGCTGATTTCATGGCCGCTGTGGAAGCTGGCGGGCAGTGTGGGCGGCATCCTGATAACGGTGCTGCTGCTGGCGGCCGCGCTGGTGATGACGGTGTGCCTGGGCGACATCCGCCGCATCGGGCTGATGATTGACCGCATCCGCGGCAAGCGCCGCCGGCAGGGCGAAATGCAGCATCAGGCGGATGTGTACTGGCAGCAGCAGACCCCGCCCCAGCAGGGCCGCGGCAGCAGCTACGGCGAACCGGTGATGCAGCAGTACCGGGGCAGTGTACCCCAGCCCGCGCCCTACAGGGAGCCCGCCGGTCGGGAGAACGCAAGGCGTGAGCCTTCCGCTGCAGGAAGCACAAGGCAGCCTGTGGGCAGCTCCTACGGCATGAACCGCCCGGTCAATCCCTTTGCCACCGGTCGCAGTCCTGTGGCCAGCAAGGGCAGCACCTACGGCTTTGCTCCGGTGGATGGCGAGGAGTATGTCACCGCCACCCGCGAAATGTACGCCGAGGAAATCAGCCCCCGCCCGGCCAAGCCCGGCAAGCTGCGGGGCCTGTTCCGCAAGGAGGAAGCGCCCCAGCCCATGGAGGCAGAGGAGCGCCACATCCGCTTTGAAAACACCCAGCCCGTTCCGGCTGACCAGTACAAGCGCAATCGCACACCGGAGCAGTCCACCCGCCCCGAAATGAAGGTGCAGCCGGAACAGCCGGCAATGCCGATGAATCAGGCGA
>JAUNDF010000006.1:28068-46113 GCA_030526225.1 Clostridia bacterium
GAAGCCCACAGAACAGCGCCGCAGTTATCATTCCGAGCCTGTGCGCCGCGACTTCCGCATGGAAGAGGAGCAGGGCTTCCAGCCCCAGTTTATCACGCACAACGATGTGCCTGATGTGCAGGAACCGCCTGTGGTACAGGAGCCCCGCAGAACGGAGTATTCCTGGCAGACTCAGCCTGTGCCCGAACAGGCATCACCCGAACAGGTACCCCCTGAACCGGCATCGCCTGAATGGGTTGCCCCTGAACAGGAATCACCTGTGCAGTCTTCGCCTGAACCTGTAACTCCCGCACCGGCATGGAACGAGCCGGTCCGAACCGAACCCGCCATCCCCGAACGGGTGCAGTCTGCCCCTGTGGCGGCCCCTGCCGCACAGCCGCCCCGCCGACCCGAACAGCGGACGGCTCAGGGCGAAGCCGGACAGGACATGGCCTTTGGCATCGGCGGCGCCGGTTCCTGGCGGGAGCAGCTGGCCCAGCGTCAGGCGGCCATTCGCCAGCAGAACGAGGAGGCACAATCCGCCGCACAGCCTGCCCGTCAGGTGCCCGCACAGCCGGTGACACAGGCACCTGCACCGCAGCAGCCTGTCCGGCAGACGAGACCGGCAGATTTGCCTCCGTGGGAGGAAGCACCTGCAGTTCGTCCGGTATTCACCGAACAGGCTATGCCTGCTGAACCGGTGAAACCCGATAATCAGGTGAAGCCTGTTTTGCAGAAGCCCAAGGACTCCTGGTACGAGGGCCATGTGGTGCTGGATGCAGCCGATGCCGTCAAGGGTCCGGTGAACATCAGCCAGCCCGCCCGGGTACAGATGACCACCCCTGCCGAGGCATATCAGCCCGACCTGAAGCTGCCGCCTCGCCGCGAGCCTGCCCCCTTCGAGGAGGAAGAGGACACGCCGGTGGAGCTGCCCTACATTCCCCCGTCCTACGATTTGCTGGATGATCCCAAGCCGGCCAATCCCGCACGGGAGCAGCAGGATGAATACCTCAGCCGCATGCTGGAGGATACCCTCCAGTCCTTTAAGGTACCGGCCAAGGTGATGCACATCACCCACGGCCCTGCCATCACCCGTTTTGAGCTGGAGATTGCCCAGGGCATCCGCGTCAACAAGGTGCTGGATCTTGAAAAGAACATCGCCATGGCCATGCGCGCAACCTCCATCCGCATTGAGGCGCCCATCCCCGGCAAATCTCTGGTGGGCATCGAAATCCCCAATGCCAATGTGGCGGTGGTCAAGGTGAAGGAGGTCCTTCAGGACAGAAGCATGCAGGTGGAGGGCAAGCCTCTGCTGGTGGCACTGGGCAAGGACATCGCCGGCAACTGTGTGTCCTGCGACCTGAGCAAGATGCCCCATCTGCTCATCGCCGGCTCCACCGGCAGCGGTAAGTCGGTGTGCATCAACACCATCATCAACTCCATCCTGTTCCGCTCCTCCCCCAAGGATGTGCGCATGATCATGGTGGACCCCAAGGTGGTTGAGCTGCAGTGCTACAACGGCATCCCGCATCTGCTGCTGCCTGTGATTTCCGACCCCCACAAGGCCGCCGGTGCGCTGGAGTGGGCCGTGGCCGAAATGATGGAGCGCTACAACAAGTTCACCGTTAAGGGTGTGCGCGAAATCAACGGCTACAACAACAACCTCAACGATGGCGAGGAATACATGAGCCGCATTGTCATCATCATCGACGAGCTGGCTGACCTGATGATGACCTGCAAAAAGGACGTGGAGGAGCGCATCTGCCGCCTGGCCCAGCTGGCCCGTGCCGCAGGCATCCACCTGATTGTGGCCACCCAGCGCCCCTCTGTGGACGTGGTGACCGGCCTGATTAAGGCCAACATCCCCAGCCGCATTGCCTTTAAGGTAACCCAGTTTGTGGACAGCCGCACCATCCTTGACCGGGGCGGTGCCGAAGCACTGCTGGGCCGCGGTGATATGCTGTACATGCCCACCGGCCAGTTCGCCCCCCTGCGTGTACAGGGCTGCTTTATGGATGATAACGAGGTCAACCGCGTGGTGGATGAGGTAAAGCGGAACAACCCCGCCGAGTACAACGAATCCATCACCGAGGCACTGAGCAACATCTCCAGCGACATGCCTGCCATGCCCGGCAGTGACAGCGCCCCCGATTCCGCCGGCGGTGACAAGGACCTGCTTCGTCAGGCCGTGGAGCTGACGGTGATGGACGGTCAGGTATCCACCAGCCTTCTGCAGCGCCGCCTGCGCTTGGGCTACAGCCGCGCCGGCCGCATTGTGGATGAAATGGAGAAGCTGGGCATTGTTTCCGCCAAGGACGGCAGCAAGCCCCGCCTGTGCCTGATTTCCCGGGAGCAGTATGAGCTGATGAAGGACGAGCTTTTCCCCGATTGATTTTGTGCCATGAACAAGGGCAAAGGAAGTGAGCAGCATGGCAAACATGATGGATTATCTGCTTTGGCGGGGGGATTTGTCTCTGGCGCAAGCCCCCTGGTGCAATGTGGACAGCTTGGTGATGGCATCCTTCTGCTACATCAAAATGGGTGAACTGCCCGCCGATGACGAAATCAGCCTGCACGATCTGGCGCTGACCCTGCCCCTGATGGAGCAGGAGGGCAGCGTCCAGTTCCGCCAGTGGCGCAGCCTGTTCTACGCCATGGCTGATTCCCGCCGCTACGGCAGCATGGTGCTCCACGACTATGTGGACATCACCAACACCGAGGAAGCCACGCAGTTTTCCGCCGTCACCTGTGATTTGGAGGACGGCACCGCTTTTGTGTGCTTCCGCGGCACGGATTCTACCCTTGTGGGCTGGCGGGAGGACTTTGACATGTCCTACTCCAGCCCGGTGCCTGCCCAGACCATGGCATCGGAGTATCTGTCGAGAATGATTGCCCAAACGGGCAAAAAGATTCGCACCTCCGGCCACAGCAAGGGCGGCAATCTGGCTGCCTATGCCGCGGCGCACCTGACGGAGCAGGAACAGCAGCAGCTGATCAGCGTCTGCAGCTTCGACGGCCCGGGGCTGGATGACATCACCCTTGCCAGCGACGGCTACAAGCGCATCCTGCCCATCCTTACCTCCGTGATTCCCGAGTCCTCCGTGGTCGGTCTGCTGATGGGCTACAGTGAGAACTACACCGTGGTGGAGGCAGAGAGCGTGTCCCTGCTGCAGCACGATGCCTTCAAGTGGCACCTGCGCGGCCCGGACTTTATGCCCGCCGAGCTGAACGCCTCCAGCCGCATCATTGATGAGGCACTGCACACATGGCTGAAGGAAGAAAGCGTGGAGGACCGCAAGATGCTGGTGGAGGCCATGTTTGAGATTGCCGAATCCACCAAGGCGGAAACGGTGGCGGATTTCAAAAAGGACATCCTGACCAAGCTGTCTGCCATTGTGTCGGCCCATCAGAACATGGATCCGGAAAAGAAAAAGAACGCCCAGCAGCTGCTGGGTCGCATCCTGTCCCTGTCCGCATCCACCGCATGGGATTCTTTGAAGGACCGTGTTCGCGACACCGTGGGCGAAGCCGGCAGCAAGGTGCGCGACACCATCGGCGGCGTTGGCTCCACCTTGCGGGACACCGTGGAGGAAGCCGGCAAAAACGTGATTCGCCGCATCCGTCAGGGGGATGAAGCGCCGGAGGAGGATAGCAAGCCGGACGATGCCCCCAAGGGTATAGTGGGTGAAGGGGAATAAGCATTTGACGGAGAAGCCCTCTCAGTCAGCTAAAGCTGACAGCTCCCCCAGGGTGGGAGCCTTTTGGCTGGTCAAACCGGCGATAAGGCTCGCCCTTTGGGAGAGCTGGCTGAGCGAAGCGAAGACTGAGAGGGCTTTGCCATCTTTTACCCCTTTTTCACCCTACCAATTCCGACAAAAGTATGATATGATAACCATTGTGTCCGTAAGTACATTCAATGGAGTGATTCGTGTTGAAAAAGTCCGATTCTCTGCGGGTGGCGCTGTTGGCAGCGTTTTGCTGTATGCTGTGGGGCAGTGCCATTCCTGCCATCAATCTGGGGTATCAGCTGTTTCAGGTGCCCAAGGGCGAGAACGCATCCCTGATTTTCTTTGCCGGCTGGCGGTTTATGCTGGCGGGTCTGCTGACGCTGCTGATTGCGAAATTCGCGCTGAAAAAGAACATCATCCCCCAGGGCAAGCGCGGCTGGGGCTGTGCGCTGAAGCTGGCCTGTGTGCAGACGCTGCTGCAGTACGTGTTCTTCTATATTGGTGTGGCCAATACCCCCAGCAGTGAGGCTTCCATCATTCAGGGCGTGGGCCCCTTCGTCTCCATTCTGGTGGCCTGCTACCTGTTCCGGGTGGAAAAGATGACGCTGACCAAGTGGATTGGCGGCCTGCTGGGCGCGGCGGCCATTGTGCTGGTCAACATCACCGAAAAGGGTCTGAGCGCCTCCTTCTCCTTTTCCGGCATCGGCTGTCTGCTGCTGAGCATGTTCTCCGGCGCTACCAGCGCGGTGATGATTAAGCGCTACGGCCGGGATAACGACCCCGTGGTCCTCAACGGCTGGCAGTTTTTCATCGGCGGCAGCGTGATGATTGTGCTGGGCTTCTGTCTGGGCGGCAGACTGCACCCCGTGGGGTTCTCCGCCTACCTGACGCTGGGCTATCTGGCGGTGCTGTCCGCCACGGCCTATTCCATCTGGTCTGTCCTGCTGACCAACAACCCCGTATCCAAGGTGACGGTATGGCAGTTCCTTCAGCCCATCTTCGGCGTGGCCCTGGCGCTGATTCTGCTCGGTCAGGTGCCCACAGTCCCCCTGTGGCAGCTGATGGCCTCGCTGGTGCTGGCATGCCTGAGTATCTATATTGTGGGCAAGGCACCGGAAAAGAAATGATGATACAACAAATCCTCCACTGCACAAGCGGTGGAGGATTTGATTATAAGCCTCCCTCTTTGAGGGAGGTGGCGGCGAAGCCGACGGAAGGAGTATACCTTACCGGACAAATTGCTTTTATTCAGAGGAAAAATCTTACAGCTCCTGCAGTACCCGCAGCGCTGTTTCCATAGCCTCATCTTCATCTTCGCCGTCGGCGGCGAGCAGTGCGCCCTTCGGGGGCTTGGCGTTGAGGGAAATGATGCTCAAAAGCGACTGCAGGCTGACCTGATTGTCGCCCTTCACGACCATCACCTGAGCCTTGAATTTTTCCATCTGGTCCAGCAGCCATACGGACTGGCTGGGGGTAAGGGGGAACACATTGGGTAAAGGACGGGTGATCATGGGCTTCCTTCTTTCTATGGGGGATTCGGATTCCCAAGGCTGCGTGCAATTTCCATAATGCGGCGCATCCTGTGATTGATGCCGCTTTTGCCCACCGGCGGCTCGGGCAGCTGGCCCAGCTCGGTCAGGCTCATGTCGGTATGCTTGATGCGAAGCTTGGCCACCTAACGCAGGGCCGGGGGCAGGTTGTCGATGCCCATGACTTCGTCAATGATTTTGATGGCCTCCAGCTGCTGCTGGGCGGCTTCTACCATCTTTTCGCTGTTGTGCTCGTCGCAGTTGGAGATGCGGTTGGCGTTGCGGCGCATCTGCTTTTGAATGCGGATGTTCTCCATCTGCAGCATGGCAGAGGGGGCACCCATCAGGGCAAGGGTATCCACAATGGTCTGCCCCTTTTTCATGTACACAACATTCTTGTCCCGGCGCACATGCTCAAGGGCCGGCAGCTGTGATTTTTCCAGCACCCGGAAGAGCATCTGCCGGAAGGTGGCGTCCTCGGCGGTCCACTCCAGATTGTAGCTCTTTTCCGGGGCGGACATGGTTCCGGCACCCAGAAAGGCGGCGCGGAGGAATGCGCGGCGGCAGCACTGGCGGGTGATAACGTACCGAGGAGCGCGGCGGCGCAGGGTATAGGAGCCATCCTCCTCCTGCTCCATCATGTGCAGGGCCATCAGCAGCTTCTGTGAGTCCTCATCATTCAGGGTCAGCACGGAGATGGACCGGCCGCCCAGCCGCGTTTGCCGGATGAAGGACAGGGCAGGATTGACCCCCAGCCGGTCGCGGAGCAGCTGCAGCAGCCGCTTGGCCAGGGAGGCGCTCTCCATGCGCCATGTGACATTAAACCGGCCGCCGCCCTTCAGCTGCAGGCTGCCCACGGTTTGGGTCAGCACGCTGATTTCCATCAGCTCACAGCAGCTTTTGCCCAAGGGCAGGCGTAGCAGCTCGTCTTTTACGTTGGAAGAAAATGACATGGTGATTAATCCCCTGATTCGCCGTCAAACCGCATGGCCCAGCTGGCTTTTTCCATTTCCAGGTCGCGGTGGTTGACATCCACCTGATAGCCGTTGTCCCGCAGGTGGCGGCCGATGGCCTCGGCAATGGCCACGGAGCGGTGGGCGCCGCCGGTGCAGCCCACGGCAATCACCAGCCGGTGTTTGCCCTCCTCCTGATAGTGGGGGAGCAGGAAATCCAGCATGTCGGTGGCCTTTTGCATAAATTCCTCTGTCACCGGATGATTCATCACGAAATCCCGCACGTCCTCATCCAGACCGGTGTGGCGGCCCAGCCCCTCGATGTAGAAGGGATTGGGCAGGAAGCGCACATCGTACACCAGATCGCCCTGGCGGGGAATGCCGCGCTTGAAGCCGAAGGACATGATTTCAATGCGGAAGGACACCGCGGAGCCGTCGCTGTTGACGATGGCCTGCAGCTTCTTTTGCAGAGCGCGGGTGCGCAGGGTGGAGGTATCGATAACATAATTGGCGGTTTCCCGCAGAGGGGCCAGCATTTCGCGCTCCATGGCGATGGCCTCGGTGAGGCTGGTGTTGTCATCTGCCAGAGGATGGTCGCGGCGGGTCTCCTTGTAGCGGCTGACCAGTACCTCATCGGCGGCATCCAGGAACAGGGTTTCCACCTCGTAGCCCAGCGCCTGCGTTTCGCGAATCAGCTTGCTGACGCCCTTGGCATCGAAGAATTCGCCGCTGCGCACATCCACAGCCAGCGCGGCCAGCGGGCGGCGCAATGATGTGGACTGGCAGGCTTCCATAAATTTCAGCATCATCATGGGCGGCAGGTTATCCACGCAGAAGGCGCCCATGTCCTCCAGATAGCGGGCGGCAGAGGTTTTGCCGGCACCGCTCATGCCGGTTAATACCAGAAAGCGCATTGGTCATCACTCCAATAAAAAAGAATAAAAGGGATTGATGAAACCGGGGACTCCTTCCGTCGGCTTGTTCACCATCCAAGGCTCCCTCCTTGAGGGAGCTGTTGCGAAGCGACTGAGGGAGTTTAATCCTCGCCCAGAATTCTGACCTCGGGCTCAAGGCGCACGCCCTTTTCCTCGTAGACCACCTTTTGCACATGGGCAATCAGGTCAAGGAAATCCTTGGCGGTGCCGCCGTTGTTTACGCAGAAGCCGGCGTGCTTTTCGCTGACGGATGCGCCGCCGATGGTGTAGCCCTTCAGGCCGCACTCATCAATCAGCGCGGCGGCAAAGTGGCCCTCGGGGCGCTTGAAGGTGCTGCCGGCGCTGGGCATGGTCAGGGGCTGCTTTTCGGCCCGGCGCTTGTTCAGCTCCACCATCTGGGCCATCAGCTCCTCCCGGTCGCCGCCGGGGAGCTGGAAATAAACGCGGCTGATGATTTTATCCTCGTGCTGGAAGCGGCTGTGACGATAGTCAAACTCGCATTCCCGGCGGGAGTAGGAGAAGGGGAGACCGGCCAGATCAAAGCCATCCACCCGGATGACCACCTGACTCATGTCGCCGCCGTAGGCACCGGCATTCATGTACACGCCGCCGCCCACTGTGCCGGGGATGCCGCTGGCGAACACCAGCCCGCCCAGAGAGGCACTGGCTGCCTCGTGAGCCAGCACGGTGAGCATGGTGCCGGCGGTGGCGGTGACCAGATCATCCTTGATGGAAACGTGGCGCATTTCCCGGCCGATGCGGATGACCAGCCCGCGGATGCCGCCGTCCCGCACCACCAGATTGCTGCCGTGACCGATGACGGTCACCGGGACCTGCATGGCATGGGCGGCCACCAGCAGAAAGCGAAGCTCCTCCACATCCCCCGGCTGTGCCAGCAAATCGGCAGGGCCGCCGGTGTGAAGGGTGGTATATTTGGCCATCACCGCGTTGGGTGTAATGTTCAGGTTGGGCAGCTGCTGCTTCAGCTCCTGCAGAAGCTGCTGCTGTGCTTCGGTGGTGATTGCGGACATATGTCGAACCTCCCGTGATATGACCGGGGGCAAACCAGTCTGTTCTTATTATAACATAATCAGTGACCGGATGCAAACGGCGGTCATTCCTGCCTGAGGGTGATGTTCCTGACCCAGTGGCCGCGCTTTAAAAGCAGCAGGGAAGGGATAATCTTCAAGCTGGCGGTGAAGTTGACCAGCAGCAGGGCCATGGGCAGGGAAATCCGCCCGGGGAAGAAGAAGCCCAGCACCAGCGACAGCGGCACCGGCAGCACCCACATGAAGCCGGAATCCATCAGCGTGGCCCACTTGGTATCGCCGCCGGCCCGCAGGCAGAAGAAGCAGAAGCCGTACACCGCGTTGGGCACGTAGAAGATGCAGCTGAGCAGCGTCAGCTGGGTGGCGGTGGCGCGGAGGGCATCACCGATGTCAAAGGCCAGGGGCAGCACGGTGGAGCCCGCCATGCCAATCAGGGTGCAGATGAGGCCGATGAAGGTATCCAGCGCGAACAGCTTTTTGCAGTCGCTCCGGGCCTCATCCAGATGGCCTGCCCCCAGCGCGGTGCCAATCATCACCGACACGGCGCTGGACATGCCTGTGGCAATGACGAAGCTGACCTGCTGGGTCAGCTCCATCACCGTGATGGCCGGCAGCAGCGCCTCATCAATGCGGGCATAGGCCCAGAAGTACACATTGAAGCCCAGGGCAAAGAAAATTTCGTTGATGGTCAGGGGGATGGCCCGCAGGGCAAAGGCACGGATGACAGGGGCTGTCAGGCGGCGCACCGCGGACAGGTTGAAGGAGAAGAAGCTCTTTCTTTGGAGCAGAATCAGCACATACAGCGCGGCCTCGATGGTGCGGGCAATCACCGTGCCGAGGGCGGCACCCTTGACCCCCATGCCGAAGCCGTAAATCAGCAGATAGTTCAGCACGGCATTGGCTACCATGGAAATCATGCTGATAATCATGGGGCGTGTGTTTTTGCCAAGACTCCGCATGGAGAAAATGCACACGCTGGAGATGGCCGCGGGGATATAGCTGAGGGATACGGTGCGCATGTAGTCGATGCCCATGGCAACGGTAGCCGTGTCGGTGACGAAAATGCGCATCAGCGGACCGGGGAGGGCGAACAGCAGCAGCCCGTAGATGCCCGCAATCAGAAAGCCCAGCAGCATCTCCAGCGCAAACAGGCCCTGACAGGTGTCGTCATCCCCGGCGCCGTAATACTGGCTGAGCATCAGCCCGGCGGCACCGGTCATGCCGAAGAACATGCCGTTGTAAATCAGGTACGGCTTGTTGGCGGTGGTTACGGCGGTCATGGCAATGGGCCCCAGACCGCCCACCATCACATTATCCACCACGTTGAACATGGTGTTGATCAGCTGCTGAATGATGACGGGAATCATCACGGCCAGTGCCTTGCGGTAGAACTGCTTGTTGCCGATATACGGGCGGATGGCGGCATGCATGGAAGTATCCTCCTGAAGGAAAAATGTGTAAAATTTTGCGGATTATGCCCGCAGGGCTTTCGGGGCTGTTGCACTGTGCCCCCGGGTCGGGTATACTGTAGGCAGCAAAGCTGACGGAAAGGGGAGGTGCGGATGAAGCGGTTTTTGGCGGCGCTGCTGGTGCTGATGCTGCTGGCATCGGTGCCTGCCCTTGCGGAATTCAAGGGCTTCAGGCTGGATATCCCCGAATATTATCAGACGGATTACACCGACGTACAGGTGGTGTGGCGCGGCGAACCCAAGAGCGTGGCCACCTCCGGCTGCGGCGCGGCCTGCACGGCCATGATTATTGCCTACTACAACAATGTATTGTGGAACGGGGAAAAGGAAGCCCCCGACCCCAAAGAGATTTTTCAGCAGGAAATTGAGAACGGCGGCTTCCGGGGCAACGGCCTCAGCCACACCAGCCTGCGGAAGATTCTCCACCGCTACGGTATCCAGAGCAAGTGGCGCATGCTCAACCGGCAGGCAATCATCCGCATCCTGCAGGAAGGGCGGCCCATTGTGGTGCATGTGGGGAAGGGCTACTTTACCAACAACGTGCATTATGTTCTGCTGGCCGGGCTGACCGACGATCAGGAGCTGATTGTCATCGACCCCAACAGCCGGGATAAATCAAAGAACTACACCTACCGCATTGCTTCGCTGATGAAGCAGGTGTACGGGGAGTATCCGTTTCTGGTGTGCTACAACGAGGTACCCAATCCCCCCGGAAAGCAGCAGGCAGAATAACAAACGCCGCAATCGTACCCATACGGGGAACGGCTGCGGCGGTTTTTATTTTTCCAACTGGGCGCACATGGCGCGGAAGGTCTCCTCGGAAATGTCGTGCTCCATTTTGCACGCGTCCTCTTTGGCGTTGGCGGCGCTGACCCCCAGGCTGACCAGATAGGCGGTCAGCTTCTGATGGCGCTCATAAATGCGCTCGGCAATCCTTTGGCCCTCCTCTGTCAGGCTGATGTGATTGGCCGCATCCATGGTAATCAAGCCCTTTTCCCGCAGGCTTTTCATGGCAATGGAAACGCTGGGCTTGGAATAGCCCAGGGCAATGGCAATATCAATGGAACGGGCATGCCCCTTTTCCAGCTGCTGGACGAGAATTTGCTCCAGATAATCCTCGCCGGATTCATAGATGGTCAATGGCGAGACCTCCTTATTAGATTCCCGAAGAAGGGAAATATCGTGCATGGTTGTAAAGGATAATATAACACCGATTGGCAATATTTGCAATCGAAAAATCATTCCGGGGTTGAAGGAAAACGGCGGATATGGTAAAATACTCCAATGCCGCTTTCCCGCCGCGGGAGAGCCGTTATTACGCAAGAACAAAGGTGAACCGAAGTGGGAAAGAGATTTTACCGTTTTGCCATCAAAGCCATCAGGACCTTTTCGCCGAAGATGCGCACCGAATGGGCCGTGCCCTTTGACGGGGAGCCCTGTGTATTTATCGGCAACCATGCCGGTGCCTTCGGGCCCATTGACATGGTGGCCAAGTTCCCCCTCCGGGAGGATTGCTACCCCTGGTTTAATGCCGCAGTCATGAGCGAAAAGGAGATGCCCGCCTATGTCCGTCAGGATTACTGGTGGAAGCCCGGCTGCTTCTTTGAGCCGCTGCTGAATGTAACCGTGCCCTACATTGCCGCCGCCGTTCTGCCGCCGATTATGCGCAGCGTGCCCGGTGTGCCGGTGTACCACGACAATCGGGTGGTGCTGACCATGCGCAAGAGCCTGCAGCTGCTCCGGCAGGGCAAGCACCTGATTATCTTCCCCGAGCAGCCCAGCGGCTTCCAGAGCCATCATGACTGGATTAACACCGGCTTTATGAACATCGCCCCCATGTACCACAAGCTGACGGGCAAGGAGCTGCAGTTCTGGCCGGTGCACATCGATTACAAGAATCATGTGTTCAAGGTTGCCGCTCCCATCCGCTTTGACAGCACCCGCACCCTGGAGGAGCAGCTCCCCGAGCTGGAGCGAACCCTCGCCCGCGGCCTGCGCGGTCTGCCGGTGGAGGAAGAGGAGAAGGCGGCTGACAAAAAGGAAGATTGAGTTTTGTGAATCAGGGAATCTCCTGTCCCGACTTTTATCGGGGCCGGAGATTTTTTGCTGAAAAGATACACTTATTACACACGAATTTATCCCCTTCAGCCCCTTTCTCCATTGACTTTTCCACCGGTTTGCCGTACCATGATAAACGGCATATTTTGTTATTTTTTGCGGAGGGAATCCGATGAAGAGATATGTTCTTGTATTGGTGACACTGCTGCTGGCGGTGCTTTGCTGCACGGCTTTGGCAGATGACAACACGGCCCAGCTGACCTACACCGTTTTCGGTGACGGCAACGGCAACGGCGATTTCGGCCGCTGGGAAAAGGGCTATGCCGGTGCTACGCTGACGCTGCTGCAGGCGGAGGATGATGCGCCGGTGGCCGAGGCCGTCAGCGATGAGGAGGGCCGGGTGGTCTTCTCCGGGCTGTCCTCCGGCAAGTACAAGCTGAAGGTTACCCTGCCCGAGGGCTATGCCTTCGGTCCCCGGGGCAAGGAAGGCAAGAGCACAAGCAGCATCATGGGCTACAGCGAAAATCCGGTGCAGGTCAGCGATGCCATCAAGCTGGAAAACGGTCAGAAGAAGAGCGGCTGCATCGGCATCAACCGCATGAGCAGCCTCTCCGGCATCATCTGGCTGGATGAAAGCAACGAGGGCATCCTGCAGGATGGCGAGCCCGGCGTGGGCGGCGTGCGCGTGGTGCTTATCGGCGAAAAGAACGGCATGAGCTATGAAACCATCTCCGCCGATGACGGCAGCTACGCCTTCCGGCAGGTTAAGCCCGGCGAATACCGTCTGCGTGTATACCTGCCCGATGGCTACGGCTTTACCCGCTACAGCTCCACCGGCCGCGAGAACCGCTCCGTCATCACCACCGAGGGCAAGGGCTCCGGCAGCAAGGTGTATGAGCTGAGTGCCGGAGAGAACATCGAGCGGTGCTATGTGGGTCTGGTGGAATGCGCGGTCATCCGCGGCACCTGCTTCCTGGATGCCAACTACAACGGCCTCTACGATGCGGGCGAAAGCGGTCTGGCCGGCGTGAAGCTGGAAATCACCCGCGAGGGCGCAGACAATGCCCTCAATACCGTCAAGACTGCAGAGGACGGCGGCTTTGTCTTCTCCGGCCTGCGGGACGGCACCTTTACCGTCCGCGTGGTGCTGCCGGATAACGGTGCCTGCTTTACCCGCACCGCTCAGGGCGGCAACAGCTTTATCGCCCGCCCCGGCCGCCGGGAATATTCCCTTGAGTACACGGTGGCCATCGGGGAAACCGTGGAGCTGCCCGTGGGTGCATACATGCCCGGCTATATCAAGGGCAGGGCGTACATGGACAACAACTTCTCCGGCACCAAGGACAAGAAGGAAAACGGCACCAGCGGCATTGAGGTGAAGGTGTTCCGGGAGGACGGCACCTATGTGCTTTCCGCCCGCACCAACAACAAGGGCGGCTACACCACCGAGGGTCTGGCCCCCGGCAGATATTACGTCACCGCCGAGGCCAAGCGCGGCTATGCCTTCACCAAGCTGGCACCCGACAACGTGATGATTAACCTTGGCGGCGGCAAGGGCCGCAGCGAGGTATTCGATGTGCCCATGGGCGAAACGGTCAGCGACATCTCCATGGGCATGATCAAGCCCGGCGTGGTGGACGGCATGGTCTTTGCCGACCGCAACGACAACGGTCTGCAGGATAAGGATGAAAAGGGCCTTGCCGGCACGGTGGTGCGCCTGATGAGCGATGAGGGCGAGCATTTCTCCGCCACGGTGGGCGAGGACGGTGCGTTCAAGTTTGACTCTGTCATGCCCGGCCGCTATTATCTGGAATACACCATGCCCGAGCACGGCGTGGCGGCTATCTGCGAGGCAGGGGGCAACACCCTGACCGGCGGCGAAAATGTGGCCCGTTCCGACTGGTTTGATTTCAAGACCGGCTCCACCTACCATGCGCCTCTGGCCGGCGGTCTGCTGCTGGGCACCATTTCCGGCAACACCTTTGCCGACCATGACGGCAGCGGCGAATTCGATGCCGGCAACGAGGGCAAGCAGGAGGAGGATCTCCTGCCCGGGGTCACCCTGACCCTGACCCCCAGCCGCGCCGACATTGACGAGGCCACCGTGGTCACCGGCGAGGACGGCAGCTTCTTCTTCGGTGCGCTTCGCCCTGATACCTACACCCTGACATTGACCTGGCCCGATGGCATGGTCACCACCCGTCCCAACGGCACCACGCTGGATTTCCATGCCGGCCGCGGCACGGAAAGCATTACCGTGCCCCTGACCATGGGGGACAGCTGGACCGACCAGCTGCTGGGCGGCGCTGTGCCCACCACCATCCGCGGCATCTGCTGGCTGGATGAAAACAACAACGGCCGCTATGATGCGGGCGAGGCCACGGTCAAGGGCCAGCAGATTGAAATCATCGACGAAAGCGAACGCGGCGTACCCCACGCGCCTATGATTGTGGATGAAAACGGCTTCTTCAGTGCCGATGACATCGTGCCCGGCAGCTACACCCTGCGCGCACCCTTCCGCACTGCCATGAAGCCTGCCCGTGACGGCGAGTGCACCTTCCGCGAGGAGAACGGCGCCATGGTCATGCATGGCGTGACGGCGGTGGAGGGCTCCGCGGTAGAGGGCCTGAAGCTGGGCTTCATCCACCTGCAGACCATTTCCGGCAAGGTGTGGGTGGACCGTAACGGCAGCGTGGACGGTCTCCCCGGCGCGGTGGTCACCCTGACGGATGAATACGGCGCAGTGCTGTCCACCGTGAAGACCGGCGAAAACGGCCGCTATGCTTTCAATGGTCTGATGCCCGGCGCCTATGCAGTCTCCGTCACCACCCCCACAGGCAGCCTTGTGGTGGAGCCGGAGGACATCCGCCTCACCGGTGCCGGCCTTGTCAGCGTGATGACCATGGTGGAGGGCAACAGCGGCAGCGGTGACATCATCGATGTGACCATGACCGGCAGCTACTCCGGCAACGACATCGGCACGGTGCTGCCCGGCACCATCGGCGACCTGTGCTGGCTGGATGAAAACGGCAACGGCCTGCAGGATACCGGCGAGCTGGGCCTGAAGAACGTGACCGTGCAGCTGCTGCGGGACGGCAAGCCTGTGGCCGAGACCGTCACCGATGCATACGGCCGCTGGGCCATCGACAATGTGTATCCTGCGGTGTATACCCTAAAGGTAACCGCCCCCGACGAGGTGGTGCCCACCCGGCAGAACACCGCCTTCAGCAATGTGATTTCCGTGCTGAAGGAAGGCGGCGAAGGCCCCTTCATCAGCCGTGAGGTTACCGTGGCCAGCAATCAGTGCAACTATGATGCGGACTGCGGCTTTGTGCTGAAGAAGAACGGCGCATACCCCGAGGGCTACGGCGTGTATCCCAAGCAGGACTGGACACCTGTCGGCAACACGGCAGAATAATGAATCAGCCTCGCTTCCCCGGAGAAAACAGGGGAGGCGAGGCTGTTTTTTGCCCCGGCGATGTGGTATAATATCCGGGCAACGCATTGAATGAAGGAGAAATACAGTGAAAATCAAGGGACTGAAGCAAATCTTTCTCAGCGACAGGCTAATGCTGGGGGCCTGCCTGCTTTCCGTGCTGTGCGGCATCGGTTCGGCGGCAGTGCTGGCCGGGGCAAAGGCGCTGACGCTGCTGGAGCTGTTCCAGACGGCGGTGAAGGCGCTGATGGTGCTGGTGCTGTGCCGTGCCTTTACCCGATGCCGCTGGGATGCGGCCTGGGGCATCATGGGCGGCGTGCTGTTCTGTGTGCTGTATCAGGAGAGCTTTGTGGTGCTGGGCAAGCTGTGGAGCGGCACCGCGGACTTCGACGCCTACCTCATCATGGGCGTGGAGGGCAGCCTGTATCTGGCTTCCCAGACCATGAGCATGATGACCACGGCCATCATCACCGTCAACCATTTCATCATTTCCTACAGCAGCGGCGGCAACCGCGGCAATGTGATGCTGGGGCAGCTGACCATTGTGTTCAAGGTTATTTTGTACCTGATGCTGATGGCGGTCAATGTATTTCTGGATTTGTCCGCGCCGGTGCAGCTGGCCTGCGGGCTGCAGTATCTGGGGGATCTGGCCATCATCATCGGCCTTGTGTGCGTATAGGCCCAGCTGGATGACTTCAAGGCCACGAGGCAGGAGCTGATGGCCCTGAAGCGGCAGAGGAGGGAAGCGAAATGAGCAGAAAACGGATGCTGATGGGTGTATGGCTGATTTCCATGCTGCTTGTTTCTCTGGCGGCCTACACCATGTATTTTGTGGCGCAGATGCGGTTCTCCGTGCTGCTGTATTCCTATTCCGCGCTGGCAATATCGCAGATGGTTGCGGTGCTGATTTATCTTCTGGGCGCGGAGAAAAAGCGCTTTGTCCGGCTTTTGTACCGGCTGTGCTGTCTGGCCTCGGTGGCGGTGATACCGGCGTTTGTGTTCATCTTTTCCGGGCTGATTTCCCAGTACCATGTGCGCATTCCGGAGGCCATCCCGGTGGAGGCGGCGGATGCAGCTTCTATCCTGCCCGGGGAGGAGACCACCATCTACCGTACCGACAGCGTGTATGTGTTTTTCCCTGAATATACCCGTGTGGATCTGGAATGCGGCCAGCGCCCCAGCACAAGGGATGAATCCATCACCTGGTGCAGCGGTGCAGCCTTCCAGCACGACATCGAGCTGGGCTTCAATCACCTGAACATCGAGGGTCACCACGCCGCCAAGGGGGAATACTACGAAAGCCCCTACATCCATAACGGCTGTGCCGGTGTGGTGTTCTATGACGGCACCTTCCGCTTTGTGTATGATGACATCCCTGCCGCCATGCAGGAGGCCGCCTCCAAGGGCGGCAGCGGCTTTATGCAGTTTGCTCTCATCCGGGACGGAAAGCGCACCGGCAATTTCTCTATGCCCCGGGTGCGCTCCTACCGTGCGCTGTGCGAGCTCAACGGCGCGCTGTGCATCATCGACTCCATTGAGATGATGCACTTTGAGGACTTTTTGCAAAAGCTGCTGGAGCTGAATGTGACCCATGCCATGTACATGGATATGGGTGCCGGCTGGAACTATTCCTGGTACCGCAGGCCCTCCGGACAGGTGAAGACGCTCTTCGGCTTGAAGGTTCCGTGGTCCCACAACTGGATTGCATTCAGAAAATAAGCCGTCAGGAAATCAGGCCGCATATGGCGCAGCGGTGCCGGGTGTGGTATAATCAACAGGAAAACCAATCAAAGGGGACAAGGTATGTATAAGGTTGGCGTGTATTTCGGCCGCTTTTGCCCGCCGCACCGCGGCCATCTGTATCAGATGATTCAGGCTTCCACCAAGTGCGAAAAGCTGGTGGTGGTCATTTCGGATAACAAACCCCAGACGGAGAAAATCTGCCGGGCGGATAATCTCCCCACCATCACATATCAGCTGCGCAAGCAGTGGATCAGCCAGCAGTTGCAGGACATGGACCACATCTGCGTCCGTGTGCTGGATGAAACGGATATCCCCGAGTATCCCCATGGCTGGGCCATGTGGTCCGAGCGCATGCGTCAGGTGGTGCCGGAAAAGATTGATGCCTTCTTCGTGGGTGACCGGGAGTACGACCATCCCCTGCATGAGTACTTCCCGGAGGCGGCCATCGAGCTGTTCGATCCCTCCCGCACCCGCTACCCCATTTCCGCCACGGACATCCGCAAGGATATCCTCAACAACTGGCACTACATTCTCGGTCCGGCCCGTCCCTTCTTTGCCAAAAAGGTGCTGATTGCCGGCACGGAAAGCTGCGGAAAAACCACGCTGACCAAGTGCCTGGCCAAGCTGTACAACACCTCCTGGTCTGAGGAGGTGGGCCGCTACTACGCCCGGGATTATCTTGGCAACGATGAAACCATCTACACCGATGAGGACTTTGGCCGCATGGCCTACCTGCAGGCCGAGCAGGACTTCCACGCCCTACGTACCGCCAACAAGGTGTGCTTTTTCGATACCGATGCCGTGGTGACCAACTACTATTCCGAATTGTACATGGGCCACCGCAACAAGCTGGTGGAGGCATACATCAACCCCGACAAATACGATGTGCTCATGTACCTGACCCCCGATGTGGCCTGGGTGGATGACGGCATGCGCCTCAACGGCGACCAGTCCCGCCGGGAGATGCTCAACGACCGCCTGCTGACCATGTACAGGGAGGCCGGCTTCGGGGACAAGATTGTGTTCATCCGCGGCGATTACACCAAGCGCCTGAACACCGCCATTGAAATTGTGGACGGCATGCTGAATCTGCAGCAGAAGTAAAACCTCTTCCGACTTCGCTGCGCTCAGCCACCTTCCCCAGAGGGCAATGCCGTCAACTTAAG
>JAUNDF010000089.1 GCA_030526225.1 Clostridia bacterium
AAGGTTCGTTCCTGACCTCAGCGGCTCAGCGCGTCAGTCAGCTTGGATATAATACTACGGCACGTAACATTTGTCAACCCCCTTTTTGAAAGTTTTTGTCACTTTTTTGCATCTTTTGCATGATGTAATGCAAATCTATGTGAAATGGGTATCAATATGCCAGATACTACATCATGTTATGCATAACCCACATCAATTCCTATCATATTCCGGTTTTCAACCACGCTCTGGGCCACATTTTGCGCCCTCATTTCGTTTTGTTCTTCGGTTTGTTTTACTTTAGGGCCACATACTGTTCATCTCCTTCTATTCTTGACGGTCCATTCGGTTTGTTGAGTTCAGGTTCTTTCATGTTATTTCCGAGGCCACATATTGTTCATTTCCTTTCGTGAAGGCGTATTTGCCTTACGCCTATATATACATCTGACCGGAAGGCAGGGCCGCACCTACCAACAACTTTTTTGCAACCAACAATCTGCGAAGCAATCTTCCTGGCGCTCCCGCTCGGAGTGCTGCCAGCATCAGCTGACTGAGAGTGCTTCACTTGCAACAAAAAATCGGGTGTCAGCACATCGGAATCTTTCTTCCTTGTTACTGACACCCATCGGTTCCTATCATATTCTGATTTTCAATTACATTCTGGGCCACATATCGCACCATCCTTTCATTGTGTTCTTTCGTTTGTTTTACTTTAGGGCCACATACTTTTCAACTCCTTCTATTCTTGTCGGTTTGTTTGGTTCAGCTTTCCTTCATGTTATTTCCGAGGCCACATACTGTTCATCTTCTTCTCTCGGTTGTTGTGTTGTTTGCTTTCATCTATATATACAACCAGCTCTTCGTCAGGGCCGATTGGAATTCATTTTTTTGTGCTTACTCTGTTCTATCTTCGGTTGTTCGTGTCTGCTTCCTTCATCTTTCTTTTATGTTATTTCCGAGGCCACATACTGTTTTCTCCTTTTCTTCTTTGTCGGTCATGCTTGTCTATCTTCCTTCGTGTTGCCTTATCTTACTTGCGGGGCCACATACTCTTCATCTCCTTCTCTCGGTTGTTTGGTTTGTTTGCTTTCATCCTTTTATACATCCGACTCTTTGTCGGGGCCGCTTGGGTTTTACTTTTTTCTTTTTCCTCCTTTCGTGAAGGCGTATTTGCCTTACGCCTATATATACATCTGACCGGAAGGCAGGGCCGCATCAATCATAAACTTTTTACTGCCAACAAGCTGCAAAGCATACGCCCTGGCGCTCCCATTGGAACATCTGCCAGCATCAGCTGAATATGATGGACTTCCCCCACAACAAAAAATCGGGTGTCAGCACATCGGAATCTTTCTTCCTTATTACTGACACCCACCGGTTCCTATCATATTCTGATTTTCAATTACTTTCTGGGCCACATATCGCACCATCCTTTCGTTTTGTGTTTTCGCTTGTTTTACTTTAGGGCCACATACTGTTCATCTCCTTCCATTGGTCGTTGGTGTTGTTTGCTTTCATCTATATATACAACCAACTCTTCGTCAGGGCCGATTGGAATTCATTATATTTTTTGTGCTTGCTCTGTTCTATCTCCGGTTGTTCGTGTCTGCTTCCTTCATCTTTCTTTTATGTTATTTCCGAGGCCACATACTGTTTTCTCCTTTTCTTCTTTGTCGGTCATGCTTGTCTATCTTCCTTCGTGTTGCCTTATCTTACTTGCGGGGCCACATACTCTTCATCTCCTTCTCTCGGTTGTTTGGTTTGTTTGCTTTCATCCTTTTATACATCCGACTCTTTGTCGGGGCCGCTTGGGTTTCAACTTTTTCTTTTTTCCTCCTTTCGTGAAGGCGTATTTGCCTTACGCCTATATATACACCTGACCGGAAGGCAGGGCCGCATCTACCAAAACTTTTTTGCAACCAACAATCCGCAACGCAACTCCCTGATACTCCCGCTGGGAGTGCTGCCAGCATCAGCTGAATATGATGGGCTTCCCCCCACAACAAAAAATCGGGTGTCAGCACATCGGAATCTTTCTTCCTTGTTACTGACACCCATCGGTTCCTATCATATTCTGATTTTCAATTACTTTCTGGGCCACACATCGCACCATCCTTTCATTTTGTTCTTTTGTTTCTTTTACTTTAGGGCCACATACTGTTCATCTCCTTCTCTTGGTTGTTGTGTTGTTTGCTTTCATCTATTTATACAACCAACTCTTCGTCAGGGTCGATTGGAATTCATTTTAGTTTTTGTGCTTGCTCTGTTCTATCTCCGGTTGTTCGTGTCTGTCTTCCTTCAGCTTTCCTTCATGTTATTTTCGAGGCCACATGGTGTTTTCTCCTTTCCTTCTTTGTCGGTCATGCTTGTCTGTCTTACATCGTATTACCTTATGTTACTTGCGGGGCCACATACTGTTTGTCTCCTTCTCTCGGTTGTTTGGTTTGTTTGCTTTCATCCTTTTATACATCCGACTCTCTGTCAGGGCCGCTTGGGTTTCAACTTTTTCTTTTTTTCTCCTTTCGTGAAGGCGTATTTGCCTTACGCCTATATATACACCCGACCGGAAGGCAGGGCCGCAGGTTCTGCAATTTTTCTTTTCGTTGCGCCCGCTGTGCATTTTCAGTATAATAAAAGAACTGATTTCGCAGGGAGGTGTCCCATGTATTCCATCGCCCCTGACTATTATCCTTCCTTCCGCTGCATTGCCGACAGGTGCCGCCACACCTGCTGCCGCGGATGGGAAATCGACATCGACGCAGAAACTCTTTCCTATTATAATAGCGTGCCCGGTGATATCGGTGCGCGCATCCGCGGGAGCATCGTCACCTGTGACGGCGTTTCCTCCTTCCGTTTGCAGGGTGATGACGAGCGCTGTCCCTTCCTCAACAGCACGGGGCTGTGCGACATCATCACCCACTTGGGCGAGGATGCCCTGTGCCAGATTTGCGATGATCACCCGCGCTACTACAACGATTTTGACACCTTCACCCAGGTGGGTGTCGGTCTTGCCTGCGAGGCCGCGGCTGATTTGATTCTCCGCCGCCATCAGCCTGCGGCATTCATCACCCTTGCCGATGATGCTGCCCCGACTGCCCCCACCGATGAGGAAGCTGATTTTCTCCGCCTGATGGATGCATTGCTCTCCGTCATCACCGACAGAAGCATGCCGCTGGCACTCCGCGAGGAAAAGCTGCTGGCCATGCTCGGCGTATCCATGCAGGAGCCATCCCCCGAAGAATCCGCCGCGCTGTACGGTTCTTTGGAATTGCTGGATTCCCAGTGGCAGGCAGCGCTGCAGCGGCTGACATCCTCCTCCACCCTGCTGACAAACGAAGTCATGCGGGAGCAGCTGCTGGCGTATTTCATCATGCGCCACCTTGCCGCCGGATTTGACGATGGCGATTACGCCGTGCCCGCGGCCTTTGCCATCCACGCCGGGCGGCTGATTGCCTCCCTTGCCCGCACGGAGGACGAGTTCGTCGACATCGCCCGCATGTATTCCTCCGAAATCGAGTACAGTGACGAAAACCTTCCCGCGGTGATGGATTTTGTGGCCGCGCACCTGACGGACATCAACTGATTTCTTCTATATATATATAATAGATGAAAGGAGGGCTGCCCTTGCGCGCTGTAAAAGCGATGCTGATTCTGCTGCTGTTGCTGCTGCCGGTTTGTGCAGGGGCAGCGGCGCAAACGCCTGTCATCCGGGCGGTGCTCATCGGCTGTGACACCTTCGTCACCATGCAGAACACCGCACCTTCCTCCGAAAACAATGTGGACAACATGGCCGAGCTGCTTTGCGGCGGCACGGTGATGCCCGAGGTGCTCATCACCCGCAAAAACGAGATTGCCTCCACCGAGGCTTTCGCCCAGCTGGTATCCATGGCCTTTGCCGAGGCCCAGCCCGGTGACATCAGCTGCCTGTACATTTCCACCCACGGCGTGCGCACGGAATCCGGCGGCTTCGGGCTGATGCTCTCCGACGGCACGGCCGAAGCACTGCTGACATCATAGGACCTGAAGGCCATCTTCGACCCCATCCCCGGCACGAAGGTTTTCTATATTGATGCCTGCAATTCCGGCGCGCTTATCGGCAAGGCATCCGCCGCGCCCATGGTCAACCTGTTTGCCGGCAGTGATTACAAGATTATCACCTCCTCCGGTGCCGAGGAGGACAGCTGGTTCTGGGCTGGTCAGGAGGGCCGCGGCGGTGCGGGGTATTTCTCCGATGCGCTGCTGTCCGGTATGTCTTCCCGAGGCAGCTTCGGCGCGGATGAAAACAGCGACGGCGCCATCACCCTGACGGAGCTGCAGCGCTACCTGCGCAGTCACCACGGCGCCTCCACCCCGCATACCTATCCCGAGGAGGATGATTTCGTCCTCTTCCGCTACGACCGCGCCCAGCTGACCCCTTCCAGACGAGGCATCGCGGGCCAGTATCTGTTTCCCTCCGATTTGCTGGAGGGACTGATTCCCGAGGCGGAATTCTCCTACACGCTGTTTCGCCCCGCGCGCATCGGCTATCAGCTGACGTTCCAGAAAAACGGCGGATGGGATTTTGCCGCCAGCCGCTTCTTCTGGGATAACAGCGAGCGCTACGGCCCCTACGGCGATGCCGAGGGCTACCTGACCCCCGGGCGCAAGCAGCGCAGGGTCAGGCTGACGGGTATCCTCGCCAATGCCGGAGGCTATGCACTGCTGCAGATTCTGCAGGCCGATGATGACGGGCAGGCCTCCATCCTCACCAGCCATGTGTTCGCCGTATCCACCGACAGCGATCTGTCCGGCAGCACCATCACCCTGCCGGAGCGCTTTGCCCCCGCCGGCGGTGAGGAGCTGTGCTTCAACATTCTCCATGCTGCCCCCTGCGAAATCACCGTCACCATTCGGGATGAGCAGGGCGGCACTGTCCGCAGGCTTGCCACCCGAAGGGCCAGCCGACCCGAGCAGCTGGGCGGCTCCTCCTTCTGCTGGACGGGCCGTTTGGCTGACGGCACACTGGCCGAGCCCGGCGCGTACACCATCCACGCGGTGCTGTATGACAAGGACGGACAGTTTCAGGTGGATTCCGTCCCCTTCCTGTTGGAATGATTTTCTCTATTTTCCCTGATTTGAGGTGATTTGTTTGCGCAAGGCCGCCCTTTGGCTTGGCTGCATCGCGCTGACCTTCGGTGCCATGTGCCTTTGCATCTGCGTCGGGTCGGTGGGGATTCCCCTGTCTGAAACACTGTCCGTTCTGTATCACGCCCTGCTGGGGCAGGAGGTAACCGGCAAGTTTGCCACCATCATCCTCACCATCCGTCTGCCCCGCGTGCTGTGCGTGGGGCTTACCGGTGCCTGTCTTTCCTTAAGCGGCTGCGCCATGCAGGGGCTCCTTCGCAATCCCTTGGCAGACGGCAGCACTCTCGGCATTTCCTCCGGCGCTTCGTTGGGCGCGGCGGTGGCCATCCTGACCGGCTTCACCCTGCCGGGGCTTTCCTTCAGCGGCACGGCGGCCATGGCCATGTTGTTTGCCTTCCTTACGCTGGTCATGATTCTCACCCTTGCGTGGTCACTGGACCGGTCGCTGGAAACCAATTCCATCATCCTTATCGGCGTAATTTTCTCCATGTTCATTTCCGCGCTGATGAGTCTGCTGGTCACCTTCTCCGGCACAAAGCTTCGGGCCATCACCTTCTGGACCATGGGCAGCCTTGCCTCTGCCGGCATGACCGATGCCGCGCTGCTGCTCGGTGCACTGCTGCTTTGCGGGGGCATATTGCTGGCCCAGAGCCGCGCCCTGAATGCGCTGTCTCTTGGCGAAGCACAGGCGGCCCATCTGGGTGTCTCTGTCCGGCGGGTAAAGCTGACGGTGATGATTGCCGTTTCCGTGCTCATCGGTCTGTGCGTATCCATCGGCGGCTGCATCGGCTTTGTGGGTCTTGTCACGCCCCATATGCTGCGGATGATTTTCGGTCCCGACCACAAACGGCTGCTGCCCCTGTCCGTCCCCGGGGGCGCTGTGTTCCTGATGCTGTGCGACCTGGCCGCCCGCACCGTACTAAGCCCCATCGAGCTGCCCATCGGCGTGGTGACCTCCCTCATCGGCGCGGTGGTGTTTGTGTTTATTTTCTACCGCACCGGGAAAGGCAGGTGCCGCCCATGCTGAAGGCAAACCATGTAAGCGTCCTTGCCGACGGAAAGGCCATCGTATCCGATGCCTCCCTGACGCTCCGTGAGCACGAATGGCTGATGCTCCTTGGCCCCAACGGCGCAGGCAAATCCACCCTGCTGTCCGCGCTGTCGGGAACGGTACCCTTCACCGGCGAGGTGGAAATCCTCGGCAGAAAGCTGGAGCGCTGCAAGCCGTCATGGCTGGCCTGCCATCTGGGGGTGATGATGCAGCAAACCACCCTCTCCGCCGCCTTTACGGTGGAAGAGGTCACCGCCATGGGCCGCTACGCCCGCCGCCGCAGTCTGTTTTCCCCTGCGGATGACGGCCTTGCCGGTGCCGTGGACCGCGCCCTTGCCGCAACAGGGCTTGAACACAAGCGGCACCAAAGCGTGCTGACCCTCTCCGGCGGTGAACGCCAGCGGCTGCTGCTGGCTCAGGTGTTCTGTCAGGATCCGGATATTCTCCTGCTGGACGAGCCTGCCAATCATCTGGATCTGGAGCACCAAAAGGCACTGCTGACGCTGATTGACCATTGGCGCCGGCAGCAGGGCAAGGCGGTGCTTTCCGTGGTGCATGACCTGAGCCACGCCCGCCGCTTTGCCGACCGCGTTCTGCTGATGGAAGACGGGCAGGTGGTGGCCGCAGGCAATCCGGAAGAGGTAATGACGGACGAAAACATCAACCGCGTCTGGCACTTTGATGCCGCCGGATGGCTGCGGGAGCTGGCAGGGTGCTGGCAGCAGGGCGATATCCAAAAAGCGTGATAGATTCCATTTGAAACCACAATGGCCGGGTTCGTTGACCCGGTCATTATTTTATGATATGATAATCAATGGATTATGACTTTTTCCCAATTGCAAAATTACCGGAGGTTATGTTATGCAGGACAACGGTTATATCGTCGTTGTAGGCGGTATCAACATGGATATCTTCGGCACCTCGGATACAAAGCTGCTCCCCGGCGATTCCAATCCCGGGCGGGTGGAATCCGCCCCCGGCGGTGTGGGCCGCAATATCGCGGAAAACCTGTGCCGCATGGGCTGCCGCACTGCCATGCTCACCGTACTGGGCGATGACAGCCACGCTGCCGCCATCCGCGAAAGCAGCGCGCAGCTGAATCTGGACCTCAGCCACGCCATTACCATCCCCGGCCGGCGCACCGGCACCTACCTGTGCGTGAATGACAGCGACGGTGATGTAACCGCCGCCATCGCCGATATGGGCATTTATGACCTGTTTACCCCCGATGTGATTGCCCCCCACATGGACTGGCTCAACAAAGCCGATATGGTGATTGTGGATGCCAACCTGCCGGAGGAGTCCATCACCTACATTGCCGAAAACTGCACCGCACCCCTTGCCTGTGACCCGGTCAGCGTAAAGAAGGCCGGCAAGTTCAAGCCTTCTCTGGGGCATTTTATCACCCTGAAGCCCAACCGCCCCGAGGCACAGCTGCTCACCGGCGTTGCCATCGACGGTCTGCTGGGGCTTGATCAGGCCGGACAGGCCATGCTGGATATGGGTGTCAAGCGCGTGTTCATCTCCCTGGGCAGTCAGGGCGTGTACTACACCGACGGTGAAGTCAGCGGCATTCAGCCCTGCAAGAAGGGCACCATCCTCAACACCACCGGCTGCGGTGATGCCTTTATCGCTGCCGCCGTGCTTGGTTATACCAAAGGCATGTCCATCCGTGAGATGGCCGCCTTTGGACAGGCAGCCTCCTCTGTATGTGCAGAGGCGGATGCCGCGGTAAACCCCGATACCACGTTCCAAACCGTTATGGAAAGAATGGAGGAATAATCCAATGGATCTGAAGAAGTATCTGGCTGTATCTGAAGAAGTTCAGG
>JAUNDF010000090.1 GCA_030526225.1 Clostridia bacterium
GACGAGCACGGCTGGGATGACAACGGCGTGTTCAACTTCGAGGGCGGCTGCTATGCCAAGGTTATCGGCCTGGACAAGGACTCCGAGCCCGACATCTACAACGCCATCCGCCGCAACGCTCTGCTGGAGAACGTGACCGTGGATGAAAACGGCAAGATTGACTTCGACGACAAGTCTGTCACCGAGAACACCCGCGTTTCCTACCCCATCAACCACATCGACAACATCGTTCGTCCCGTTTCTTCCGCTCCCGCAGCCAAGAACGTGATTTTCCTGTCTGCTGATGCCTTCGGCGTGCTGCCTCCCGTGTCTATCCTGACCCCCGAGCAGACCAAATACTACTTCCTGTCCGGCTTCACCGCCAAGCTGGCCGGCACCGAGCGCGGCATCACCGAGCCCACCCCCACCTTCTCCGCCTGCTTCGGCCAGGCCTTCCTGGAGCTGCATCCCACCAAGTACGGTGAGGAGCTGGTCAAGAAGATGGAGGCCAACGGCGCCAAGGCTTACCTGGTCAACACCGGCTGGAACGGCACCGGCAAGCGTATCTCCATCAAGGATACCCGCGGCATCATCGACGCCATCCTGAACGGCGATATCCTGACCGCTCCCACCAAGACCATCCCCCACTTCAACTTCGAAGTGCCCACTGAGCTGCCCGGCGTTGACAGCAAGATTCTGGATCCCCGCGACACCTATGCTGATGCCGCTGAGTGGGAAACCAAGGCTGTCGACCTGGCCTCCCGTTTCGTGAAGAACTTCGCCAAGTACGAAGGCAACGAAGCCGGCAAGGCTCTGGTGGAAGCAGGCCCCAAGGCTTAATCCCCATACAAAATCAAGACTGGCTTTCGGGCCAGTCTTTTTTGATGCAAAAATGCTCCTGTCAGGTTGATTCCCGGCAGGAGCATTTGCGGTTTCTTATGCGGATTTTTGTGTCTTCATCCGGCGAATGGTGTGAAGCAGGCGGCAGGGGGCTTCCCACGCAAGCATGGCACCCCAGCCAATCATACAGGCCAGCGCGGCACCGGGCAGGCCCATTTTCGGCACCAGCACGGCAGTCATCACCGCACGGACAGCGATTTGGGTGATGGAGCCCATCAGCACCAGCTGCATCTTTTTGATGCCGCGGAAATATCCCTGATGGGCATTGCAGAAGCCGGGCATCCAGTAGAAGAAGGCACTCAGAGAGAAGTAGCCCGCGCCGGTTTCGCGGATGGTTTCATCGGCGGTGAAGAGCATCATCAGCGGATGGCGCAGCAGCAGAATCACCGCGCAGATGATGGCCGCGGCGGCCACCTCCAGCATCAGCCCCACCTTGAAGCCGCGCTCCGAACGCTTCGTATCCCCTGCGCCCTCGTTCTGTGCCATAAAGGCGGTGATGCCGTTGGCTACGCTGCGCCCGGGAATCAGCCCAATGTCCTCGATTTTCCGCACGGCACTGAAGGCCGCCGCGGCCGTCATGCCGGCGCTGTTAATTACGCCCTGAATGAACAGATTGCCGATGGGCTGGCTGCACTGCTGCAACGCCGTCAGGCTGCCCAAGGACAGCGTTTGTCCCAGCAAGGCACGGTCTGCTTTTGCCCTTCCCTTCAGCTGAAGCACCGGCATATGGCGGTTGACATGGCGGATGCACAGCACCGCGCTGACGGCTTCTGCCGCCACGGTGGCCGCTCCGGCACCGCCTACACCAAGCTTCAGCACCGCCACCAGCAGCACATCCAGCGCCATGTTGATGACGGAAGCCAGCGCCAGATACCGCACCGGCGTTTTGCTGTCCCCCACGGCGCGCATGGCACCGGCATAAATGTTGTACAGGCAGGTGAAGGGCATCCCCAGAAAGATGATGCGCAGATACAGCGCGCCATCTGCCATGGCTTCGGGCTGGACCCGCAGCAGCTGCAGCACGGGCTCTGTCAGCGGCAGGCCCACGGCCATCACCGCCGCGGCAAAAACCATGCCGATGACGATGGTGGTACCCAGCTCCTGCTTCAGCTTTTCCGTGTCACCTGCGCCGTAGAAGTTGCCCATCAGCACCGATGCACCGATGCACACGCCGGATACGCCGAGAATCAGCAATGTCATCACCGAATCGCAGGTGCCCACCGCCGCCAGCGCAGCACTGCCGGCAAAGCGGCCGATGACCGCCGTATCCACCATATTGTACGCCAGTTGAAACAAGTTGCCGAAAATCAGCGGCAGACTGAACTGAACCATCTGCCGCGTAATACTGCCGCGGGTCATATCCACGGCACTGTTTTTGCTCATGGTGCACTTCCTTTATCAAAAGATACAGGGAGATTGTACCACCGTTCCGGGGCTACCGGTTGTTCTTTGGCTGTATTTCATGTGGCGCCGATGAGCCACCGGTCCAGAAAGGCCATCTGCTCTTCGGTGTGGAACCAGTGCTCGCCGCCTTCCATCACCATCAGGGATGCATGGTGCTTTGCGGCAAAATCCTCCACCCATTCCCGCTGTACCATGCTGTCGGCACTGCCGTAAAGGATGGCAGTCGGCACGGTCCACTGCACCGGATGTGTCCGCACCCAGGTCAGGTATTTCCAGGACAGCGTCGGTCCGAAGGATGTCTCGATTTCCCCCTCTGCGGCCAGCCTGTCATCGGTTACGCCGGCCCAGCTCATCATCCGCGTAATGAAAGCCTCCATATCCACCATGGGCGAGATGAAATATGCGCGGTCAATCACATCATCCACCCCGGCATTCATGGCAAAATACGCCCCGATGCTGTTGGCCACCAGAATAATGCGGTCATACGCGGTCTTTGCCTGTTGAAAGTATGCCCGGAACTCTGCCGCGCTGTCCCACGGGGTATCGCTGCGGTAGTCAAACCCCAGCACCTCACAGCCGGAAAACAGGGAAATGTAGTGCTTCGATTCCTCCGCACTGCCCCCTGCGCCGTGGATGTACACCACTGCCGTTCTGCTGCTGTTCATTCATAATCACCTCATTTACTGTCTTCATGCACAGTTTGCAATTGTATCCTGAAATATCACCATATTATGCCAAAATTTCAGGCAAATCAAGGGGTTCAGGGGATTTACGAGAGAAAAAATTGTTGCTATACTAACCTTATATTCTTCAGATTGATTCTGTTGACAATTGATTTCTCAGCCGCAGCCGCGCATGGGCAGCTGCGGTTCCCCGACCGTACCTTTTCCCGTTTGGTCCCCCCCGCCATGCAGCCTCCGGAAGGAAGTGTACCCTTTGAAGCGCAAATTGACAACAAAAGAACTGTTCGCTGTGGGCAGCATGCTGTTCGGCCTGTTTTTCGGTGCCGGAAACCTGATTTTCCCCGTGCACATGGGTCAGCTGGCAGGCTCCAGCTCGCTGGGGGCCATTATCGGCTTTATCGGCACCGGCGTTACGCTGCCCCTGCTGGGTGTGGCAGCCATGGGCATGTCCCACAGTGAGGGACTGGCTGATATGTCCGCCAAGGTGGGCAAGGGCTTTTCCCTGTTTTTCACCTGCGCATTGTACCTGACCATCGGGCCGTTTTTCGCTATCCCCCGCTGTGCAACGGTGACCTATACCGTGGGCTTTGAGCCCATGATTCCCGAAGCCGCCCGCACATTGGCGCTGGTAGTTTTCTCCTTTGTGTTCTTTGCGCTGGTGCTGATGTTCTCCCTCAGGCCCAGCGGCATTCTGAAATGGGTGGGCAAAATCATCAACCCTGTATTCCTCGCCTTTCTGGCGGTGCTGGTGGTGTTCTCCTTTGTCAAGCCCATGGGCAATGTCGGCGAAATCACCCCCGATGCGGGCTACGCGGCCAACCCCTTCTTCAAGGGCTTTCTGGAGGGCTACAACACCATGGATGCGCTGGCTTCCCTGGCCTTCGGCATCATTGTGATTGATGTCATCCGCTCCCTCGGCGTAACGGAGCCGGGCGCCATTGCCTCCAACACGGTCAAGGCCGGTGCCTTCAGCTGCATCCTGATGGCCATCATCTACGCGCTGATTACCATCATGGGTGCCAAGAGCCGCGGCGTGCTGACGGCCAGCGCAAACGGCGGCATCGCCCTGACGGAAATCTCCCACTACTATTTCGGCACCGCCGGACAGCTGCTGCTGGGCGCCACAGTGTTCCTTGCCTGCCTGAAAACCTCCATCGGCCTTGTGACCAGCTGTGCGGAGACCTTTGCCAAGCTGTTCCCCCGCATCCGCTACACGGCATGGGCAGTGATTTTCTGCGCCGTTCCCTTCATCATTTCCAATCTGGGGCTGACGGCCATCATCAGCTATTCCATTCCGGTGCTGATGTTCCTGTATCCCTTGTCCATCGCGCTGATTGTGCTGTGCCTGTTGGGCCGCTTCTTTAACTATGACAAGCTGATGATGGTGCCGGTGATGACCTTGACCTTCTTCAGTGCGCTGATTGACTTCTTCCAGGCGCTGCCTGCCGATGCACAGGCGTTCCTCCATGTGCAGCCCCTGCTGGATGCGGCCGCCAAGGTGCTGCCCTTCTACAGCCTCGGCCTTGGGTGGATTTGCCCGGCGCTGATTGGCGTTGTCATCGGCCTGATTCTCTACACCCAGAAAAAACGCGCATAAGCAAAATACGGCGGCACCCGCACAGGATGCCGCCGCTTCTTATTTTATTTTCAGCAGATTCTTTTTGAAAAAGCCGTGGTGGTTGCAGTAGGCGTAAATCATTTTCACCCGGCTGCGCTTGAAGCGTGCCTCGGCGTTTCCTTCCGGATACAGCTTGACCAGCTGCACATAATCGCCGCTAATGCCGGCCACAAAGGAGATGAAGTGGTCCTTCTCCATGGGATGATCAATGGAGACGAACCATTCGTCCTCCACCGCCTCCACGGAGATGGCATGCGCCTCGTCCTCTGCTTCCGCTTCCAGCGGCGGCAGGGTGATGCCGCAGCAGCTGATGACTGCCTTGCCGGTGGTGTGGATGATGTTGCCGCAGTTCGGGCACACGTAGAAGTCCGTCCGGAGCATATTGGCCGCCCGGTTGTCGTTGCGGATGTCCTGCCCCGCCAGCAGCTCAATCATGGAAATCCCAAGCGCCTTTGCCAGCGGCTCCAGCAGGGTGATATCCGGATATCCCTTGCCGGTTTCCCATTTGCTGATGGTCTTGTCGCTGACGCTGATTTTCTCCGCAAGCTCCGCCTGCGTCATTTTTCTGTCCTCGCGCAGTTTCTTAATCACCGCGCCTGTTACATATTGATTCATTTCAGTCACCTCATCGGGTTGTTTTTATCTGTTCATTGCCTTCAGGAAAGCCGCCCCCGCCCTGCCTTCCTTCAGCATGGTCATCATACCACAGGCTTTGCTGCAGCACAACCTACGCAGCGTAGAGGCGCTCTTCCCTATTGACCGATTCTATGGTATATTGTCATCAGAGCATAATTCCCGGTTGATTATCCGAGGTGATTGAATTGAAACTGAAAATATTGCCCCTGCTTGTTCTGTGTATGCTGATATTCACCCTGTCTGCCGGAGCGGAAACCGTCACCGGTACCTGCGGCAAACAGCTGACCTGGAGCCTTGATTTATCCACCGGCGCCATGACCATCTCCGGCACCGGAAGCATGGGCGTTTTCTCCGAAGCGCCATGGGCGGAATACACGGGGAGTATCCGCACACTGGTCATCGCGGACGGTCCTGCCTCTGTCAGCGGCTATGCCTTCAGCGGCTGCACCGCATTGGAAGAAATCACCCTGAGCAGCACCGTCATCTCTGTCGGCTCCTCTGCCTTTGCCGGATGCACTGCCCTAAAGACCGTAATCCTGCACGGGACGGACACCGTTTTCGGTTTCAGCGCTTTTGCAGACTGCAATAATCTGCAGGATATCCGGGTGGATTCCCTTGGGCAGTACCTCGGCTATGAGCATGCCGTATCCGGTCTGTATCTCCATCAGCCGGGCATCATCACGGTTGACGGCGCGCCCCTGATGCAGCTCGTCATCCCCCAAGGGATCACCGCCATTGATGCACGGGCTTTCTGCAACTGTACCGGCATCACATCCGTTTCCTTTCCCGATGACATGACCGCGCTGGGCAATTACGCCTTTGCCGGATGTACCGCCCTGAAGCAAGTCACCATCCCCTGCGCCATGGGTGATGGGGTCTTCAGCGACTGCACAGGCCTGACGGATGTCACCATCACAGACAATGTCACCGCCATCGGCAAGCGGGCCTTTCAGGGCTGCACCGCGCTGACAGCGGTCACCATCCCCGACAGCGTGACGGCTATCGGCAACAGCGCCTTCTACGGCTGTAGTGGCTTGCAGTCCGTCATCATCCCCAGCAAAGATATCACCTTTGGACTGACGGTTTTCGGGCAGTGCAATCAGGTTCAGCTGCAGGTGCTGTGCGGCTCAACCGCATGGCAATACGCCCAAAGCGGCCGCATCAGCTACCGGTTGTCCGGCCATGCTGTTTATCTGGAGCAGTCCCAAACGCCGCCCACCTGCGGCGAGGATGGCCATCAGCAGCACTACGCCTGTCCGTCCTGCGGCACTCTGTTCATCAAAAGCGGTGACACCATGACGGAAACGGATGCCGATGCGCTCCGCATTCCCCGCACACGCCGCCATCACCTTGAAGGCAGTGTTTGCCGTGACTGCGGAAGGACATTCGCCGTCGATGGCAAGCCCTGCATCACCATCCCCAAGGGCATCACCCTGCTGGGCAGCGATGCTCTGCTGAATTGCGGCGCGGCGGTGGTGGTCATCGAAAACAATAGCATCACCATCGAAGAAAACGCGCTGGCCAGCCCCGATTTGACGGCTGTATTCCTGCCCGCCGCGCTGGAGAAAAACGAAGCCGACTGGTTCGGCACCGCCGCACCGGAAATCATCTACCGATAAAGCAGCACATTACGCCGACAAGGGCTGTGAGGTCAAGCCGCTCGATGACTATATGAGCACCTGACAGACCTATAAAATCTCCACATTCTGCTCAAGAAACCGCCTTTCTGTGGAAGGGCGGTTTTTGCTATAATGGCCGTGTTGAAAGTCAAGGAGGAGATACTGTGAAGCAATCGAATTTCAAGCGTTTTCTGCTGCTGTGGGCCGGTCAGCTGATTTCTGCCATCGGCGGCGGCCTGACCAGCTTCGGTCTGGGTGTTTATGTGTTCCAGCAGACAGGCAGTGCCGCCGGTATGGCACTGGTCACCCTGCTGGGTTTTTTGCCCACCATGCTGCTGAGCATGCCCGCCGGTGTGCTGGCAGACCGCTTTGACCGCCGTCTGATGATGATGCTGGGCGATGGTCTTTCCGGCGCAGGCATTCTGTTTATCCTCATCTGCATGATGAACGGCGGTGCCGCCCTTTGGCAGATTTGCACAGGCGTGTTTATTTCCTCCGTGTTCTCCGCGCTGATGGAGCCCGCCTATCGCGCTTCCGTGTCTGATTTGCTGACGGAGGATGAGTTTTCCAAGGCCAGCGGACTTGTCTCTCTGGCCGGCAGTGCCAGATTCCTTGTGTCCCCCATTCTGGCGGGCTTGCTGCTGGCCATCAGCGATGTAAAGCTGCTGCTGGTGATTGACATCTGCACCTTTATCATCACCGTCATTTCCACCTTTGCCGTGCGCAAGGGCATGCAGACAAAACCCCGCACGGACAATGTCTCCTTCCGCGAAAGCATCACCGAGGGATGGCGCGCCGTGCGGCAGACGAAGGGTGTACTGCCGCTGATTCTGGTCACCTCCCTGCTGACGCTGTTCATCGGCGTGTTTCAGGTGCTGGCCGAGCCGCTGGTGCTCTCCATGGCGGATGCAAAAACGCTGGGCATT
>JAUNDF010000091.1 GCA_030526225.1 Clostridia bacterium
CTGGACCTGAAGCTGCGCAAGGAGATGCAGCTGGAGCTGAAGAACATGCAGCAGCGCCTGGGCATCACCTTCCTGTACGTAACCCACGATCAGGAGGAGGCGCTGACCATGTCCGACACCATCGTGGTCATGCGGGACGGTCACATCCTGCAGATCGGCGACCCCAAGCGCATCTACGATGAGCCCGCCAACGCCTTCGTGGCCAACTTCATCGGCGAGAGCAACATCCTGCGCGGCACCATGCTGCGGGATAAGCGGGTGCTGTTTGCCGGCCGCGAGTTTGTCTGCGTGGACAAGGGCTTTGGCGAAAATGTGCCGGTGGATGTGGTGGTCCGCCCCGAGGACATCATGCTGGTGGATGCGGAAAGCGGCATGCTGCGCGGCGAGGTGCAGAGCGTGCTGTTCAAGGGCGTGCACTACGAAATGATGATCAAGTGCGGCGAGTACATCTTCAAGGTGCATTCCACCGCCATGGCTCCTCAGGGCAGCACGGTGGGCATCAACATTGTGCCCTTCAACATCCACATCATGAAGCCCATGGATGGCCCGGTGACCGCCGGCAACGGAGGAAACGCCTGATGAGATTCAACGTATCGCTCCCCTGGTGGGCCTACGCGGCCATGGGGGTGGGGCTGATGCTGTTTGTGGCCATGATTGCCGTATCCGTCAAGCGGAACCACGGCATCCGGCGGCCGCTGTTTGCATCCCCCTATATTCTGTGGATTGTCATTTTCACCGTCATTCCCGTCATCCTCATCGGCTACTACGCCCTGACGGATGTCAACGGCAAATTTACCCTTGATAACTTCCGCTCCTTCTGGGACAGCAACTACATCATGCGCGAGCAGCTGCGGTCCATGGCCGGGGACGAGATGGCCAACACCATCGCCCGGGGCTCGGTAAACATCGACACGCTGGTGTACTCGTTGTGGATGGCCTTCCTGTGCACGGTGATGTGCCTGCTGCTGGGCTATCCCGCGGCGCTGTTCATGGCGGACAAGAACATCAAGATGGGTGCCACGGTGGTGGTGCTGTTCATCATCCCCATGTGGATGAACTTCCTGCTGCGCACCATTGCATGGATGAGCCTGCTGGAGGACAACGGCCTGATCAACAACTTCCTTGAATGGATTGGCGTGGGCCGCCTGCAGCTGATGTACAAGCAGTCCACGGTGCTGCTGGGCATGGTGTACAACTACCTGCCCTTTATGGTCTTCCCGATTTACACCAGCCTTTCCAAGCTGGACCCCAAGCTGGGCGAAGCGGCACAGGACCTGGGCTGCAACGAATGGCGCACCCTGTACAAGGTGACCATGCCCCTGTCCCTGCCGGGTGTTATCAGCGGCATTACCATGGTGTTTATGCCCTCGGTGACCACCTTCTTCATCCCCCGCGTTTTGGGCGGCGGCAACACCCAGATGTTCGGCGACCTGATTGAATCCACCTTCCTGACCGCCGGCAACTGGAACCTTGGCTCCGCCCTGTCCCTGGTGATGATGATTCTCATCCTCATCAGCCTGTCCATCCTGCGCAGGGCTGATCCCAACGGGGAAGGAGGCGGCATTGCATGAAGAACTTCTTTAAGAAATTCTATCTGGTGCTGGTGCTGATTTTCCTGTACGTGCCCATTGTGGTGCTTATCTGCCAGTCCTTTAACGCCGGCAAGAGCCGCGCCAAGTGGGAGGGCTTCTCCTTCCACTGGTATCGGGAGCTGTTCCAGAATGCCGCCATCATGAAGGCGCTGTGGGTCACGCTGTCCATCGCCGTGCTGGCCACCATCGCGGCCACCATCATCGGCACGCTGGCCGCCATCGGCATCCATGCCATGCGCAAGCGCCCTCAGGCACTGATGATGACATTGACCAACCTGCCCAACACCATGCCCGATATCGTTACCGGTATCTCACTGATGCTGCTGTTTATCTTCTTCAAGGTGGACCGCGGCTATCTGACCATGCTGCTGGCGCACATCGCCTTTGATATCCCTTATGTGGTCTTGTCCGTTCTGCCCAAGCTGAAGCAGATGAACAAGCACACCTACGAGGCGGCGCTGGACCTTGGCGCAACACCCCGCTACGCCCTGACCCATGTGCTCATCCCCGAGTGCAAGCAGGGCATCATCACCGGTGCGCTGCTGTCCTTCACCCTGAGTCTGGACGACTTCACCATTTCCTACTTCACCACCAGCCCCCTGGTGCAAAACCTGTCCACGCTGATTTATTCCGCCACCAAGCTGGGCATCAGCCCGGTGTACTACGCCCTGTCCTCCCTGATGTTTGTGGTGCTGCTGGTGCTGCTGCTGGTGGTCAACCGCAGAACCGCGGAGGATAAGGATTAACCCCGGTATTTCAAATGCTTGAAATATAAAATCGTGTTTGGAGGATTCCCGCTATGCTGAAGAGACTTGCCGCACTTCTTCTGGTCGTAATGATGCTCCCCGTCTGTGCCATGGCACAGGAGGTCGTGAATGTATTCAACTGGGAAGAATACATTGATGAATCCGTGCTCCAGCAGTTTGAGGAGGAGACCGGCATTCACGTGAACTATATGTACTTCACCACCAACGAGGACATGCTCGTTCAGGTGGAAGCCAACCCCGGCGCCTTTGACGTGGTGTTCCCCTCCGAATACTGCGTACAGCAGCTCAATGCCAAGGGTCTGCTGGCAGAAATCAATCTGGACAACATCCCCAACTTCAAGAACATCCGCACTTCTCTGCTGGACCCCACCTATGACCCCGGCAACGCTCATTCCGTGCCGTACATGTGGGGCACCCTGGGCATCCTGTACAACACCGAAATGGTGGATGAAGAGGACGTGAAGACCTGGAACGTGCTGTGGAACCCCAAGTACACCGGTCAGGTGCTGATGATGGACTCCCTGCGCGATGCCATGGGCATTGCCCTGAAGCTGCAGGGCTACAGCATGAACTCCCAGCAGTTCCCCGAGCTGCAGTCTGCCTCCGAGCTGCTGAAGACCCAGAAGACCTCCGGCATGGTGAAGGCATACGGTCTGGACGAATTCAAGGACAAGATGGTGGCCGGCGAGGCTGCCATGGCTGTGGTTTACTCCGGCGATGCCCAGTACGCCATCGAGCTGAACGACAAGCTGGCCTACTCCATCCCCGAGGAAGGCAGCAACGTGTGGGTTGACTGCGCCGTCATCCCCGCCAGCGCCCGCAATGTGGCCAACGCCGAGAAGTTCATCGACTTCCTGTGCCGCCCTGACATTGCTGTGAAGAACGTGGAAGAAATCGGCTACTGCTGCGTAAACGAGCCTGCCATTGAAGAACTGGGCGAGGAATACGCCGCCAGCGAGGTGACCAACCCCACCGACGAAACCATTGCCAACTGCGAATACTTCACCGCACTGGATGCCAACATGCTGCTCATCTACAACACCCTGTGGATGGACGTGAAGAACGCAAAGTAAATTCAACAAAATGAATACAGCAGCGCCCCTGCAGTTCATCCATGACTGCAGGGGCGTGTTTTATTGCTTCCACGGTCTTTCTTTGCCAAACCAGCCGTGCTTGCTCCACCATGCATACTCGGCTGTGGTTTTGTCGCCATTTCGGTGCATCAGGCGCATGATATAGAACCACTTCTTTGCCCGATGATTCATGCGGCTTTCCCCGGCATGGCACTTCACGGCCGCGGCCACTCTGTCCGTTTTGCGGTGCAGGGCCTTCCGCTTCCCTGCGGGGATGTCTTTGGGGCTGACGGTAAACACCGCCTGAGGGATGCGGTACACACGGCCCATGCCCCACATCTCCAGCGAATCAGCCATATCCCGCACGGTGGATTTCATGCCGCCGCCTGCCGCGGTAGCGATGACCACTGCCTGCTTGCGGCACATCTCCGGCCGGGGACAGTGCACCATCCACCATGTGCCGAAGTGGTCCAGCAGGTTCATCATGGCGCCGGTGGCGTGGTACACGTATACGGGGCTGGCGAAAATCAGCACATCAGCCGCCAGCAGGGCCTGCTCAATCCGCTGCAGCTTGCTGTAATGGGGGCAGCAGGTCAGGTCCCGGTTGAAGCAGCTGATGCACCCCCGACAGGGCTCGTCAAAATCCCTGGGAAGGAAGAACTCCTCCACCTCTCCGCCGATTTTGCGGGCTGTCTCCCGGGCCGCAAGGCAGGTGCTGCCCTCGTGGCTCTGCCCGTGAACAATCACAATCTTCATGATATATATTCTCCTCTTCTCAGGATTTCATCATCGCCAGCGCAATCACAGCCGCAAGACCGAGGCCCAGCATGCCGGCGGCTGTCTGGGGCTGTATGCCGCTGATGTCCGTCATGGCCGTAACCGCCATGCCAAGGGCCAGCAGAACAATTCTCAAAATTACGGATACGCCTGTCTCCATCCCCTGTCATCCTTTTTGCTTCTTCACTTTTGTGGGATGATGCTATTGTACCCTGTTTGCATCGGGGGAGATAGGGCTGTGCTTCATGCAGATGTGTCGGATTTATAGGAGTTGCGCCGCCTGCTGTAAAATCCGTAAAAACAGCCGCGATTGCCCGAAATCCTTTTGACATCCGACTCTATCAATGATAAAATAGAATGTCAAAGTATGCATCAATGTAAGGAGGAACTCCCTTTGAACAATACAATCCGTGTGATCGTGCTGCTGCTGCTGCTCGTGGCCGTGGTGGTGCTGGTGCCTTCCGCTGTACCCATGGCATCCGCCGAGGATCTGCCCCTGCCCGTATATCAGCCGGTGGAGCTGGAGGCCGTGGCGGTACAGCCCCTGGACTTCTCCAAGGGAACGCCCTATGCGCCCATCCAGTCCGCGTATCTGCCCGACAAAAAGGGCTATGTGGATGACACCATCTCCGTCCGCGTGGAGACCAGCCGCGTACACGATACGGACATCATGATTGTGTATGTGCAGATTGCCGATGCCAGCCAGATTCGCACTGAGCTGTGCAAGCCTTTCCCCAGCGATGCCACCATCCGCCCCGACCGCATGGCCAAGCGGGTGAACGCTGTGGTGGCCATGAACGGCGACTATTTCGTCTATCATTCTCAGGGCTACATCGTCCGCAACGGTCAGCTGCTGCGGGCCAACTTCAACGAGTATGCCCAGTGGTACGATACCCTGCTGATTGATGACAAGGGCGACTTTACCATCATCAAGGGCCTGAGCGAGGAAAAAATCAACGCCTTTGAGGGCAACATCATGCAGGCCTTCACCTTCGGCCCGGGTCTGGTGATTGACGGGGTCAAGTGCGAGGAATTCCTGCTCAACAACAACACCCCCAACAAGCTGACCCAGCGCATCGGCATCGCCCAGATGGGTCCCCTCAGCTACATGATTGTGGCCACCGAGGGCCCGGAAAACAAGAACAGCAAGGGTCTGACCCTGCCCGACTTTGCCCAGCTGATGTACGACCTTGGCGCAAAGAACGCCTACAATCTGGATGGCGGCGGCTCCAGCGCCATCATCCTGAACAACGAAAAAATCAACGCCCTGTCCACCCACAAGATTCGTGCTGTGGGCGATATCCTGTATTTCGTAACGGCACAGGGAGAGTAACAAAGGAGCTTATGACCCATGCGTGAACTGACCTCCCTGATGGAAATCGCCAATTTCCGCATCACCGCCTACGGCCTGCTGCTGGCGCTGGCGGTGCTGTGCGGCATCCTCTTTACCCTGTATGCCACCCGCAATGCCGAAAAGACCCTGGGCCTGTCCATCGCCGTGGTGCTGGGCGGTCTGGTGGGTGCCAAGGTTGTCTACTGCCTGACCATGCTGGAAACCATTCTGGTGGACATGGGCGCGGAGTTCCTCTACCGCTGGTATCTGGGCGGCTACAACATGTACGGCGCCATTCTGGGCGGCATGCTGGGCTGTGTGATTTACGCCCGCATGCACAAGCTGCCCGCGGCAGAGAGCCTGTCCTGCGCCGCACCCGGCGGTGCGCTGGCACTGGCCATTGCCCGCTTTGCCGAATGCATGACCGATCAGGGCATGGGCCACTATCTGGACGTGGAACTGCCCTTCCCCCTGTCTGTGGCGGATGTATGGGGCGAGCCCCGTCTGCCCGTGTTCTTCTACGAGGGCATTGCCGCGCTGGTGATTGCCTTCATCTGCCTGAAGCTGGTGCGGCAGGGTAGGCACATCCGCTGTGCGGAGTGCTTCGTGTTCCTGGTGGGCATCACGCAGGTGCTGCTGGAAAACATGCGCGAGGATGATTTCATCCGCTTCGGCTTTGTGCGCTTCAACCAGATTGCCGCCGCTGTGGTCATGGCCGCTGCGCTGGCATTGTCCATCCGCCGGATGCTGAAAAACGGCGCACCCCGCAGCTGGCAGATTGTCCGCGCCGTACTGTTTGTCGCCTGCATCGGCATCGTGATTGCCATTGAATTCGCGCTGGACAAGACCGCCATCAACAACGTGCTCCTTTACGCTGTGATGGCCGCCGCGCTCTGCGTGATGGGTGTTGCCTGCCTGAAGGAAACCACCAAAGCCTGATTCGCGCTGTTCGCCTTGCATCAGCCGGGCAATCATGGTACAATAGGTTCTGTCCCTGCATTTCAGCAGGGGAAAGGATGATCAATTTATGAAGATTCTGCACCCCGAAGCCAACCCCATGGGTCTGCCGGCCGAGGATGTTTTCCTTGCGGTGGATGACATGGGCACCGAGCTTGGCAGCGGTTATATATGCTATCAGTTCCAGCCCCATTTGTACCCCGAATGCCCGCTGAACCTGTATTTCTCCTTCAACGCCCAGCCCAGCGCCCGGTATATGATTCTCGGCGCCCTGCTGGCCCGCGCCCGTCAGCTGCGGGATGTGCGCCCCGATGTGCGCGCCCGGGTGTACACCGATATCGACGGCAACGATATCAAGGCGCAGGACTTCTACGCCGCCAACAATTTCGACCTTGGCTGTGTGGAAAAATTCGTGGTGATGCCCATCCCCGAGGGGGACGGCCGCATCCCCATGAGCTGCTCTGTGGTGCGTTCCTCTCTGGCCGCGCCGGAGGAAAAGCTGGCGTTTATCACCCGCCTGCAGCAGAACGACTTGGGCTACATTACCCCCGAGCTGCTGGAGCAGCTGATGATGCAGCCCCACTTCCTGTGCCTTGGCCTGTACCGCAACACCGAGCTCATCGGCGAAATCCTGATGGCCGGTCAGGGTGAAATGTGCACCCTGCACGCCATTTACATCACCCCCAACGCCCGCCGTCAGGGCATGGCAAGAGCGCTTCTGCACCGCTCCATGGCGGTGATGTCCGCCGAGGGCGTAACGCAGGTCAGCAGCCGGATTATCACCCTGTCCACCCCACAGGTGCGCCTGATGAACGATTTCGGCGGCCGCGACGCCGGTGTCAATGCCATCTATCCCAGTTTGTTTATGTAAGTGAATATGAAACCGCCGCGAAGGTTATGCATTCCTTCGCGGCGGTTTTGTTTATCGGGAACTGTCACATATCTCTTTTCACAGCCCTAAAAAGGACCTCATCCGTCACGCCGCAAGCGGCGCGCCAC
>JAUNDF010000092.1 GCA_030526225.1 Clostridia bacterium
CACCGGCCTGATTTACAACAAGGCCCTGTTTGAGAAGAACGGCTGGACCGTACCCACCAACTGGGACGAAATGTTTGAGCTGGGTGCCAAGGCCAAGGAACAGGGCATTTCCCTGTACACCTATCAGGGCCTGTATCCCATCTACCTGCAGTGGGGCCTGCTTCCCTCTGCCTACAGCGCCATGGATGACGATGCCATCAACGCTTACCTGAACTACGGCGAAGGCTCTGTTGTCAACAGCCCCATCGGCGAAGTGCTGCATACCTTTGAAAAGATGGCCAAGGAAGGTTATATCCTGCCCGGCACCGCTGCCCTGAACCACACCCAGTCCCAGCAGGAAATGATGATGGACAAGGCACTGTTCATCCCCTGCGGCACCTGGATTGAGGGCGAAATGGCTGATGCTCCCCGTGCTGAAGGCTTCGAATTTGCCATGGCTCCCTGCCCTGCAATGAGCGAGGGCCAGAACCGCAAGGTGGTTGTTGCAATGGAAACCATGTCCATTCCTGCCGCTGCCAAGAATCCCGAGCTGGCAAAGCAGTTCCTGCGCTTCCTGTACACCGATGAAACCGCTGTGATTTTTGCTGAAAAGTCCGGCACCGTGATCGCAACAAAGAGCGCAAGCGAACTGGCAAAGCCCTTCATCTCTGATGCTATGTACAACTTCTACTCCATCTTCACCATGGACGGCGTGGCTGCCATCGCTCCCGGCTTTGCCGCACAGGCCCAGGGCTCCAAGATTGATGTGGAAAGCGAAGTTTTCAGCCCTGCTGCCGATGTTGTCAACGGCTTCATGACCGCTGATGATTGGGCACAGAGCATTGAGGATGCTTTCGCTCAGGTTCGTTACGAGCTGGAAGCAGCCAAATAATTGAACTGAAGCAAACAACCCTGAGCGGCTCAGCCCACTGTGCGGCTGAGCCGCTTTCCTATCATGGCTTTACCGGCCGGTAACCGCCTTTTGTTGATGTCAGCGAGGAGATGAAGCATTGTGAGATGCACAAGTGCGAAACGTAAGAAAAACTTTCTTCAGCCATCTGCTGTTTTTATCATGCTGTGCGTGCTGCCGGCATTGCTGTTAACCGCATATTTTACCCTTGGCCCCACCATTGAAGCCTTTGCCAAATCATTGACCAATGCCACCAAGCTGGGCATGAACAGGGTGAATTGGGTTGGCCTTGAAAACTATGAATACATGTTCAAGGACAAGCGCTTCCTGATGTCGCTGGGCAATACGCTGAAGCTGATGGCGTTTGTCCCGCCGGTCATGCTTGCGTTTTCACTGCTTTTGGCCTACACCATCTGCCAATGCCGGCTGAAGGAAAAGGGCCTGTACAGAACGGTTTTCTTCTTTCCCAGCGTTTTGTCGCTTACGGTGGTGGGCATCATCTGGTCGTTTATCTTTCATCCCACCATGGGCATTGTGAACAGCGCGCTGACAGCCCTGGGCCTGCCGGATATGTGCCGGGCATGGCTGGGCGACAGCCGGACGGCGCTGTGGTGCATTGCCATTGCGCTTGTCTGGCAGGGGGCGGGCTACTATATGGTGATGCACATCGCGGCCATGGATTCCATTTCCGCATAGATCTATGAGGCGGCCACCATCGACGGTGCAAATGCGGCAGACAAGTTTTTCCGCATTACGATTCCGCTCATCCGCAATATCATCGGCATCACCTATGTGCTGGCGCTTTCGGGCACCCTGGCTCTGAGCTATACGCTTTCCCGCGTGATGACCGGCGGCGGCCCGAATTTCTCCTCCACAGTGCTGCTGCAGTATGTGTACAAGATGGGCATGGAAAAGGGCTCCTACGGATACGCGATGGCTATTACCGTATTTACCACCGTGCTTTCTGTTGCACTTTCCGTGGCAAGCAGAATCCTCACCGGACGCGATGAAAAGGAAGGTGGCGCAAAATGAAGCATAAGTCATGGAAACAGCCGGTTATGAACGGTCTGGTTCGGCTGCTGCTGGTGTTCTTTGCGCTGATTGTTTTGTACCCGATGTTCTGGAACATTGCATCCTCCTTCAAAACGAGCACGGAGTTTCTGGAAAACCCCTTTGCCATGCCGGGCCGGCTGGAGTGGGATAACTATGCCAGAGCATTGGCCAAGTCCAATTTGCTCACCAACTTCAAAAATACGCTGATTGTGGAAATTGTTGCCCTGCTCACCATGGTTCTCACGGTGATTCCCAGTGCGTACTGCTTATCTCGCTTCAAATTCTTTGGCAGAAAGCTTCTCAACGGCATGTACATGTCGATGATTTTCATTCAAACGCCATGCATCATGATTCCGCTGTTTCTGGCCATGAACCGCCTGAATCTGGTCAACAAGCTGATTCCCCTGGGTGTGCTGTACGCCATCGGCGCAATGCCCTTCTCCATTTTTTTGCTCAGCGGCTTTATGAAGGGCATCCCCCGGGATTATGAGGATGCCGCCATGATTGACGGCGCAGGCTGGGGCCGGATTCTGGTACAGATTATCGTGCCCATGGCAAAGCCCGGCATCGTGACCGTGCTGATGCTGGCCGCGATGAACAACCTGAGTGAGTACATCGTGGCGCTGGTGATGCTCAACGATCCGGCAAAGTACACGGTGCCGGTGGGCATTACGGCCATGTATGAAATGCAGCGCTACGCAACAGACTGGGGTGCGCTGTTTGCCGCGCTGGTGATGGTGCTGATTCCCACTGCCGCAATATACGCCTTTGGTCAGCGCTATCTGATGGAGGGCATCAACGTGGGCGGCGTGAAAGGATAAGGAACAGGAGGAAGAAACATGAGTATCCCGCGCGATGAACATCCCCGTCCGCAGATGGAGCGCGATACATGGCGCTGCCTGAATGGAGAATGGGACTTTGCATTTGATTTTTCCGATTCGGGGAAGGCAAGGGGCATGGCCGAAAACGGCTGCTATCCGGATAAAATCCTTGTTCCGTTCTGCCCGGAAAGCGAGCTGAGCGGCATCCATTACACCGATTTTATCCCGGCCTGCTGGTACCGCCGCAGCTTTTCCCTGTCTGATGAAGAAAGAAAAGGGCGGGTGCTGCTGCACTTCGGGGCGGTGGATTATCACGCAGAGGTGTATGTAAACGGCACCTGCGCCGGCAGCCACGAGGGCGGCTATACCTCCTTCACCTTCGATATTACAAGCCTGACCCATGCGGGCGAAAACACCCTTTGCGTGTATGCAAGGGATGATGTGCGCAGCGGCCTGCAGCCTGCAGGCAAGCAAAGCACGGCCTATGCAAGCAGGGGCTGCTTCTACACCAGAACAACAGGCATCTGGCAAACCGTGTGGCTGGAATTTGTGCCGGAGCAGTACATCCAATCCCTGCGGCTGCTGCCTGATGCCATGAACGGCACACTGCAGCTTGATGCGGCGCTGGTCAATGCAGCCGGCGCGGTTATGACTGTCACTGCCTCTCTGCATGGGGAGCCGGTGGCCGAAAAGACTGTGCGCTGTGCCTCGGACAGGGTGAGCTGCACCCTTGATATTCCGGATGCACAGCTCTGGAGCCCGGAGGCTCCTGTGCTGTACGATTTGCAGTTGTGCCTGCATGGCAGCGGAGCGGATGACCTTGTCCACAGCTACTTTGGCTTGCGGACGGTGGAATGGCATGAACGCAAGTTTTTCCTGAACGGCAAGCCGCGGTTTATGCGGATGGTGCTCGATCAGGGCTTCTATCCCGACGGCATCTATACCGCCCCTACGGATGCGGCGCTGGCCCGGGATATCGAGTTAAGCCAAAACCTTGGCTTTAACGGGGCGCGCATGCATGAGAAAGTGTTCGAGGAACGCTGGCTGTATCACGCAGACCGAATGGGATATCTTGTGTGGGCGGAATTCCCCAACTGGGGCGTAGACGTAACCACCCCCCGGGGGCTTGAAATCATGCTGCCCCAATGGCTTGACAGCATGAAGCGGGATTTCTCGCACCCCAGCATCATCGGCTGGTGTCCCCTGAATGAAACCTTCGATATCCCCCTGGATGACGGCCGCCATGCCCAGGATGATGAGGTCATCCGGCAGATTTATCTGACCACCAAGGCGGTGGATGCTTCCCGCCCGGTGATTGATGTCAGCGGCTTTTTCCATGTGGAAACAGACATTTATGATTTGCATGATTACGAACAGTATCCATAGGTGTTTGCCCAGCATTTTGCCCATATGAAGCCCGGCGACCGTTTGTATGACGAGAAGGATGCCCGGCAGAGATATGACTGGAAGCGGCCCCTGTTTATGAGCGAATACGGCGGCACATTCTGGATGGAAGATGCCAATGCAAGACAAAAGCAGGATGCCGGATGGAGACGCTGGAAGGACCCGGAAAGCGAGGATGAGGTCATCGACCGGTATGTGGGTCTGACCACCGTTCTACTGGACAGCCCGCATTTCTGCGGCTATTGCTACACGCAGCTGACGGATGTGGAGCAGGAAATGAACGGGCTGTACACCTATCAGCGTGAGCAGAAGTTTTCGGAAGCGGGCATGGACAGAATCAGGCAGGTCAACCGGAAGCAGGCGGCGATGGAAAAATAAACGCACGGCAAGACAATGCGATGCAAGGGAGAATCAGTCATGTTTGAACGCCTGAATGACAATATCTGGCGGCACCATGATGCTGCCGGCTGTACCTGTTACCTGGTGGTAGGGGAGGAGCGGGCTGCCATGATCGACTGCGGCGGCACCGGCGAACCGGTGATGGCAGAGCTTCGCGCCATCACACCCCTGCCGGTGGATTTGCTGCTGACCCACGCGCACCCCGACCACTTCGGTGCCGCCTATGAATTCGACCGCGTGTGGCTCCATCAGGCAGATGCGGCGGTGCTGGATGAATTCGAGCAGTTTTTTGCATGCCTGAACATCGCCCCCATTCGCAGGGAAACGCTGCACACCTTCGCCGATGGCCATGTGTTCCCGCTGGGCGGACGATCGCTGACTGCTATTCATCTGCCCGGCCACACGCCCGGCTCTTCCGTTTTTGCTGATGATGCGGGCAAGTGTCTGTTCACCGGCGATGCGTTGGGCAGCGGTGACTTTGTGCTGATGAGTCTGCCGCGGACGGACTGCCTGTCCCGCTATCGGGAAAACCTGATGACCTTCCTTGACCGCACGGCTGACAGGGCGGATTATACCTGGCATGCGGGTCATTATCATCAGGCTCAAAGGCCGGACGGCACGGTGAATCCGCCTTGCCGGAGGCTTTGTGAGGACATGGCATCGCTGTGCGGAAAAATCCTGTCGGGACAGGTGCAGGGCAAAGAGGTGCAGGAGGCTTTTGCGCCCAACGGCAAAGCGCTTCGGGCTGATGACGGCACTGCGGGCATCATCTATAACCGCAATCAGCAATGCTGACAAAGCAGCGGGAGGGACACAAAATGAAAATCATCCATGCCAGGGATTACAAGGACATGAGCCGCAAGGCGGCAAACATCATTTCCGCGCAGGTGATTATGAAGCCCAATGCCGTGCTGGGTCTTGCCACCGGCGGCACGCCTCTGGGGATTTATGCCCAGCTGATTAAATGGTTCAATCAGGATGACATTGACTTTTCCGAAGTGACCACCGTGAATCTGGATGAGTACAAGGGGCTTCCCCGCACCCATGCGCAAAGCTATTGGCATTACATGCATGACAACTTCTTTTCCCATGTCAACGTGAAGGCGGAAAACATCCACCTGCCCGATGGCATGAACAGCAATGCGGAGCAGGAATGCAGCGGATACGATGCCATCATCCATAAGGTGGGCGGCATCGATTTGCAGCTGCTGGGCATCGGACATGACGGACACATCGGCTTTAATGAGCCCGGTGCCGCCTTTGAGCTGGGGACGCATCTGGTGGACCTGACCCCCGAAACCATCGAGGCCAACAAACGATTCTTTGGCGACGATGCCGATTCGGTGCCCCGTCAGGCATATACCATGGGCATCAAGACAATCATGCAGGCCCGCAAGGTGGTGCTGGTGGCCAATGGTGACGGCAAGGCTGAAATCGTGAAAAAAGCCTTCTTCGGCCCCGTTACGCCATAGGTCCCCGCCAGCATCTTGCAAATGCATCCCGACTTTACGCTTGTGGTAGACGAGGCAGCCGGGAGATTGATTTGACGGATTTCATGCTGATTTTGGGTATCAAGAAAGGCTCCTGAGGCACAATGCCCCGGGAGCCTGTTTTGCTGATGCAATTCGTTCATCTGTATAAAAGAAAGGGCCCCTCTGGTAACCGTACGGAGGGACTGGCTACTGCGGCGGCGTGAGGCATAGAGCAGCGTAAACAGGCGTCAGGCTTCGTTTACGCCCGGCTGAAAACATCGCTGATATCGTCTGCAGGCGTGCACGCCTGGGTGATGCGCTCCCGGTCTCTTTTGGGGGATGGGGTGTTGTCTGCATCACCCCCATGCAGCGGCTGACAAATACCGGGAAAAAACATATGAATATTTATAGAAAACTATTGCATTATTATACAATAAGGTGTATACTTGTGTCGTTCCCCGATGGTGATGTTCCTGCGGACGGGTGACGGCTATGGGCGGTTACGTGCCGGGGAGGCGTCGGGATAAAATGAATCATCATTTGCGAAATAAAAGGAGACGAACTACCATGGCGAAGAAGCGTATTCTGCTGGCATATTCCGGCGGTCTGGACACCTCGATTATCGTACCCTGGCTGAAGGAAAATTATGACTGTGATGTGGTCTGTGTGGCCGGTGATGTGGGTCAGGGCGAAGAGCTGGAGCCCCTGCACGAGAAGGCCAAGGCCTGCGGCGCGGAGAAGCTGTACATTGAGGACCTGCGCAAGGAATTCGTGGAGGATTTTATCTGGCCGACCCTGCAGGCCGGTGCTGTGTACGAGGGCAAGTACCTGCTGGGCACCTCCTTCGCCCGTCCGCTGATTGCCAAGCGTCTGGTGGAAATTGCCCACGCTGAGGGCTGCACCGCCATCTGCCACGGCTGCACCGGCAAGGGCAACGATCAGGTTCGCTTTGAGCTGACCATCAAGGCCATCGACCCCGACATGCAGATTATCGCCCCCTGGCGTATTTGGGATATCAAGACCCGCGAGGAGGAGATTGAGTACGCCGAGGCCCGGAACATCCCGGTGCCGGTGAAGAAGGACCGCCCCTACTCCATGGACCGCAACCTGTGGCACATCAGCCATGAAGGTGCTGACCTGGAGGACCCCTGGAACGAGCCGCCCAAGGACCTGCTGCTGATGATGGCCACCCCGGAAACCGCGCCCGATACCCCCGAGTATGTGACCATCGACTTTGAGAAGGGCATCCCTGTGGCCATCAACGGCGAAAAGCTGGGTGCCGTGGAGCTGCTGACCAAGGCCAACGAAATTGCCGCCCGCAACGGCGTTGGCTGCTGTGATATTGTGGAGAACCGTCTGGTGGGCATGAAGAGCCGCGGCGTGTACGAGACCCCCGGCGGCACCATGCT
>JAUNDF010000093.1 GCA_030526225.1 Clostridia bacterium
GCCATTACCTTTACCAATAAGGCCGCTGCCGAAATGCGCGAGCGCGTGGACCGCTTCTTTGTGGCCCAGCACGAGGGTCTGCCCCTTTCCGAGGCCGACGAGATGACCATCATTGAGGCCAACGGCAAGGCCAAATACGGCTCCAACAAGGCATACAAGGCCATGCTGGAAAAAATCAAGAAGGGTGACCCGAAGAACAACCCCGATGACCTGAAGTACATCGAGGACAATGTGGACATCGAAAACTACTTCGAGTACATTGCGCTGGAGATGTTCGTGGGCAACTCCGACATCGGCAACCTGCGCTGCTACCGCCTCAACCGTGAGGGCAGCAAGTGGCGCTGGATTTTCTACGATGCCGACTACGGCCTGTTCAACTCCGGCTTTGACAGCCCTGCCAGCTACCTGAAGAGCAAGGGCATGGGCCAGCAGAAAATCAACAACACCATCCTGCTCAAGCTGCTCTCCGTGCCCAAGTACAAGGATATGTTCCTGCGCAAGCTGGGCGACATCTTCCAGACGCTGACCACCGAGGCCATGCTGGGCGTGCTGGAGCCGCTGGTGGAGCAAATCAAGCCGGAAATGACGCTGCACTTTGCCCGCTGGGGTGAGGAGAACGACCCGGCCATCATCGCCGAAGCCCCCACCACGGCAGACGGCGCCTACCGCTACTGGGAGACACGCGTCAACCGCCTGCGCAACGTTGTCAAAAAGCGCCCGAACCTGCTTTGGGGCTTCATTCAGGATGCCTTTGCCCTCTCCAACGATCAGATGCTGGAGTACTTCGGTCCCCGGCCCGAAATGCCCGCAGACGCTGTATAATCAAACGCCTTACCGCTTTGTATCAACAGGAGGAATCAACCCATGCAAACCATTTTTGCCGCCGCTGAAACCGTATCCGCCAAGACTCTGCTCAAGGGCGATGCCAGCCTTTCCGCCTACTTCGCCGAGCAGTTTGCCAGCCTGACCCCCATGAAGGTCATCATCGCCCTGCTGATGGGTGCGCTGGTAGGTCTGGTGATTGCCTTTGTGTACCGCCGCTGCTACCGCGGTGTGCTCTACAGCCCCACCTTCGCCATGACCCTGGTGATGCTGACCCTGATTACCACCCCCGTCGTTATGTGCATCAAGAGCGACATTGCCCTGTCCATGGGCATGGTGGGCGCTCTGTCCATTGTGCGCTTCCGTACCGCCATCAAGGACCCCATGGATACGGCCTACATGTTCTGGGCACTGACCATGGGCATCCTGCTGGGCGCAGAGCTGTACGTCATCGCCCTGGTGGTGGTGCTGGGCATCTCCCTGATTCTCTTCGCCATGACCTTCATCCGCTTCCACAACCCCAACGCCTACCTGCTGGTGCTGCACTACGATGAATCCGCCGAAATGGCCATCACCGACCGCATGGCCCACTACAAGCCCAACCGCCTGCGCAGCAAGACCGTTACCCGCGCCGGCAGCGAGATGACCATTGAAGTGCGCCTGAACAACACCAACAACAGCACCATCGTGGCCGAAATGCTCAACATCGAGGGCGTTCACGATGCCACCCTCGTCGCCTGCCAGACCGAAGCCGGCGTATAACTCTCTACTTTCGGCCGAAGGTTTCCAAAGGGCGACCGGAAAGCCCTTTGGTCGCCGTGAGGCGAAACCTCCTTTCGTCATAAACACATATTGTTCCAGAAAGGAATCTGTAACAATGGCCAATACACTGCCCCTGCGGCATGAGCTGAAATTCTTCATCAACGATATCCAGCACCTCACCCTTTCCGGTGTGCTGGACAAGGTCCTCCACCGGGACACCTTCGGCGATGAGAACAACGAATACTACATCCGCTCCCTCTATTTCGACACCGCCTTTGATGCCGCCCTGTATGACAAGCTGGACGGTGTGCAGAACCGCGACAAGTACCGCATCCGCATCTACAACCCCGACCGGCCCGGCGCGGACAAGACCATCAAGATGGAGTGCAAAACCAAGGTGGGCAGCCTGATTTCCAAGCGGTCCATCACCATCCCCCGGGACCTGTGCGACCAGATTATCGCCGGTGACCCCACGGGGCTTGAAACCACCCGCTCCGGCCTGCTCAACGATGTGTACCGGGAGATGACCGTCAACCTGCTGCGCCCGGCTGTCATCGTGGACTATGTGCGCGAGGCATACACCCATCCTGCGGAGGAGGTGCGCATCACCTTCGACAAGCAGCTGCGCAGCGGCCTGTGGTCCCACGATCTGTTCAATGCCAAGGTGCCCACCATTCCGCCCTTTGACAACAACGAGATCATTCTGGAGGTCAAGTACAACCGCGTGCTGCCCCCCTACATCCGCGACCTGCTGTGCACCTACGTCGGCGGCGCCACCCAGCTGGCTATCAGTAAGTACACGTGGTGCAGAAGATACGAGGATAAGGAATATTAAGAAAAAAGAGGCTGTGAAATTGCTCACAGTCTCTTTTTGTGTTTCAGCTGTAAATCTTGTCGTGCTCACCAAAAAGCAGATGGCACACCGCGTGCAGCATGCCGGAACAAGTTTTTGAAAAATGACAGCAAATCATTTCATTTTATATAATTCATCATCCCTTCTTCTTGCCTTTTCATCCTTTGCATGATATAATACAAGAAAACAACACTGGTCGATATTTCCACAAGACACTTTTGGAGATATAACTTATGCAATACATTGGTCATAAACGTGAAAACGGGGCAATTCAGCCCCTTCGAAGTCACCTTGAACAGGTTGCTGATTTGGCAAGTTCGTTTGCTTCTTCTTTTAATGGTGCACAGCATGCATATCGGACGGGGCTTTTGCATGATGTAGGCAAATATGCTCAGGATGTACAAAAACGGATGGCGGATCCGGAGCATACAGCAAAGGTCAATCACACATCTGCCGGTGCGCAGGAAGCTTTTCGGTTGAGAGATTTATCTGCTATGTTTGCCATCGCAGGGCATCATGGCGGCTTGCAGGACAGGAACACACTAATGACAGGAAAACTGAAACATTGTCCGCAGGATTATTCGTCTTTTCAGCAATAGCTTTCCATTACGCAAGGGGAATTGAGTCCTGCTTGGAATCGCGGCCGGGATACACTTTCCGGCTCTTTTTATACGCGGATGCTGTTTTCCTGTCTGGTAGATGCGGATTATCTCGACACGGAAGCCTTTATGCAGGGTACCCAAAGACAGCCGTCATACGCTTCCCTGACAGAACTGCTGCAGAAGGTGAAAGCGTTCACGGCAGGATGGTATCCGCCAAAAAGTGCCATCAATGAAAAAAGATGTGCTGTGCTTGATGACTGCGAAAAAGCCGGGCTTAACGCACGGGGGATGTATACACTCTCCGTGCCTACAGGCGGCGGAAAAACCATTGCGTCACTGCTGTTTGCTTTAACGCACGCCGTTCAGCATGGGGCATCACGGGTCATCTATGTCATCCCCTACACAAGCATTATCGAGCAAAACGCTGCCGTGTTTGCAAATATTCTCGGCGCAGAAAATGTGTTGGAGCACCATTCCTCTGCGGAATATCCGGATGATGATTCTTCTGCCGATGAGGAAAGCCGCACTGGCAACATCACCAAGCGTCTGGCAACAGAAAACTGGGATGCTCCGGTGATTGTCACAACGGCAGTGCAGTTTTTTGAATCACTGTACGCAGCAAAAACAAGCCGGTGCCGGAAGCTTCACAGCATTGCAAACAGTGTAGTGATTTTTGATGAATCGCAAATGATTCCGCTGGATTTCCTGCTGCCTTGTGTTTATGCCATGGCAGAGCTTGTACGACACTACAACACCACAGCTGTGCTGTGTACGGCTACCCAGCCTGCATTGGATGAATTGATTGCCGCATATCTGCCGAATCAGCCGATACGGGAGATTGTATCAGACCGAAAGGCACTGTATGAATACTTTCGCCGGGTGACATATGTCAACGAGGGCAAACTATCGTTGCAGACATTATCACAGCGGCTTTGCAGCGATTATCAGGCGCTGTGCATCGTCAACAGCAGAAAAACTGCCCGGGAAATTTATGAGGCTTTGCCGACAGACAGCCGTTTCCATCTTTCCACGTGGATGACGCCCCGCGACCGACGGCAGATACTGCGGCAGGTCCGGGACAGGCTCAAGGATAATCTGCCTTGTCATCTGGTTTCCACCAGCCTGATTGAAGCCGGTGTTGATTTGGATTTCCCTGCGGTGTGGCGTGAAGAATCAGGTCTGGATTCCATCCTGCAGGCTGGAGGGCGCTGCAACCGCGAAGGGAAAAGGCCGACCGATGAAAGCCTTCTGCATATATTCTCCGCCCTGACACATGGTCAGCGGCAGCTTCAGCCGAGAATCGATGCCTGCCGCTATGCCTTGGAAAGCGGAAGACCCTTGGACGATCCCGACACGGTGCATGCTTATTTCCTGGCTTTGTTAAAAACAAAGGGCGAGGCAATTGATAAGCATGGCATTTTAGAGCAATGCAGTCAATTCAACTTCCAAACGGTTGCCCAGCGTTTTCAGCTGATTGACGACCAACAGAGCGAAACTGTTTATTTGCCGACGACAGAAAACGAAGAATGGCTGCAGGCCTTGCGGGATGGCAGGTACACAAGGTCGACCATCCGAAAGCTGCAGCAGGACAGCATCTCCGTCAGCCGGGGACTGTACGAGCAGCTGCTTGCTGCAGGAAAGCTGGAACTGACAAGCGATGGATTCGCCATCCTCACTGATGCGGATGCCTATGTATACGGACGAGGCATTGATACCGTGTTGGAGGAAGGGCAAGCTTTCTTTGCATAACCTAATACCAAAGGAAAGGGTGAACGATATGGCTGTAAAAATGGAGATATGGGGTGACTACGCGCTGTTCTCACGGCCGGAGCTGAAGGTAGAGCGCGTTTCCTACGATGTTCCCACCCCCAGCGCTGCCCGGGGCATGCTGGAAAGCGTGTATTACCATCCGGGGCTGAAATGGACGATTGATAGAATCCATGTTCTTAATCCGATTCAGTTTACCAATCTGCGCAGAAATGAGGTAAAAAGCAAGCTGTCTGCCAGTCTGGCAAAATCAGCTATGACAGGGAAAAGCAAAGCCCCCTTGTTCCTTGCCGCATCGGAGGATATTGTTCAGCGGGCGGCAATCATGCTGAAAAACGTGCACTATGTGATTGAGGCGCATTTTGACATCGTGTCCGAAAAAGCCGCGCCGGGAGATAATGCCGGAAAATTTCAGGATATTGTCAAAAGAAGGCTGAAGAAAGGTACCTGTTATGCACAGCCCTACCTGGGCACCCGAGAGTGTACGGCGCATTTCCGGCTATGGGAAGGCGGAGAAATCCCCGCCATTCAAGAAACACGGGATTTGGGGCTGATGCTGTATGACATGGACTATTCCGATTTGCAGAATATTACGCCCATGTTCTTCCGGGCGCAGATGGTGGACGGCATCATTGATTTGCGGGATTGCGAGGTGTACAGATGATTCTGCAGGCATTGGCGCATTACTATGATGAACTGGTTTCACTGGAAAAGTTGTCCCGACCGGGCTGGCTGAAGGTAAAGGTATCGTATGCCATCCGGCTGAATGAAGCGGGCGAATTGGTCAGCCTGATGGATTTGCGTGAGCAGGAGGTTCGGGGAAAGAAAACAGTACTTGTCCCCAAAAACATTTCTGTCCCGGAACAGGTAAAGCGTTCCTCCGGCATCAGTGCAAATTTTCTGTGCGACAACATGACCTATATGCTGGGGATCGATGCAAAAGGCAAGCCTGAAAGAGCCATGCAATGCTTTCAGGCAGCAGCTGCCCTGCATCACAGAATTCTTGATGCGGCAGACCATCCTTTTGCAAAAGCAATTCTGAACTTTTTTGATGCATGGGACTGCACAAAAGCGGCAGAGCATCCTGCCATCGCGCCGCTGCTGCAGGAGCTGACATCCGCCAACTTTATTTTTCAGTTGGATTTGACCTACGCACACGAAGTCCCGGAAATCCGGCAGGCGTGGCAGATGTATTACGATAGGGCAAATGAAGACGCGCCAAAACAGCGCTGTCTGGTGACGGGTGAAATGGCAGAAATCGCGCAGCTGCATCCCACCATCAAGGGTGTCCGTGATGCGCAATCCTCCGGCGCTTCTCTGGTCAGCTTCAATGCAAAATCCTTTGAATCCTATGGACATGACGGCGACCAGGGTCTGAACGCACCCGTGGGCAAGGATGCCGCCTTTGCTTATGGTGCCGCACTCAACGAGCTACTGAGCAACAAGGAGCACACCCTGTTTTTCGGGGATACCACAGTGGTGTTTTGGGCAGAAACGGCTGAAACCGTCTACGCGGATATGTTTGCGGCAATCATGGGCAGCAACGAAGTGCGCGACGATGCCCTGCTGGATGCCATGCGGCAATTGTCCAGAGGCTTGAATGCTTCATGGCATGATTTTGAAGTCGAAGCTTCCAACCGCTTTTTCATCCTCGGTCTGGCCCCGAATGCTGCCCGGCTGTCTGTACGTTTTTTCCTGCAGAGCAGCTTTGGTGATTTGGCCGCGCATCTGATGAATCATCATGAGCGGATGCGCATGGACAAGCCCGCCTACGCCAAGTATGATTCCCTGACCGTATACGAAATGCTTCGGGAAACGGTCAACCCCAACGCCAGCAACAAAAACGCATTGCCAAAGCTGGCAGGTGATGTGCTGAAAGCAATCATGACGGATACATTTTACCCGGCAACCCTGTACCAGCAGGTGCAGCTTCGCATTCGTGCAGAGCATAACATCACATGGGGAAAGGCATCCATCATCAAGGCATATTTGTTAAAAAACGCCTCACAGGGCGCAAAAAAAGAAGTGATTCAGGAGGTGGCTCAAGTGAAGCTTAACGAAGACACAACCTATGCTCCCTATGTGCTGGGACGGCTGTTTTCCGTGCTTGAACAGCTGCAGCAGGATGCAAATCCCGGCATCAACACCACAATCAAGGACAGATACTTCAATGCGGCTTGCTGTACGCCGTCGGTGGTATTCCCTACACTTATCCGTCTTAGCCAGGCGCATATCAAAAAACTGGACGGCGGCTGGAAGGTACACACGCAAAAGCAGATTCAACAGCTGATGTCCATGCTGACAGAATCGTATCCCACCCGGCTGGACCTGAATGATCAGGGCATTTTCCAGCTCGGTTATTATCATCAGACACAGAAACGCTACCAGAAGAAGGAGGACAACACCAATGCGTGAAGCAATCAAAAACCGCTATGATTTCGTGATTCTCTTTGATGTGGAAAACGGCAACCCCAACGGAGACCCTGATGCCGGCAACATGCCTCGCATCGATCCCGAAACCGGTCTGGGCATTGTGACGGATGTATGCCTGAAGCGCAAAATCCGCAACTATGTGGA
>JAUNDF010000007.1 GCA_030526225.1 Clostridia bacterium
TATGCAAAACAAACCCCGCCATTGCTTTTGAATGACGGGGTTTGTCAGTGGGCTGGGCTCCCCCGCTGGGGGAGCTGTCAGCTTTAGCTGACTGAGAGGGCTTTACGTTCCTTACAACTCATCAAGAATATCATCCAGCTCAAAGGCGAAGTCGATGCGGCCTGCGGATTCATCGGCTGCGTAGCCGGGCTGGAGGAAGAACACCAGCCGTCCGTCTTCATCCATAAAGAAATCCTCTTCGGGATAGAAGATATCCGCCAGCAACTCCTCGCTGATGTCATCGTAGTAGGGGATGTTGTCTTCATTCTCCTGCATGCGCTCCCACACCAGTGTGCGGACCAGCTCATCAGCCTTGGCAGTCTGCCGGTCCTCCAGCCAGGTGTCGTTTTCCGCTTCCTTCAGCAGGCCCATAATCCAGGGCAGGCTGGCCACATTGCCGCGCTTGGGGCCGGTGAGGGCGAAGGTCTGGGCAGAATACACGGTGGAGTCATAGCCGTCGATGTGCCCGCGGGATGTCACCAGCACGGACAGGTAATCGTCATTCAGGCAGGTCACTTTTCCGCTGACATCGGTGTGGGAAGGCTCTGCCGCCGGGGCCACGGATTCCGCCATCATGGGGGCGGCAAAGGCAAGGGCATCATCCACCTGATAGGTGTAGAAGCCGTTGATCATGTCGGCGAGTTCGTCATCATCCGCGGTGATGGGGTAGCTGTAGCGGTAGGTATACACGGCGGAAGCTTCATCGGGGTAGCTGACGCTGCCCTCCAGCCGCACATCGGAAACGGTGAGCGCCATGGCAGAGGACGAAGCCAGACACATGGCGGTCATCAGGGCGCAGATTCGTTTGTTCATGGGGCTCCTTTCACTGCAGATCCTCGGCACAGGCGATGGCGGCGATGTTGCCTTCACCCACCGCCTTGGCGATTTGCAGGGGCTTGCCGGTGCAGTCTCCGGCGGCATAGACATGGGGGATGGAGGTGGCCATGCGCCGGTCGGTGCGGATGAAGCCGCCTTCCAGCTCAAGCCCGGGCAGGATTCTGTCCGGGGCAACGGCGGGCCGGAAGATGAACACGCCGTCATAGGCTTCTTCGCCTGCGGTGGTGGTCAGCACAATGCTGCCATCTTCCCGGCGCAGGGACTTGGGCTTGCCCTCCGCGGTGCGAAAGGGCGGGTTTTCTGGCAGCGCATGGGGGGCCATGGTGTAGTAATCCACCTGAGCGGCCAGTCCTGAAAGGAATTCGGCTTCCTCAATGCCGCCGTGCCATGCGGACAGCACGGCCACCTTTTTGCCGCGGTAGAACATGCCGTCACAGGTGCCGCACCAGCTGACACCCTGACCAATCAGCTCCTCTTCGCCGGGGAGCAGGGCAGGGCGGGCCGCGCCCATGCACAGGGCAACAGCGCGGGATTCCACGATGTCATTGCCGGCGAGGGTCATGAACATATCGCCCACAGGCTGTACCTGACGGGCCACCGCCTGCGTGAACAGCGCGCCGCAGTCCAGTGCCTGCCGCTTGAAGATAGCCAGCATTTCCCTGCCGGATACATTGGGCAAGCCGGGATAATTGGCGATTTCGTCGGTCTTCCACAGCCAGCCCGTTTCGGCACTGGCGCCCACCATCATCACGGACAGATTCCGCGCCCGTGCGGTGATGGCGCAGCTGTACGCCGCCGGACCCGACCCGATAATCACAAGATCGTACATATTTGCTCCTTAATTCGTATAGCTGTACCGTCCTGCCAGCCATGGCATGTTGTTATAGCTTGAATATGCATCGGCATAGATGCGGTAATACTTGCCGACCTCCCAGGTCTTGTTGGTGTAGTTCTCCACCAGCACCGGCTGACCGAGACCATCCTCACTGGTGTTGATGACCACCATCTGGGGCTTGCTGGAAACCTCGTACTGCACCACACCCATAACCACGTAAATCTGGGTGCGCTCGATGCGGACCTGCAGGTTGCTCAGCAGCTCGGCGTAGCCCTCTGCATTCAGCTTCCATGCCTTGGGGGTGTATTCCGAGGCCGGAGGCAGATAGTACACCTGATAGTTGATGGTGGAGGTCTCCTTGCCGGGGACGGAGGAGGTGAGGGAGATGGTGTTGTAGCCGATGTGGTCGAAAATGGCGTAGAAGCTGAAGGCACCGGTGGTGTCGATGTTGGTGATGTCCAGATCGCTGTGGGGGGTCAGCACCTCAACCCTTGTGCCGGGCAGGGTGGTGGCGGAAACCTTCATCACCTTGGAGGAGGTGGAGGAATACGTATCAGCCGCCAAATCCAGCGGGATTTCCTGGGGTGCGCGGTAAAGCACCACGCGCATCAGATTTTCGCGGCAGTACTGGCTGCGCACCACCACATCAAACACGTTATCGCCGATGGGCTGCACCGTGGCGTTGTAGGACAGGCTGCCCGATTCACTTGATACCGTGTCGGATACATCCTCGCCGTTGATGGTCACCTTGGAGCCGGGACGAACGGTGAAGCGCATGGTGTACATGGTGGTGGCCACATCCGTGCGCAGGCTGTCGGGGGATTCGAGGGTGATGGGGCTTAAGGGAATGTCGATGTCATAGGTAATCAGATCCAGCGGCTTTTGCTGACCGGAGGCCGTTTTCACAAAGGGGGTCAGGGTGACGGTCATGGTGTCGCCCAGCATGTCCTCCTTGTCATCATACCAGAGGTGGTCGGCAATCTCGATGGTGGCAAAGCCGCCGGTTACGATGTAGGAGGTGTGCAGCTCGCGGATGTAAATCTGCGTGCCGTCCTCCCCGGGAATCATCACCGTGTGGGCGGCCAGCTCGTCCTTCAGGGAGGGGGTGATGATGGCGCTGGATTCCTCCCGGCGGGTGGCCTGACGGTCGGTGAAATAGTGGTAGCCGAAGTAGCCGGTCAGGGCCACAAGCAGGATAATCAGCAGCGTCACCAAAACGTGCAGCAAGCGGCGCAGACCGCGCTTTCGGCTGGGCAGCTTCAGGTTAATCTGCTTTGTCTGCTGCAGGGGCGGCAGGGACATGGTGCCGGTGTATTCGCTGTTGTTCCACATGGGATTGTACACGCGGCCCGTGTCATCCACATGCTCAAAGGCAAAGTCGCGGTTGGCCTGATAGGTATCACCGGCCACCGGGTCAAGGGTGGGGTGAATGTGGGTCATCTGCTCCTCGTCGGTGGGGTCCCAGAAGCGCTCGCTGCCGTCATTCACGCGGACGGTCCGGGCGGTGGGGGCGGCACCGCGCTGGGCACCCTCCTGCCGCAGCTGGCGCTGGCGTTCGCGGCCCTGTGCCTTGCGGACCTTCAGCTCGGACATTTCCCGGGCAAGGATGTCCCGGGGGTCGGGGGTGGTTTCAGCCTCGCCCTGTTCATTGACGCGGATGTACTCCTTGCCCCGCTGGTCATCCTTCAGCTTGCCGCGCCAAGAGGGCTCTGCAGGGGCAGTGTGATGGTCAAGGGGTGTGCCGCATTTCTGGCAGACGGGGAAGCTGGCCTTGTTCCATTGGCCGCACTGAGGACATTTCATGTATGGGCTCCTTTAATCATTCTTCGTCATCCATTACAAGGAAGCTGTTGAGCAGGTAGTAGCTCATGGCATCGCGGCACTTGGCCCAGTCGATTTCCTGAGCGGACATGCCGGCGTAGTTGATGGGGTTGGAGGCACCGTCCACGGGGATGCGCAGCTCCTCGATGGTGCAGCCGCGCAGGCCGAAGGCATAATCCATGGCCTGCAGCATATCCTCGGTGGACATGTTGGTCATGGTGGTGTTTTCAATCACGTTGTCCACCAGCGCCTTGGCATCCTCATAGGTGATTTCCCGGCACTGGTCGGCCAGGGTGGAAAGCACGGTGCGCACGCGCTGGGTGCGCATAAAGTCGCCGCCGCCGCCGGCCTTGCGGATGCGCATATAAATCACCGCGGCATGGCCGTTGAAGCGGTAGGTGCCTGCGCTGGCGATGCGGGGCTTGGTGGCGGTGGGGTTGATGGCGTAGCGCTTGAGGTACGCAGCCTCGGAGGCATTGATGGTGATATCCACGCCGCCAAGGAAGTCAATAATCTTCTGAATCTGGCTGAAGTCAAAGAGAATGTACTTTTCCACCTTCACGCCGATGTGGCGGCTGATGGTTTCGCACAGTGCCTCGGGGGTGTGCTGCTTGGCCACATAGTTGATTCGGCCGATGCCGCCGTCGGGGCGCTGCACCAGTGCGTCACGGATGAAGGAGGTGAGCATCACCCGGTGGGCGCGTGTATCCACGGTCACCAGCACGATGCCGTCGGTGTTGCCAAGGTTGCCGGGCTTGCCGGTCCACTGGTCCACGCACAGCAGCAGATAATGGTGCTGACCCTCCAGGTTCTCCGGCACCTGGGATGCTTCCAGCACGCTCATGGGCTTGGGCTGATCCATGGCAGAGGCAAGGGTGGGGAGCATCACCATCAGGGCGCAGAGCAGGCACAAAAGCTTCTTCAGCATAAATACATCCTCCATGTATAGAAAAATCCATCATGATTATATCAGTTTTTGCGGGGATTGAAAAGGGCGAAAACTCGCGGTATACTGTTTGTTACAGAGGTGACGAGCGATGCTGAAGACCATTGCGCCGGCAGAAATGGCGCAGCTTGAAAAGTGCTTTATGGCAGAAACCCATGTCCCCGGTGCACTGCTGATGGATTACGCCGCCCGGGGCGTTTGCGATGCCCTGCGCCGCCATGTGCCGCAGACTGCCCGGGTGCTGTTTTTGTGCGGCCCCGGCAACAACGGCGGGGATGGCTATGCCGCCGCAAGGCTGTGGCAGTCAGCGGGCGGCAAAAGCGAGGTGCTGGAGCTGAAGAGCGACCCGACCGGCGATGCGGGGATGAACCGCACCCTTTGCATGCTTCAGCGTATTCCCGTGTATACCGCGGAGACATGGACCGGCACGAGCGATTGTGCCGCCATGGTGGATGCATTGTTCGGCACGGGCTTGAGCCGCGCAATTGACGGAATAGCCGCTGATTTGATTGATATGGTCAACCGCAGCGGCTTGCCGGTTGTTGCGGTGGATATCCCCTCGGGCCTGTCCGGCTTGACCGGCGAGGTGCTGGGCTGTGCCGTGAAGGCGGAGGAGACGGTGACCTTCCATCGGCCCAAGCCGGGGCTGTATCTGCGGCAAGGCCCTGACCATACGGGCAGGGTAACGGTACAGCCCATCCTGATTCCTAAAGATTACGGCCACACGGAGGGCCTTCGAGTGATGGAGGCCGGTGACCTGACGGGTATCCTGCCTCGGCGCAGTCCTGTGTCCCACAAGGGGACCTACGGCAGGGCGGTCATTTTTGCCGGCTCCATGGGTATGTGCGGCGCGGCGGCGTTTGCGGCAAAGGCATGCATCAAAACAGGGGCCGGATTGACCACCCTTCTTTGCCGGGAGAGCATCGCCCCCATTCTGCAGACCCTTGTGCCGGAGGTGACCTGCACCATCCTGCCGGAAAAAGACGGCAAGCTGACGGACGAGGCGGTCAGCATCGCGGCATCAGCCTTTGCCGGGGCGGATGCGGTCGCGGCGGGCTGCGGACTGGGTCAGCAGGCGGATGTGCTGCCCGTGCTGGCATGCATCCAGTCACTGCAGTGTCCCGCTGTCTGGGATGCGGATGCGCTGAATCTGCTGGCGAAGCATCCGACGAAACTGATGCCGCATCATGTGCTGACCCCGCATCCCGGAGAAGCGGCCCGCATGCTGGGCATCTCCGCGGCGGCTGTCACCGCAGACCCGATATCTGCCATGGAAAAGCTTCATCAGCAGTACGGCGGCACGGTGCTGCTGAAGGGTGCGCGTTCCCTGATGACGGACGACACCCATCACGCCATCAACGGCTGCGGCACACCGGCGCTGGCCAAGGGCGGCAGCGGTGACATCCTCACCGGCATTCTGTGCGCACTGCTGGCCATGTACAGGGACATCGATTCTCTCACGCTGACACAGGCCGCGTCCCTCATCCATGCCAGGGCGGCTATATCTGCCGCAGAAAAACGCGGCGAACACAACGTGCTGCCCGGGGACATCATTGAGGAAATCCGGATATAAGCAAAGAAAAACGCTATGCCCCAATCGGAGCATAGCGCATTTTGTTTGGAAAGAAACGGGAAAGGCGGGAAACGAAGATTAAGCCTTGCCGTTGCAGCCCAGCACGTTCACGATCTTGTGAGCCACCATTTCCTTCACAGCCTGACGGGCGGGCTTGAGGTACTGACGGGGGTCAAAGTGATCGGGATGCTCGGCGAAGTACTTGCGGATGCTGGCGGTCATGGCCAGACGGATGTCAGAGTCGATGTTGATTTTGCAGACAGCACTCTGGGCAGCCTGACGCAGCTGTTCCTCGGGGATGCCGATGGCGCCGGGCATGTTGCCGCCGTACTGGTTGATTTCAGCCACAAAGTTCTGGGGAACGGAGGAAGCACCGTGCAGAACGATGGGGAAGTTGGGCAGCTCCTTGGTCACGGCATCCAGCACGTCGAAGCGCAGCTGGGGCTTGGTGCCGGGCTTGAACTTGTAAGCGCCGTGGCTGGTGCCGATGGCGATGGCCAGGGAGTCGCAGCCGGTGCGGGTAGCGAAGTCAACAACTTCCTCGGGACGGGTGTACATGGCCTTGTCGGCATCAACGGAAACCTCATCCTCAACGCCGGCCAGGGTGCCCAGCTCGGCTTCAACCACCACGCCGTGGTCATGAGCGTACTCAACCACCTTGCGGGTCAGGGCGATGTTTTCTTCGTAGGGCTTGCTGGAAGCGTCAATCATAACGGAGGTGAAGCCGCCGTCGATGCAGCTCTTGCACAGCTCGAAGGAATCGCCGTGGTCCAGATGCAGAGCGATCGGGATGTCGGGGTTCTCTTCGGCAGCGGCCTGCACCAGCTTCACCAGATAGGTGTGGTTGGCATAGGCACGGGCGCCCTTGGAAACCTGCAGGATCACGGGAGCCTTCAGCTCGCCGGCTGCCTCGGTGATGCCCTGAATGATTTCCATGTTATTCACATTGAAAGCACCGACAGCATAACCGCCGGCATAAGCCTTTTCGAACATTTCTTTCGTGGTTACGATAGCCATTGGAATGACCTCCTTAACATTATGGATGTTCCGGTACAGTATATCACAGAATCACGAAAATGTGAAACCTTTTATCGTAAAATTTTTCACAATCTTTGAAAGCGGACACAATCAGCCGCCGTACAGGGCCACATATTCCTCAAGGCACAGGTTTTCATCCCGCATGATGAGGGCATGCTCCCGCCCCACATAGCGGAAATGCCACGGCTCGCCGGTGATGCCGGTCAGCTCCTTTTTGTCATCCTGATAGCGGAGGATAAAGCCGTAGTCCCAGCAATGTTCCGCCAGCCATGCGGCCTGCTTTGTGCCCTTGAAGGCGGTGCCGGGGACGGTGATATCAAAAGCGAGCCCGGTGTGATGCTCACTGCAGCCGGGCTCGGCAATTGTTTTCTTTGTGGCGGCCTTGGCCTTGGCGGCGGAGTAGCCGTCCTTGCGGTATTTGTACACCTGATTGTCAAACAGCTTCTGCTGATAGGCCACCGAGCGCCAGCCGGCGGATATCTGCCAGGTGGTGATGCCGTCCTCGTGGGCGGCCCGGAGCATCTCCATCAGCGCATCCACGGCAATGCGTTCGCCCTCGATGCCATTGGCCTTGATGGTCACAAGCTTCCGGTCGCAGTAGTCGGTCATGTTGACCAGCTCCCGGGGCGTGTAGCCCTCGGGCAGGGGGTGCGTTTCGTTGACCAGCAGGGGAAAGCCGGGGAAATCACCCCCATCGGCGGTGAGAACCTCTTCCTCTTCCACAGGCATGGCGGCGGCAGGCTCGGCCGTTTCCGCGGGCGGCACGGTGGGCGTGGGGGTGGAAACATAGTTGGCGCTCTTGGCGTAGGGGGAGTAGAGCAGCTCGCAGGTCTGGCTGCCCGCAAGGCCGTCGGCGGGGATGCCGTTGGCCTGCTGGAAGGCGTACACCGCCTCCCGGGTGCCGTTGCCGTACTGGCCGTCAATCACGCCGCTGTAGTAGCCCAGCGTCTGCAGACGGGACTGCAGGTTCCTGACCTCTTCGCCCTGGGAGCCCACCCTGAGAATCTGCGGGGCAGGGGTGGCGTTGGGGTCGGGGGTGATGAGCATGGCGTTGCCGTAGGGCGGCACCGGCGTGGGGGTGGAGGCGGCCTCCTCTGCCGCCTGATGGGCCAGATTGCTGACCTGTACCCCCAGCACCGCGGTGACGGCCAGTAGAATCACCAGCAGAATCAGGCCGATGACCAGCCTTGGGTTAACGGAATCCTTTTTCATAAATCAATGTATCTCCTGTTTAGTGGGAAGCAATCATTGCCCTGACGGAAAAAACAATGCGGAGGCCGAGAAAGAGCATGGCCACAATGCAGGCCACCAGCAAAGTCAGCATGATGATGCAAAACACCAGCCGCCCGGAAATCTTCCCGTTTTTTCTGTACTTCCGGTATTCCTTTTCGGCTTCATCCTGCAGCAGCTTCAGATCCTGATACAGCTCGTATACCTTGTAAATGCCGTACCCGATGAAACAGACAGCAATGATGGCAACGGGGATACCGATAATCAGGGCCAGTATGCCGAGCGCCTGCTTCATAGCCGCATTCCTCCTGTCAAGGGAATACCCATAGTATACCCTTGATTTTCCAAAGCTGCAAGCTTGCATTTTCCGCCGGGAAAAGCTACAATGTAAATTGGATTAATATCGGTAGAAATCATCCGGAGGCGAGGAAGAATGCAACTGACCATCCTTGGCAACAACGGTCCGTATCCCGTGCCCGGCGGCGCCTGCTCCGGCTATCTTGTGTATGATGATAAGTCCTGCGTGCAGCTGGATCTGGGCACCGGAACGCTTGCCGCCCTTGGCCGCCGCATGGACCCTGAAATGCTGGACGGCCTGCTGTTTTCCCACTGGCATCACGACCATTCCAGCGATGTGCTGCCCCTGCTTTACCGGCTGGCAGATACCCTCGGTGCCGACGGCAGACAGCTGCAGATCTACGCTCCGGAGGACGAGACCTCACCGGAATACAGGGCGGTGATGGCTTGCCCTGCCATCCGCCTGACGCAGGTAACACCCGGCATGACCTTTCAGGCGGGGGAACTTCGCGTAACGGTGCATCAGGCGCGGCATCCGGTGCCGGCGGTGATGTACCGGCTGGAGGATCAGGCGGGCAAGGTGCTGTGCTTCACCGGCGATACCAACACGGTGGCGGGCCTTGAGGATTTTGCCCGTAATGCCGACCTTCTGCTGGCGGACGGCTTGTTCCCGGAGGCGGTCTGGTCGGAGGAAAAGCCCCATCTGTCTGCGGCGCTGGCTGCAAAGCTGGCAGCTGATGCAGGGGCCAAGCAGCTGGTGCTGACCCACTTCAGCCCCCGCTTCAACCAGAAGCAGCTGCTTCAGGAGGCACGTGCCTTCTATAAGAATGTAAAGCTGGCACAAATCGGCGATACCTACACGGTGTAATGCAGCCATGACCAGGGAAAGATTCTTCAAAACGCTGCATACCTGTCTGCTGCCGCTGTGTGCCCTGACCTTTGCTGCGGGCATCCTGCTGGGCCGCGCAGGGGGCAGCATGTTGTACGGCTGGCTGGCCCTGATTCCCGCGGTGCTGGCGGTTATCGTGATGCCGAAGAAGCTCCGCTTTATCGGCGCCGCCTCGGTGATGCTGGTGCTGGGCTTTCTGTGGGGCTATCCGGCATTCCATCCGGCTATGCAGGAGGAAGGACTGTACCGTGTGCAGGGTGTAATGGCGGATGTCATCACTGTCAAAGGACAGCAGCACAGAACGGTGCTGTGTGATGTTACGCTGAACGGTCAGCCGGCGGGCAGCGATGTCTACTGGACCTTTTACGCCGAGGAAATGCCGGAAGGGCTGGCCCCGGGCAGACAGGTTTCCTTTGAGGGGGAGCTGTATCATCCGTCAAGCGCGGAGAATCCCGAGGGCTTCAACTTCCGGGAGTATCTTTTGGGCAGCGGCATCAGCTGTGCGCTGTACGGCAATACAGGGCTGGAGGTCCGTCCGTGCCCCTATTTTTCCCTGCGGGCCATGGCTGCTTCTGTGCGCCAATCCCTCAGCGATACCATGGCACAAGCCATGAGCCCATAGGCCGCCGCCTTTGCATCAGCCATGCTGCTGGGTGACCGGAGCATGATTGATGCAGAGGACAGGGCCGCCTTCAACCGGCTGGGTATTGCCCACATTCTGTCCATGTCGGGCTTTCATGTGGGCATTCTGGCGGCAATGCTGATGCTGGTGCTGAAAAAAGCATCGCCGCGCTTCCGGCTTTGCGTGACGGGGCTGGTGCTGGCCTTCTACTGCCTGCTGACCGGCGGTCATGTGCCGGTGATCCGCGCCGGCTGTCTGGTGCTCATCAGCCAGTACGGCAGGATGAAAAACAGGCGCGTGGATACCCGCTGGGTGCTGTGCGCCGCCTTTATCATCACGCTGATGCTTTGCCCGGCGCAGCTTGTTTCCGCAGGCTTCCACATGACCTATGGCGCGGTGCTGGGGCTGAGCATTGTGAGCCGTGCACTGCAAAGGCTGTCCCCGCTGGGCAGCCGCCCTGTGGGCAAGGCGGTGTGGCAATCCTTCGCGGCCTCTGCGGGCGCGCAGTTCGGCATTCTGCTGCCCCAGCTGTACTGGTTTCAGCAGCTGCCGCTCATCAGCCTGATATTGAACATGGCGGTGATTCCCTTCGGCAGTCTGCTCATCGGCTGCCTGTGGGTCAATCTCCTGCTGTGCCTGTGGATGCCTGCGGCGCAGCTGTTCGGCCATGTGACCTCCTTTTTGACGGACATCCTGCTGGGTGCCGTGCGCCTGACGAACACATGGCCGGTGATGATGCTCTGGACCCGCCGTGCAACGCTGCTGACGGCGCTGATGTGGGCGGGGATGCTCCTTGTGCTGTGCGTGTCATGGCGGGGGAGGAAAAAGCGGATGGGCTGCACCTTTGCCGCCATGGCGATGGTGCTGTGCCTGTCCCTGTGCCCGCTGCCCCATCATGGGACGGAATACATCCAGCTGTCTGTGGGCAATGCCGATGCCGCCATCCTGCGGGATGAAAATACGGTCACCGTCATTGACACCGGCGAAGACGGCAGTGCAGTCAGCGATTATCTCCATGCCGGACGGCTGTCTGTTGACCATTTGATTTTGACACACCTGCACATGGACCATCTGGGCGGCGCAGCAGCACTGCTTCAGGACGGCATCCCCATCCGGCGGGTGTATATCCCCGAGGGCGCGGAAACGGCTGGCATCAGCGACGATGCACGGGCTGTGCTGGCTGCCCTGCGGAACAGCGGGGCGGAAATCGTTGCCGTCAGCCGGGGGGATACGCTGATGCTGCCCTCCGGCACACTGCAGGTGCTTTGGCCGGAGAAGGGCCGCGTACGCCCGGGGCAGGATGCCAACAGCTCTTCCCTCGTCCTGCGGGCAGAGCTTCGCGGCAGCACCATGCTGCTCACCGGCGATGTGGACGGCGATTACGAGCATTACGCCGCCGCACCGGCGGATATCCTGAAGGTTGCCCATCACGGCTCCTACAGCTCCACCGGACCGGCGTTTGTACAGGCTGTTTCGCCCAGAGCGGCGATTCTTTCCGGAAAGACCGCGGGCAGGATTGAGAAAACGAAGGAGCGGCTGGGCTGCCCTGTGTATGCCACGGGGGAGCGCGGCGCCGTAACGGTGGTGCTGGAGGAAGGCGGCTTCCGCATCAGCACGGTAAAATAAGCAATTTTTGTGAGGAACAGTATGAATCATCGTGAATTGCAGCAGGCCATTGCAGCGGGGAAAATCGGGCGGCTGTACCTGCTGGACGGCACCGAGGAAAACCTGAAGGACGAAGCGCTGCAGCTGCTGCGCAAGCAGGTGCTGCAGGAGGGGCTGGAGGACCTGAACGAGGCCGTGATGGACAATCCCCCCACGGACCAGATTATCGCCGCCGCGGAAACCCTGCCCTTTATTGCAGACAGGCGGCTGGTTATCGTCCGGGATCTGCAGTGCCTGACAGGCCGCGGAGAGACCGATGACCGGCTGAAGGACTACATGGCCCATGTGCCGGATACCACCGTGCTGGTGTTCTTTACCCGCGGCAAGGCCAACGGCACCAAGGCGCTGTACAAGCAGATTAAAAAGCACGGCCAGATTGTCACCTTTGAAAAGCTGAAGGGAGCGGAGCTGACAAGGTGGATTGTGGAGGAATTCCGCAAAAACGGCAAGACCTGCTCCAATCAGGTGGCGGACAGGCTGTCCTTTACCACCGGCACGGATACGGGGCTGTTGACGGCGGAAATTGCGAAGATTTCCTCCATGGCCGATGACCGGGACAATGTGGACCCGGAGGACATCGACAGGATGGCCACCCGCTCCATTGAATGCACCGTGTTTGAAATGGTGGATGCGGTGGTGGCCGGTCAGCAGTCACGGGCCTTCCGGCTGATGCGGGACATGGTCACTGCCGGCGAGGACCGGCTGGGCATCCTGGCCATGCTGCTGCGTCAGTACCGGATGCTGCAGCACGTGAAAATCATGCAGTACGAAAAAAAGAGCGTGCAGGCCATGCAGCAGAGCCTGGCGGTGGCACCCTTCGTGATGGAGCGGTACCTGCGGCAGGCCAAGAGCTACACCGGCGGTCAGGTGAAGCGGGCGGTGGACATCTGCCTTGATACGGAATACCGTGTCAAGTCCGGCCGGATGAATCAGGAGGGCTCGCTGGAAGCCGCCATGTTAAAAATCTTTGCCCTGCGGCAGTAAGAAAAGAGGAAACCCATGAAACGCAAGGAATTTCTTGATTTATACCAAACGGTGATGGTCACCGACCCCAAAACCGGCAAGCAGAAGCGCCGGGCCAAGTACATCGGGCCGTATTATGAAACGGACATGGCTTCCAAGCGGAAGCTGGTGCCGCTGCTGTGGGTGCTGTTTGTACTGCAGGCGGCGGTATACGCCGTCCCCGGGCTGATGTTTTCCACCATGATGACTGCATGGTATGTGCTGGTTCCGTACCTCATCTGCCTGCTGCCCATGCTGTATGCGCTGATGGCCATGTTTGAAATCTCCACCATCAAAAATCCCCTGACCCGGGTGAAGCTGGCGGAAGGGCCGGAGAGCGCGAAGAACATGACCACCGCATCTGCCGTGGTGGGCATCATCTGGCTGGTGTGCGACATCATCTTTGCATTTGCCGGTGCCTTTGGCGCAACGCTTGCAAGCAACATCATCTGCATGGTGTGCGCGGCGGCCTTCAGCGGCCTGAACGCCATGATGGCAGTGAAAATCCGCACCATGGTGATTACGGAAAAACCGCAGGAGACGGAGGAGCGGCATGAAGGAGAAGCGTGAATATACCCCCAGAGGCAGGGCAGACAAGGGCGCAAAGTTCCGCGGCTTTTCTCAGCCAAAGCGCCCCTGCGCCGCCAAACAGGAGACCGGTGATACCAAGGCGAAGACCGGCAAGCCTTCGCAGAAAAAGCCTGTGAGCAAGCTGGCCTGTCCTGTGGCCCACAAGTGCGGCGGCTGTCAGCTGACGACCATGACCTACCGCGACCAGCTGGCGCTGAAAAAGAAGCAGGTCACGGAGCTTTTGGAGGGCATCTGTCCGGTGGAGGATGTCATCGGCATGGAGAAGCCCTTCCACTACCGCAACAAGGTGCACGCCGTGCTGGGCGTGGATAAGCGTGGCATCCCCGTCAGCGGTGTGTATCAGGAGGGCACCCACCGGCTGGTGCCTGTGAAGTCCTGCCTGATTGAGGACCGCCGCGCCTCTGCCATCATCCAGACCATTGTGGCCATGCTGCCCCGCTACAAGCTGCGCATTTACAACGAGTACACCCATCGGGGCTTCCTGCGGCACATTCTCATCCGCACGGGCGAAAAGACAGGGCAGATCATGGTGGTGCTGGTGGCAACGGGCCGTGAATTCCCCGGCTACCGTGCCTTTGTGGAGGAACTGACGAAAAAGCACCCCGAAATCACCACCGTGGTGCTGAATGTCAACACCCGGGAGACCAGCATGGTGTTGGGGCAGAAGGATTATCCTCTGTATGGCGACGGATATATGGAGGACATTCTGTGCGGCAAGCGCTTCCGCATTTCGCCCCAGTCCTTCTTTCAGGTGAACGCCAAGCAGTGCGAGATCCTGTACAGCACTGCCCTTGATATGGCCGGGCTCACCGGCAGGGAAACGGTGCTGGATGCCTACTGCGGCACGGGCACCATCGGCCTTTGCGCCGCTGACAGGGCCAGGCATGTGCTGGGCGTGGAGCTGAACAGCGCCGCCGTGCGGGATGCCAAGGAAAACGCCCGCATCAACGGCATCAAAAACGCATCCTTCATCTGTGAGGACGCGGGCCGGTTTATGGTCAAGGCAGCCAGAGAGGGCTCTGTGCCTGATGTGGTGCTGATGGACCCGCCCCGGGCAGGCAGTGACGAGAACTTCCTCAAATCCCTGCTGACCCTTCAGCCGCCGAGGATTGTGTATGTATCCTGCAATCCCGAAACCCTGGCCCGGGATTTGCGCTATCTTGTGGAAGGCGGCTACCGCGCCGAAAAAGCCATTCCCGTGGATATGTTCCCGTGGACGAGCCACGTGGAGACGGTGGTGGCGCTGTCCAAACCCTCTGCGGAGTAACCAAACACAGGACACAAAAAACAGAACGGCAGGTGAAAAAATATGAAGATTGAGAGAATTGTCTGCGACCTGAACGGACACACGCTGGTGCTTCGGAGCGCCGAAAAAGAGGATGCACAGATGCTGCTTCCGTACCTGAAAAGAGTGTGCGGAGAAACGCGGTTCCTTCTCCGTGAGGCGGATGAATGCGGGGATATGACGCTGGAGCAGGAAGAATCGTTCATCGTCAGCCATATGGAGGATGAGAAGGCCTGCCTGCTGCTGGCAGAGCTGGACGGCGAATACGCGGGCAACGCTTCCTTCCATGCCGCGGGTGCAAGCAGGAGAAATGCCCATCGGGCAGACCTCGGCATTGCGCTGTATCAGGCGTATACAGGCATGGGCATCGGCAGAAAGCTGTTTTCTACCTTGCTGGACATTGTCAAGCAAAGCGGCTTTGAATCGGCATAGCTCACCGTGGTGGAGGGCAACGACCGGGCCATCAGCCTGTACAAGTCCTTCGGCTTTGTGGAGACGGGTCGAATCCTCAAGGCAAACAAGTACGATGACGGGACGTATTCCGATGATATTTTCATGATGAAGAAATTGTGATACAATGTGCAGGAGGTGCGGCCCGTGAATCAGTCGGAGCGCATGGAAGCCTTTGAAAAAATGCTGGCGGATATACAGGAGCGCGCCGCCTTTGAGCAGCGCAAAATGGAGGAACTGAAGGCCGCGGGCAAGGAGAAATCCGCCACCTATCGCCAGTACTTCGGCAACAAAATGCTCTACAAAATGATGCTCGATCAGTACCGGGCCTACGGACTGATGGAATAAACCGACAGAAAAGAGGGATTGTCATGAAGATTCCCGCAGGGTTTCTGACGCCCACGGACTTGAATGCCGTGGCATCAAAGGACAGCGGCTACATCAACAACAAGGGCGCAAAGCTGTACGCCATGGAGGAGTACCCCGCCGCGGTGGAATACTACCGGCTGGCGGCGGCCATGGGGGATGTACACGCGGTGTCCAATCTGGGCTACTGCTATCTGTACGGCCGTGCCATGGAGCCGGATGTGCAGCTGGCCATCGCCTATTTCCAGACCGCAGCCATGAAGGGCGATGTGGATGCCGCCTACAAGCTGGGCGATATCTACGGCAGAGACAAATGGGGCGTGATGGACACGGAAATGTCCCTGTACTACTACCGGATGGCTGTGGGCCTGATTGCCCCCGACTTGGGCAATGATGCCCGGAGCGTGGTGTTCTGCGACCGGCTGACTGACTACCCCAGCCTGTGCCTTGCCATGGGCCGTGCGTTTATGCCGGGCGGCATGCTGAATACCGATGTGGAGACGGCCTTCTGCTTCCTGAAAAAGGCGGAGGAGGGCTACGCAATCCAGCTGGCCAACGGACAGAAAATGTATGAAAAGTCCATGGAGCAGGTACAGCAGCTGCTGGACAACCCTGTTTTTGATTCCATCGGCTTCAAATTCCGGGACATGTTCGATGATGACATCGGGGAGTTTGAGGACGAATAAGCTGTCAATCATCCAATCGATTAAGGAGGAATGACCCATGTATTTTGACCCTACCTACATTCTCGTGATTATCGGTGCCGCCGTTTGCGGTCTGGCTTCCATGCACGTGAAGAACACCTTCAACAAGTACAACGACCTGTACAGCAGCGTGACGGCGCAGGAGGTGGCAGCCACCATGCTCCGCGATGCCGGCATTGACGATGTGCGCATCGAGTCCGTTTCCGGCAGCCTGACCGACCACTATGACCCCACCCAGAAGGTGCTTCGTCTCAGCGAAAGCGTGTACGGCTCTTACTCTGTGGCTGCCATCGGTGTGGCGGCCCACGAATGCGGCCATGCCATCCAGCACAAGGAAGGCTACATGCCCCTGAAGCTGCGCTCCCTGTCTGTGCCTGCGGCCAACTTTGGCTCTGTGCTGTCCTGGCCGCTGATGGTGCTGGGCATCATTCTGGGCTACAGACCCCTGACCACCATCGGCATTTTGCTGTTCAGTCTGGTGGTGCTGTTCCAGCTGATTACCCTGCCTGTGGAGTTCAATGCCTCCAGCCGCGCGCTGGCCATCCTCGACGGCAAGGGCGTTCTGCGCGGTGAACAGCTGCAGGGCGCAAAGGCCGTGCTCAGCGCCGCCGCCATGACCTATGTGGCCGCTTTGTTCAGCTCCATGATGCAGCTGACCCGCCTGATTCTGATTTCCAAACGCAACGACGATTGATTTCAACCGACCATCCGAAAGGAATCAGCCATGATTACACTGCACAAAATCGACGAATCCAACTTCCTTTCGGCCTTCCGGCTGCAGCTGGGGGAGGGGCAGGAGAAATACGTGTCCGGCCCCATCCGCAGTCTGGCCCAGGCATATGTGTACCGCGACCAGTGCCAGCCCTTCGGCATCTTCCACGGGGAGGAAATGGTGGGCTATGTGATGGTCATCTGCGACTACGATGTGCCGGAGTACGATATCTGGCACATGATGATTGACAAGGCGCATCAGGGCAGGGGCTATGGCCGCAAAGCCATGGAGCAGGTGCTTGCGTACATCGGCACAAAGCCCTTCGGTGATTACAGCCGGGTGTGCCTCACCTGCCACGAGGAAAACGAAGCCGCCCTGCGTCTGTATCGCAGTCTTGGCTTTGCCCCCACCGGCAGCCGGGACGAAGAAGAAATTGAACTGGTGCTTGATATTGCACCGACGGAGGCATAACCTATGGAACAACAACGCAGGCGTCTGGCAGCCACCGGCTACCTGGCCTTCCTCTTCAGCGGCCTTTGCGCCATTTCTGCCGGTGTGGTGGTCAGCATCCTGAAGGAAAAGTACCAGCTGTCCTTCGGCATGTCGGGCACGCTGCTGTCGCTGATGAGCGTGGGCAACATGGCGGCATCCTTTGCCGCAGGACTTCTGCCGGGAAAAATCGGCACGAAGAAAACCGTGGCACTGCTGTGCATCGGGTACTTTGTCGGGTATCTGCTGACGGCCTTCTTCAGTCAGGTGGGCATCCTGATGGGCGCATTTTTGCTCATCGGCATTGCCAAGGGCTGTGCCATCAACAACTGCACGGTGCTGGTGGGCAACAACGCCGCCGACCGGGCCAAGGGCATGAGCCTGATGCATGCCTTCTACGCCGTGGGTGCCATGGTGGGTCCCTTTGTGATTACTGCCCTTGCCATGATTAACAACACCATGCCCATGCTTGGCCTCGCGTTGGGCGGTCTGGTGATGTGGCTGATTTTCATGGCGGCCGGGCTTGACAACAAGCCTGCCAAGAAGGCGGACGGCAAGACCACGGACTTCTCCTTCCTCAAGGACCTGCGCTTCTGGCTTTTGACAGGGCTGATTTTCTTCCAAAACAGCGCCGAAACCGCCGTGACCGGCTGGCTGGTGACCTACTACAAGGACAGCGCCATCCTCAGCGGCACACTGAGCACCTACACGGTGACCATCATGTGGGGCGCAACATTGGCGGCTCGGCTTCTGATTGCCTTCGTGTTCCCGATTAAGAACACCTTCAAGGCGCTGGCCATCATGGGCGCGGGCTGCGTGGTGCTGTACTTCGGGCTGGTCAGTGCGGTGACGCCGGTGATGGCCATCGTGATGCTGGCAGGCTTTGCCTTTGCCATGGCGGGGGTCAATCCCGTGGGCATGGCCGGTGTTGGCAAGCAGATGAACGCCACCACCGTAGGTGTGCTGATTCCTCTTGCCGCCCTCGGACAGATTGTGATGCCCTGGATTATCGGCATCGCTGCTGACGGCATCGGCCTGCAGGCCGCCATGTGGCTGAACCTGATTCCCTGCGTCGGCATCGTGGTGATGAGCATCTGGATTATGATGCTGGATAAGAAAAAAGGTATATAATTGATTTCATCAAAAAAGGGACTGTGAAGCAATTTTCACAGTCCCTATTTGTATACAGAAAAATTACTTCCCGCCCCGCAGCTTCCGGGCGGCGTTGGTGTAGATGGCTACGCCCACCACGATGCCAACGAAATTGAGCAGCATGCCGGCGGTGACGGTGGTGGCACCGGCGGTGAACAGGGGCAGGGGCAGGTAGCACAGGCAGATGAAGCTGGCACCAATGATGGCCAGGGCCATGCCGTAGGGGAGGGAGAACTTCTTCAGGGATTGGGCGGAATACCGGGCGCCGCTTCTGCCAAAGCCGATGGGCTTGCGGCGAATCATGGAGGATACGCCGGTGCAGATGAGCAGGATGGCCAGCACCACCAGAATAAAGTTCTTGCTGATCATCAGGTTGTTGGCGCTTTCAGTCACAGCGGATGCGAACATGGTCGGAACCTTCTTTCATTGGAGCTTTGGGAATTGTGATACTGACAGTATACAGAACAGAGCGGGCAAAAGTCAAACTGGAATTTGATGATGCGCTGCATAACAAAACCGGGAAGCCGCTTTGCAGCAGCCTCCCGGGGAAAGGGGCAGGGGTTATCAGTTCTGGCTGTTGACCAGCATGCCGAAGGTGGATTCGGGCAGGGAGAAGAGCACGCCCAGATAGTTCTGGATGGCGGAGCTGGAGATTTCTTCACCAAGTGCCTCCAGCTCTTCACCGGTCATGCTCAGGGGATGCACGGCATCGGCGATGTTGATTTCGGGCAGCTTGATGTCATCCACCAGCGTGTTGGCGGTAACGGTCACATAGTTGGTGTCCTTGCCGTCGGTCACGGAGAAGGAGGTCACGTTTTCAGCCTTGTCGCCCTTGTAGTCGGTGACGGCGCTGTAGTTGATGCCGAAGGTGATGACTTCGTCGCCGTCCATGGCCTTCCATACGGTGTCAACAGCGGTGGCCTTTTGAGCTTCGGTATCGGTGGTCTTCACCGTGCCGGTGATGTCCATGCCGTCGGTCAGCTTGTCCTCGGCATCCACAGCGCCCATGATGAAGTGCCAGTCGGCGATGTTCAGGCCGATAACGGCGTTTTCAGTGCCGTTGGTCAGCACAAACAGGACATCGTGGTTCACCTTTTCGCCATCGGTCAGGCGGTTGTAGGTCAGGGTGCACTTCAGGTCGGTGGTGGTGTCGGCCCATGCATCCACAGCCACGGATTCTCCCTTGTCATTGATGTAGGCAACGGCATTCAGGGTCTTCACGGTCTTGCAGGCAGCGGATACCTGGGTGCGCAGCTCGGCGAAGAACTCTTCCACGGTCATGGGCTTTGCTTCGGCGGGAGCTTCTTCCTCACCGGTAGCCAGCACATTGGCGGCAGCGCCGGAGACGGAGGATTCAGCACCGGTCACCTGCAGGGTCACATTCTGGGATTCCAGCAGGGTCTTTACATAGCCGGAGAAGGCTTCGTTGTTTTCCAGCATGTTGATGACGGCGAGAATCAGCTCTTCGTATTCTTCACCGGTGATGACCAGGGTGGCCTTGACGATGGCAGGATCGTGGCTGTCAGAGGTGAATTCACCCTGCTCGGACTCAACCTTCTGTACCCACTTGGCAATGATGTCAATGATGGGCTTCATTTCTTCGTCGGTGATGGCGCCGGTCTGCTGGCCGGCACCGTTCAGGAAGGCCTGCAGCTGGGCCATGGTTTCCTCGGGAATCATCTTGATGATGGTTTCCAGCAGCTGCTGCAGTTCCTTTTCGGAAACGGCAACGGTCTTTTCGCCCAGCAGGGTGCTGGTCAGGTACAGGGAGTCGCCCTCGGTCTTGAAGTCCGCGGTGACAACCTCCTCACCCTGCAGACCGATGCCCAGGTGAGCCTGTTCCTTGTTGCCGGTCATGTTCAGGGTCAGGGCGTTGAACAGGTCGACAATGGGCTTTGCGTCTTCACCGAAGTCGCCCACGGTGAAGGAAACGGTGGTGGATACCTCCTTGCCTGCAGCCAGGGCATCGGCAAGGAAGCCGCCTTCTGCGCAGCTGATGACGGGGAGAACCAGCATCACCAGAGCGGCCAGAACGGACAGAATCTTTTTCATCATTTTCAATACACCTCCAAATGTATTTGTTCTTGTTGCTTTCATCAGCATTGCGATGTGCAATGCATCCATCTGTTAATACAACGATTGAGCGGGGCGGGTTCATCCGCCGGTAAGAAAATTTGTCTTACACGCTCAGGTAACGGTCCATCATAAAGGCGGTGGCGAAGTACATCACCGCGGTGATGATCAGGGACACGCCGCCGGAAATCAGCATGGCGGCAACGAAGGTACCGGCAGGGGGAATCAGACCGCTGATCCAGCCGAAGACCATGTTCAGTACCACGAACAGGGCGAAGGCGGCGAGACCGGCAAACTTCTTGCCGTTGAGCAGGGAGCAGGCAAACACATCGGAGAAGGCGGCGGTCACCACCGTGGCCAGCCAGCTGCACAGCAGCATGCCGCAGAAGGAAATGATTTCAGGGCTGGTGAAGTGAATCTGATCGGTGAACTGCTTCATCACGGAACGGAAGAACTCCAGCAGCTGGTCCAGCTGACCGAACTTGCCGAACAGCAGCGTTACATCCAGGAAGCCCAGCGCGCCGAAGAAGACGGCCATCAGCAGCATGGAAAGACTGCATTCAAGAACCTTTGCGCCGAGGATTTTGTAGGAGCTGTTGGGGGTCATAAAGAGCATGTAGCTCTGCTTGGTGCTCATGTCCTTGTGCAGCGTCAGCAGGCTCTGCAGGCCGATGATGATGACGCCGAAGGTGGCTACAAAAATCAGCAGGCCGGCGCCGGTGGACATCCATTGTTCGTTGTTGCCGTACAGACCAAACATGAACATGATCTGCAGCAGCAGGGTCAGGCCAACAACCACCAGCTTGGTGGTTCTGGTTTTGCGGAACTCATATTTCATCAGCTGAAGCATGATTAAATCGCCTCCGTATGTCCGAAAATTTCGCGGTATCTGTCTGCCATGGATTTGCCGTCGTTTTCGCGCATTTCCTCCAGGTCGCGGACCTCAATCAGGTTGCCCTGGGAAATGAACACGGCGCGGTCGGCGATGTTTTCCATCTCCTCCACCAGGTGGCTGGACAGCAGCAGCAGCTTGTTGTCGGCGGCTGCGTTGAGGATGCAGGCGCGGATGTCATCGCGGGCCAGCAGGTCAATGCCGTTGAAGGGCTCGTCGAGCATGTACACCTTGGCATCACGGGCCAGTGTCACGGCGACCTTCATTTTGGCGGTCATACCGGAGGACAGGCTCTTGATTTTGTCCTTGGGGTTCAGGTTCAGCTGACCAATCAGCTTGTCGTACACGGCCATGTCGAAGTCCTTGAAGAAATCGGCATAGTACTTGCCGGCATCGCCGATGGTCATCCAGTCGTAGAAGTAGGGCTCGGTGGACAGGTACGCCACCTGAGCACGGCTTGCGATGGATACGGGCTCGCCGTTGAAGTAAACGGTACCGGCGGTGGGCTTAATCAGCCCGGCGGCCATTTTCATCCAGGTGGTTTTGCCGCTGCCGTTGGGGCCCATCATGGCGTAAATGTGGCCGGGCTCCAGCTTCAGGGTAATGGCGTTGACAGCCGTTTTGCTGCCAAACTTTTTCGTCAGCTCTCTGCTTTCAAGCATTGCTGTGTTCCTCCTCAATCATAAGCATATGGATGGCTTCCTCCTTGGTGAAGCCGAGGGTCCGCATGGCGGTCAGGCAGGCGGTGATGGCCTCCTGTGCCATGGCGATGCGCAGGGCGGTGATGTGGTCTGCATCCTGGGTGACGAAGGTGCCGAGGCCGCGCCGCGTTTCGCAAACGCCCTCCCGCTCCAGCTCCTGATAAACACGGGCGGCTGTGTTGGGGTTGATGGCGTAGCGCACGGCAAGATCGCGGCTTGACTGCAGCTTCTCACCCGGCCGTAAAGCACCGGATGCGATATCACTCTTGATTTCATTGGCAACCTGCAGCCATATGGGTGCGGTTGGTTTAAAATCCATCGAATGCCTCCCTTGGTGCTTTGGTGATATAGTGTACGATGTGAAAAGTACACCAGTACGGCGGGATTGTCAAGGGGTTTGTGAAAGTTTTTTTACATTTTGTGGAAGCTTCTTTCGCAAGCTTCACATCTGTTCATACATCCGAAGTGGAGGGGAGGGCCGATGGAAGGGAAAATAAAAAAGCTGTGAAGCAAAATTCACAGCTTAAGTACACCTTACCCTTTCTTCAACAGTTTCTCCAGCGCCGCTGTTTCCAGCAGATTGACGCTGATGAACTTCCCCTTGTAGAACGCGCCGAAGTTATTAAACACGCAGGGGAGCGCCTTGGCCTTTTCCAGCGTATCCACATGGTGCAGCACCAGCGGAACATCATGGGTGCGGCAGTATTCCTCCAGCGCCGCCACCTTCATGGGGATAAAGGGACACTGGTCGGAGTAGTACACGGTCAGCGCTTCGTCATCAATGTGCTGTGCCTTGGCGGCGGGGGCAAACCGGGGGAGGGTGCCGTCAAAGGAGAGGGCCAGCAGCAGGTAGCTGTCATCCGTTTCATCCACCGCTGCAAAGCCGTGCTTCATGGCAAAGGCCTGATTGGACAGCCAGTTCTTCTGCTTTCTTGCACCCAGCATGCAGATGCCGGATTTCCCCTCGGCTTTGGCCTGATTGATGCAGTCCTCCAGCAGTCTGGTGGCATAGCCGTTCCCCTTCAGGGCACCATCCACCCAAAGGCAGTAAATGTACAGGTAGTTGTCGCCGAGGACGGGCACCCACGCCTTTTCCAGCGGCGCATATTCGATAAAGCAGCAGCCCTTGTCATCCAGCTTGCGGAACACATGCCCCTCGGGGATGCGGCTTTGCAGCCAGCGGCGCTTTGTATCCACACCGGGATGCGCCTTCTTGCGGATGATACAGCACAGATGCTCCGTCTGCACGGTGCTTCCATCAAGGGTGATAAACTCGCACATGGGGCAGCTTCCTTTCCGATTGATTGGGCGAACGGGTCAGTCCTGGGGCACTTTGCCGTTGAGCAGCGCCTTGATTTGCGGCCATTGGGGCATGAAGCGGGTCATCATGGCCTTGAATTCTGCGCCGTGGTTGGGGATGCGGATGTGCATCAGCTCGTGCAGAATCACATAGGACAGGCATTCCGGCGGGTGCTTGGCCAGATGCAGGTTCAGGGTGATTTTTCTGGTGTCGGGCCTGCAGCTGCCCCAGCGGGAGGTCATGGCCCGAATCTGCCACGCGCTGCACTTCAGCCCCGTGGTGCGCTCCCATTGGGGCATCAGCCGGGCGATGGCATCCGTCAGCTGGCGGCGGTAGAAGGCATTCAGGACCGCTTCCTTCTGCGGCAGTGCAGCATCCTTGGGAACGGACAGAATCAGCCTGTCGCCCTCCAGCCGCACGCTGCTGCGCACCTTTGCCTCGCGGATGGTCAGTACGCAGGGTCTGCCCCAAAGAAGGATTGTATCCCCGTCCTCCAAAGCGGCGGCTGTCATGGGTGCGCCGGCGTATTTGACCTGCTGGGCGCGAATCCAGTCAGCGCGGGATACAATGAACGATTCGATGTCCTTCACGCTCATGCGCAGGGGCGCGGAAACACGGATGTGGCCGTCCGGTGCGCATACATACAGGTGGAGTCCCTTTATTTTTTTCCGAAGCAGGTCAACCTGGAAACCGGCAATGATTTGCTGCATGGCTGTCTCCTTGTTTGCTGTTTCTGATACCAAAATTATAGCCTGCGGTGGCGGCGGTGTAAATGGCATTGCAGGCAGGAAAAATGACCGGGAAAGTCGAATTTCTTTTCCGGAAATGATGATAATGGAGGAATCCGCCATGAAAATCGCTTTGCTGGAGCCCCTGGGCGTTGCCCCTGAAATGATTGAGGAACTGAGTGCCCCCATCCGGGTGGCCGGTCACGAATTTGTATATTATGCTGCCAAAACCACCGATCCCGAAGAGCTGATTCGCCGCAGTGCCGGCTGTGAAGCCGTGATGATTGCCAACAATCCCTTCCCGGCACAGGTGGTCAAGGCCTGCCCCGAGCTGAAGCTGATTAATGTTGCCTTCACCGGCATTGACCATGTGGCACAGGATGCCTGCCGGGTACAGGGCATCACCATCTGCAATGCCGCCAATTATTCCAACCAGACCGTGGCGGAAATGGTCATCGGGCTGGTCATCGGCCTGTATCGCCATCTGGATGCCTGCAACAAGGCCGTCCGCACCGGCGGCACCTCTGCAGGGCTTATGGGCCGGGAAATTGCGGGGCGCACCGTGGGCATCATCGGCACGGGAAAAATCGGCCTGATGACGGCACGGCTGTTCCAGGCCTTCGGCGCAAAGGTGATTGCCTATGCACCCCGGCCCAAGGAAGCGGCGCTGGCCATGGGCATTGAGTATATGTCTCTGGAGGATGTGATGGCAAAAAGCGACATTGTGTCCGTGCATACGCCCAACATCCCCTCTACCCGCGGGCTGATCAGCCGTGAGATGATTGCGCTGATGAAAAAGGATGCGGTGCTTATCAACTGCGCCCGCGGCCCCATCGTGGACAGCGCCGCGCTGGCGGATGCTCTCAACGAGGACCGCATTGCCGGTGCGGGTGTGGATGTGTACAACGTGGAGCCGCCCATCCCCGACAGCGAACCGCTGCTCCATGCCAAAAACACGCTGCTGGCTCCCCATGTGGCCTTCCTCTCCGAGGAGGCCATGGTGCGCCGCGCCCATATCGCCTTTGCCAACATGAAGGCGTATCTCGACGGCAAGCCGGAAAATGTGGTTGCGTACTGATTGGTGACGGATGAGGTTCCCTTCAGGAGGTGTGAAAGGAGTTTTTCACATCTCCTTTGCTTTATCCTGTAAAATACCTTTTATCAATGCAGAATCCACCGCAAATGCCATTGCCAACCGGCAGTGAATATTGTACAATATATATTGGTAATTTCTGTGATGACAAATCTCGGGAGGTTGTAAACATGAAAAAATTTGTTGCAATGCTGCTGGCAGTTGTTCTGCTGCCTGTGATGGCCTTTGCCGCCGACGGTACCAAGACCGCGCAGCTGGACCCCAGCAACCCCGTATCCCTGACTGTATGGCACTACTACAACGGTGCCCAGCAGGCTGCTTATGATGAACTGGTGGAGCGCTTCAACACCACCGTTGGCAAGGAGATGGGCATCTATGTGCAAAGCTTCTCCCAGGGCTCTGTCCGCGATCTGGAAACGGCTGTTATCAATGCCGTGGACGGCGTGATTGGCGCTGAACCCCTGCCCAACATCTTCTCCACCTATGCCGATACCGCTTCCGCTGTGCAGAAGAAGTGCGACCTGGTGGACCTGAAGGAATACTTCACCGAGGAAGAGCTGTCCGCTTATGTGGATTCCTACATCGGCGAGGGCTATTTCAACAATGACGGTCACCTGTACCTGTTCCCCGTGGCCAAGAGCACCGAAATCCTGATGATCAACGCCACCGACTGGGAGGACTTTGCCGAGGACACCGGCAGCACCCTGGAGGAGCTGAGCACGGTGGAGGGCATCGTCCGCGTGGCTGACCGCTACTATGACTGGACCGATGCCAAGACCCCCGATGTTGCCGATGACGGCAAGGCCTTCTACGGCCGCGATTCCGTATCCAACTACTTCATCCTCGGCACCAAGCAGATGGGCGTGGACATCTTCACCGTCAAGGACGGTCAGCTGACCATCAATGCCGACAAGGAACTGATGCGCCGCCTGTGGGAGAACTTCTACGTTCCCTTCGTCCGCGGCCGCTTTGATGCCCTGGGCAAGTTCCGCTCCGACGACGTGAAGACCGGCGATCTGCTGTGCTACACCGGCTCCTCTTCCTCTGCCATGTATTTCCCCGATACCGTGGAAACCGATGACGACAGCATCGACATCGACCACATCATCCTGCCCGCCCCCATGTTTGAAAACGGTGACAACTACATCGTGCAGCAGGGTGCCGGCATGGTGGTCACCAAGAGCGACGACAAGCACGAGTACGCCGCCGCTGTGTTCCTCAAGTGGTTCACCCAGCCCGAAAACAGCCTGCGCTTCGTGGTTGAATCCTCCTACATGCCCGTCCGCAAGGATGCCCACAGCATGGAAATGCTGGACAAGGTTATCGCCGACAACAACCTGCGCGTCAATTCCAAGAGCTATGACTGCCTGAAGGTGGTTATCGAGCGCACCCACGATGTCCCCGGCTACTACACCGCTGTGTTCCCCAATGGCAGCAAGGCCCGTTCCATCCTGGACTACAACCTGCTGGACCAAGCAAAGGAAGACAAGGCCGCTGTGGATGAACAGGTTGCCTTGGGCGTAAGCCGTGAGGATGCCGCCGCTCCCTACATCACCGACGAAGCCTTTGAGGCATGGTATGAGCAGTTCGTTGCCGCTCTTCATGCCGCTGCCTTCAACGAATAAGCTGAACCGGCAGAATCAGTAAAGTCCATTGAATACCGCGAAAAAATCTTTGAGAGGAGAAAACCGGATGAAGCGTAAACGGTCATTTTTGTCCATATTTCTGGTGCCGCTGATGATCGTTGCATTTATACAGGGATTTCTCCCTTTTGCCACGCTGGTTGTCAGTGATGTGAAATCCATCATGGAGAACAACATCATCAGCATGGACCAGAACGCTGTGGAAAACCGGCGGCTCACCCTGGAAAACGCCATGGTGGACCGCTGGAGCAGCGTGCTGGGCGAGTCTTCCAGTGTGGCGGAGCATCTGCAGCAGGTGCTGAAGGACAACGGCGCCGACATCGATGATTTCATTGCCTCGGATGAAATGCAGCAGCAGCTATTGGAAGCCATTTTCCCGGAAATGGTGCTGGCGCTGCAGAACAACACCACCAGCGGCCTGTTTCTGGTGCTGGACAACGGCAAGGACATGATGCAGCCGGCCAAGTACAACGGCTTCTTCCTGCGGGACTCCGACCCCACCAACAAAATCAGCAGCAACACCGACATTCTGCTGGAGCGCGGCAGCAAGCGGCTGGCCCGCCAGCAGAACATCCCCATGGACAGCCCCTGGGCAACCCGCTTCAAGCTGGAGGGCTTCGGCTACCGCAAGGCGGACGATTTCTTCTACCAGCCCCTGAAGGCCGCAAAGGAAAACCCGGGCGTTGAACCACGAATCCTCGGCTACTGGTCCCCGGCCTTCATTCTGGAGGACCACTATCTGGATACCCATCAGATGATTACCTACTCCGTGCCGCTGGTGTATCAGGGCCGGGTGTACGGCGTGATGGGTGTGGAGGTCTCCACAAGATACCTGGCAACCTATGTCCCCGTCCGCGATCTGGACCAGGGCCTGAACGCCGGCTATGCCATTGCCGTCAGCAAGGGCGACGGCGTGTATGAGGTGGTCATGGGCACCGGCTCCCTGTACAAGTCGGTGGTGGGCAACAGCTCCGCCTTCCGCGTGACCGGCGAGCGCAAGGAACACCTGTACGAGCTGGAAAACGGCGTGGTGGGTGAGCAGAGCGTTTACGCCCTCATTTCCCCCATGAAGCTGTACAGCAACAACGTTCCCTACGAGGGCACCGAATGGGCGCTGGTGGGCTTTGTAACGGAGAACTCCGTCTTTGCCCCCGGCAATCTGGTGTACGGCCGAATCCTCACCACCATTCTGGTCTGCTCTGCGGTGGGTCTTTTGATGATTATCCTGCTGGTGCGCAAGGTCACCCGGCCTGTCAACCGGCTGATGGAAAGCGTCCGCCGGGGCTACAAGGGCCTGAAGGAATACGAACCCTCCTCCGTCCGTTAGGTGGAGGAGCTGCACGATGTGGTGCTGGAGCTGACGGAGGCACAGCAGACAGCCGCAGACAAGCTGAACGAGGAAAAGGAACGCTACCGCGTTGCCATCGACTCGGCAACGGACGTATTCTTCGTGTACCGCCGCGAAGAGAAAATGCTGGAGATTGTGAATGACTCAATCAACAGCGGCGTTTGGTCTCTGGGGGATGAAGAGTGCAGTATCGTGCGCGAGTCCATCCATCCCGAAGACCGGCAGATGTTTATCGACTACATCAACAACCCGCAAGGTGACATGGAGATGGAGCTGCGCGTCCGCAGAAGACCCGAGCACCCCTACATGTGGGTAGAGGTCAGCGGCCATCTCTTCGGCGGCACCGGCGGCGAGCATCTGCGCGTGGTAGGCTATATCCGAAACATCAACCAGCGCAAGCAGCAGGAGCTGGAGCGGGAAATGCGCCAGGTCCTCGACCCGGCCACCAGCCTGTACCGCGCCGCTGCCGGCTTCAACCGCATGGCGCAGATGCGAAAGCTGAACCCTGTGGGTACGCTGCTGCTGGTGGATATCAACAGCTTCTCGACCATCAACGAAAAGTATGGCATCGTTTTCGGCGATGTGGTGCTGGATGAACTGGCCAAGCTGCTGCGCGGTGCTGTCAGCGTGCTGTGTCCCGAGGAAGCACTGCTGATTCGTGCCGGCGGCGACGAGCTGCTGGCATGGCTCCCCGGCGTTGCGGAAGGCCAAACGGCAAGCGTGATGCCCGAACTGGAGCGCCGCTTTGCTTCCCTGATTCACTCCGCCTCCGTGCCCCTGCGGCTTGACTGGGCCACTGCCCCCGCAGACGGGGAGGTCAGCGATCAGGCACTGGTGCAGCGCACCAAGCAGAAGCTGGCAGGCGCCTACCATGGCGGCAGCACAAGGGACTTCTCCGAGCCGGTTTCCATCGGCTACAACACCAGAGCCGATATTGCCACCCTGGCCCGCAACATGTTTGAGCGCACCGATGATATCGGCGCTGTGCTGGATCTGGTGGCGCTTCGCCTTAAGGAGCAGTACGGCATCACCGATATGCTGATTACCGACTTCCGCTACGACAGCCTCTCCAGCACGCTGGAATACTCCTGGCGCAAGGGACCGCAGGCAGATATGCACGAGGTTGTCAGCCACTGTAAGGAAGAGGAATACCGCCTCTTCTGGCAGCATGTGGAAAACAAGCAGCTCCATGCATATGTGGATGAGCTGTCAAAGCATCCGCTCTTTGCCATGATGGGGCAGCTTGATGCCGGCATTACCTATCACATGATGGATAACGGCAGCTACTCCGGCAGCATCGTGTTTGCAGGCGCTTCCACGGCCATCCTCGATAACGAGGCCGACCGCACCCGCCTGACTGAGGTGGGCCGCGCCATCCAGAACCGCATCAATCAGGAGCGTCACGACCAGTCGGCACAGGCCAAGTCCGACTTCCTTGCCCGCATGAGCCACGAAATCCGCACCCCCATGAACGGCATCATCGGCATGACGGAAATCGCCCTGAAGCCCGGCCAGACCGAAGAACACCGCATCGAGTGCCTGAAGAAGGTCCGCAGCTCCTCCAACTATCTGCTGGGTCTGCTCAATGACATTCTGGACATGTCCAAGATTGAAAGCGGCAAGATGCAGCTGGTGGAAACGGACTTCAATCTGGATAAGCAGCTGCGCGAGCTGCATGTACTGCTGGATGCAAAGTTCCGCGAAAAGAACCAGACCTTTGTCACTTCCTTCGACCTGAAGCACAAGTTTTTCCACGGCGATTCCCTGCGCATCAATCAGGTGCTGATTAACCTGATTGGCAACGCGGTCAAGTTTACCGGGGAAGGCGGTCATATCTACCTGACCGTGAAGGAAACCGTGCTGGACAGCAGCCGCTCTCAGCTGTCCTTCTCCGTGCGGGATGAAGGCATCGGAATCTCTGCCGAAGACAGGGAACGCATCTTCCTCAGCTTTGAGCAGGTCAATTCCCCCGAAGCCAACCGTCAGGGCACCGGCCTTGGTCTGGCCATTTCCAGCCGTATGGTGCACATGATGAACGGCGAAATTCAGCTGGACAGCGAGGTTGGCCGCGGCAGTGACTTCCACTTCGACCTGATGTTGTCCCCCGTGGACATGCAGGAAGAGGCCGCTGAAGAGCGCGTGGACTTCGACTTTACCGGCGTGAAGGTGCTGGTGGCCGAGGACAACGAGCTGAACATGGAAATCATCTGCGAGGTGCTGGGTGACTACGGCATGCTGGTGGATGGCGCCACAGACGGCCGCAAGGCAGTGGAGAAATTCGCCGCCGCCGCGCCGGGCACCTATGATCTGGTGCTGATGGACATTATGATGCCCAACATGAACGGCATTCAGGCCACCAGAGCCATCCGCTCGCTGGACCACCCCGACAGCAAGACCGTGCCCATTGTGGCCATGACCGCCAACGCCTTTGATGAGGATGTGAAGCGCTCTCTGGCCGCCGGCATGAACGAGCACCTGTCCAAGCCCATCAACATCCCCGAGCTGGAGAAAACGCTGGCAAGGGTGCTGAAAAAGTAAACAAAAAAACAGGGACTGTGAAGCAAAATCACAGTCCCTGTTTCGCATCTTACCGGCAAATCAGCCACTGGGGAACAACCACAATGAGGAAGAAAATCAGGCAAATTTTTTCAAAGGCAAGCATAAACTTTTTGCCGTTGCCGGGGTACTCGCGCAGGTAAATCCGCATGTTGATGACAGAGGCCAGCGAGCCGATGACCGTCAGCAGACCCGCGGTATCAAGGCCGTAAATCAGCGCACGAAGGTTGGTGCAGAAGGGCCACAGCACGATGGAGGCGGGCACATTTGAAATCACCTGACTGAGGGCAAGGCTCCACCAGTACTCGTTGCCTGCAACGCTCTTGTGCAGGAAGGCGCTGATGGCAGGGTGTGCCGCAATGGAGGAGGAGAACACGAAGAAGCACAGGAAGGTGAGCAGCAGCACATAGTCCACCCGACGGAACACACTGCGGTCGAAAATCAGCAGCATCGCCGCCACAAACAGGGTGACATAGGGCCACAGGGTGGTGCGGGTGACGATGGTGGTCACAATCACCGCGAACAGGAACAGGTACACAGCGCGCTTGGCGCGGTTCTCCTTCTTCCATTCCCCTTCGGTGCTTTCGCCGGTGAGGATGATGGTTTCCCGCAGATTCTTCCGGTGCAGGAACAGGATGAACAGGGACAGCAGCACCATGCTGCCCAGCCACAGGGGCAGCATCATCAGCATAAAGGAACCGGCACTCATGCCGCTTTTGCCGAAGAGGAACAGGTTCTGCGGGCTGCCGAAGGGGGTCAGCAGACTGCCTCGGACGGCGGCGATGTTTTCCAGCACCAGCACCGGCACGATGTACTGCTCCTTGTTTCCGGCGCGGAAGAGAATCATGGTCAGGGGAACGAAGATAATCAGCGACACATCGTTGGTGACAAACATGGAGGAGAAGAACACCGCGAACACCAGAAAGAAGCTGAGCCCCACCTGATTGGGCACCTTTGAGGCCAGCCGAATCACCGGACGGAACAGGTTTTCATGCTTGAAGCCATCCAGCACGGACAGCAGCATAAACAGCGTGGCCAGCGTTTTCCAATCGATGGAGGACAGCAGCGCGGCGCTGGGCGGCGTAATCACAAGGGATACAAGCGCCGCCAGCAGGGACACGGTGAGCATGGCTTCCTTTTTGAAATAAGCGAGGATTTTGCGCATAAAAAAACTCCAATCAAATGAATATAGAAAACAAACATTTCTACTATAGCCATTTGACCGGAATTGTCAAGCGGAAGAAGCACTTCACGCGGTTCATCAAGACAGAAAAATATTAATCGTTCTCGTCCTCAAAAACGTGGGCGTATTCGGCGGCGTGGCAAACATTCAGCGGACTGACAAGTCCCTTGGACTGGGCTACGGTGCGGGCGTATTTGCCGGGGGTGGTATCGGCGAATACCTTGAAGGTGCGGATGAAGTGTTCGATGGAGGCAAACCCCGACAGGGTGCAGGTGTTCTGCACGGAGTAGCCGTTGCGAAGCAGCACACAGGCGTGGCGGATGCGCTGCAGGTTGATGTAGGAAATGACGGTAAAGCCGGTCTTGCGCTTGAAGGTGTGGCACAGGCTGCCCTTGCTGATGCTGAAACGGGAACAGAGGTCATCGAGGGTAAAGGGCTCCGTCAGGTGATTGTCGATGTATTCCAGAATGGGCAGCAGCCACTTGTCTGTGGTGGTCAGGGGAGACGGCTGAACAGCACCCTGACTGCGGAACAGCCGGGCAGATTGCAGCAGAATCGAACCGAGGGTGAGAATGTTGCTCAGTTCGCTGTCCTCTTTTTTGTTGTCTCCATCCAGCTCGTTAAACATCATGGTGAACATGTGGAGGGATTCCGGCGGGAGCTGCAGGCATGCGTTCAGGTTGGAAAACAGCAGGTGCATGTTGGTCTGCGGGGTGGAAAGTGCGTTCAGCAGGGAAGAGGGGTAGTGAATCAGGCGGGTGTCAATCTGCTCCCCCTCATGATTGATTTTCAGGTGGATGGTACCCGGTGAAATGAACACAAGCATACCGCTGCGCAGCTGATACGTTTCGTGGCCGATGTACAGCGTGCAGTCATCCCCGGTATGAAACAAAATCTCGTTCATATCGTGGAAGTGCGGCGGCCTTTGATATCCGTTCTGCGATACAATGTGTTGAATCGCAAGCTGTTCTGTAATCATACCAGTCGGTTTCCTCTCTTCGTTCTTGCCCTCATTATAAATGGCGATACCAGAAAATACAAGGGAATTGCAAGGCATAATGTGAAAAATATGGCAAACGGCACGATTCCTGCATTTCTTGTTATTTAATGGAATAATTGATAAATCGTACAAAACAGAGAGGAAAATGGCCTGCGACGGCGAATGATAAGCATTGTTAGAACATGAAAAACGGAGGAAACGACAATGCTGTGGTATGTGATTGTGACCAAACTGGAAGGCGATTATGCATATTTGAAAAACGAATCCCAGCCGGATGCAGAGCCGTACATGGTGGCGCGCTTTCTGCTGCCCGATGAAATTGAAGAGGGCACCCGCCTGAAGTGCGAGAATCTGGAGTATTCTCTGGCGTGAACAGACCATAAAAAAGGGACTGTGAAAAAACCGTAAATATATTATGCCCCGGAAGACTTCTTCCGACTTCGCTGCGCTCAGCCACCTTCCCCAGAGGGGAAGGTCACGATACGCATGTCACATATGGTTGAAGTTTGAAACAAATTAAAAAACCTTCCCCTCTGGGGAAGGTGCCCCGAAGGGGCGAAAGAGGTCCTTTGTGAGGCTGTGAAACGCGTTTTTTCACAGCCTCTTTTGTTTTGCCTTGATTTACAGCCGCACAACACCCTTGCGGATGATGATGTTGCCGTACAGCGCGGTTTCGCCGGTCTGAACCACCGCATAGGCATTGCGGGCGCGGTCCATAAAAGCGTCGTGCTCCATCATGTCAAACTGGGCGGTGGGGAGATCCTTGTCGGCGGCGGCGCGGAACTTCTCCCAGATGGGCGCCTTGTTGCCCTCGAACATGCCGTCCGGCACGGCCATCACGGCCAGGGGGGCGGGGACGAAATCGTCCAGGGGGAACAGGGTCATCAGCGCTTCCATTACCTCGGCACAGCCGTGGCCGTCACAGCGGATGCACGTTTTGCCGATGGAGGTGCCGGGGAAGTTGCCGTCTGCCAGAACCAGCTCATCACCATGACCCATTTCGGCGATGGTCTTCAGCAGCTCCGGGGGAATGATGGGGGAAATGCCCTTCAGCATATCAGATACACTCCTTTGTGTGCGCAGACATATGCCTGCCTATTCTCATCAAAAATCGGCTGAAAGCCCTTATGCCAGACTGAACACGGCAATGGCCGCAAACAGCACCACGGTGACCAGCGTGCCCATGGAAAGGGTGGTGGAAACATACTCGCTGTCATCACCCAAATCGGCAAACAGGGGGATGATGAAGGGTGCGGGCAGGGAGTACTGCACCAGCAGGGCAAGGAACAGCATCTTGTCGTAGGGGATGATGGCGAACAGCACAGCGGATACAGCGGCCATGATGCCGGCCATCACCACAAGGCGCATGGCGATTGTGGTGAACACGGGCTTCATCAGCTTCTTTGAGAAGCGCAGCTCGTAGCCCACCACAATCAGAATCAGGGCAGAGGTGGGGGCGGTGATAAAGGAAATCAGGCTGGTGATGACGTTGCCGAAATCTGTGCCGGCAATGGCCTTGTAGCAGCCCGTGGCGCCCAGCACAATGCCCAGCGTCATGCCGATGCAGGCACGGTTGGTGACCATGTTCTTCACAATCTGTGCGGGCTTCAGGCTCTGACCTTCAGCGGCCTTCAGGGTTGCCAGATACACGGTGTAGGCGAACACGGTCTGACCGATATCCACCATGGCGTAGTGGCTGGTTACGCCGCCGGAGATGAGGGAAAAGAGCGCATAGCCCAGCATACCGCCCTCCGCGCCGGACATCAGCAGAGGCATAAACCGGCCGTAGGGGGATACGAAGCGCTTGAGCAGGAAGGCAAGACCCAGTGCAACACAGAAGCCCGCAAATACCAGACCGAATACCAGCACAAGGCTGGCGGAATACTCGGCGGTAAAGAAGGCGTTAAACAGCACCACAGGCAGCAGAATGTCGCCGATGATGCCCTTCAGGCCTGCGTGACGGTCATCATTCAGGATGCCGCTGGAGGCGCAGTAGCGGCCCAGCAGTATCATGACCAGTACAGGGAGAACCATGCTGAGTACCTTGGAAACCATGGGAATCTCCTCCAATCAAAAAATGCTGCGGCTGCACATGGCATCCGCAGCACGGTGTGTTATTACTTGCTGTTGATTGCGTCGGTGTAGAACTCCAGAGCTTCCTTGTCGGTAGCATTGTGGTGCACAATCATGCGGATGGCCTTGGCCATTTCCACGGGATGCTCACTCTGGAAGATGTTGCGGCCCATGTCCAGACCGCGGGCACCGCCCTGCATGGAACGATAAGCCAGAGTCAGGGCTTCGTCCTCGGGCAGCTTCTTGCCGCCGGCAACAACGATCGGGACGGGGCAGGCAGCCACGATTTCTTCGAAGTTGTCGCAGTAGTAGGTCTTCACCAGCTGTACGCCCATTTCGGCAACGATACGGGTAGCCAGCTTGAAGAAGCGGTCGGTGCGCTCCATGTCCTTGCCAACAGCCACAACGCCCAGGGTGGGGATGGAGTAGCGCATGCCGGCATTGATGCAGCGGGACAGGTTGTCGATGGAGGACAGCTGACCGTCAGCACCGATGAAGGTCTGCACAGCCAGGCAGTCGGCGTTCATGCGGATGGCATCCTCGATGTCCACAGCCAGCACTTCGTGGCTCAGGTCATCGTTGAGCATGGAGGAGCCGGAGGAAACGCGCAGGGCAACACCCTTCTTGTAGGCGGGGGATACGCAGGTGCGGATGGCGCCGCGGGTGCCCATGAACACGTCAACTTCGTTCTGCAGCTTGGGGATGACCAGGTCCAGACGCTCCAGACCGGCGGTGGAACCCATGAAGTAGCCATGGTCGAAGGCAAACATCACGGTGTTGCCGCTGACCGGGTCAAAGATGTTGGACAGGTGGCGCTTCATGCCCCAGTCCAGGTTGTTGGCGCCCTTTACGTGGAAAGAGCCCTGATTTGCGAAGGGTTCAGAGGTGTGATAATCTTTTGCTACCTTCAGTCCGTCCTTATCAGCCATTGGAATCATACTTCCTTTCGTTTTCAATTGGGATAACGATTGAATGCGCCTTGGGCGCAGGGGGTGATGGCAGGCTCATGCGCCCGCTTTCACCACAAGAGGAGGGGCCCTGTGGGGCTCCTCCTGATTGTTCCTTACAAAGGATTAGAAGGGATAGTTAGCTACGTTTTCAGCGGTGAAGACTACGCGCTCGGGCAGCAGCACAACGCCGTTGTTTTCGGGAGCGGTCTCCTGGCCTTCCACCAGATCGCCGTTAGCGAGGATCTCAACGTCGCCGATGCCGGGAACGCTTACGATGTCACCAACATGCACGGTGTTGCCGGCGGAAACATAAGCAGCCAGATAGCAGCCCAGAGCGCCCTGGATGCCGCAATCCCACAGACCCCAACGGGTGCAGATGCCGGCTTCCAGATAGGTGGTCATGCCGGAGGGGGGGCAGAAACCGGTGATGGTCACGTCAGCAGCGGTCAGGCCCTTGTTCTGAGCGGCAGCGCACTGGCCGGGCAGAGCGGTGGAGTCGTTGCAGATGATCAGATCAATGTCGGGATAAGCTTCGAAGATAGCTTCGCCGGTGGACACGGACTGAGCGGGATCCTGGTTGGAATAGAAGGGCTCGGAAACGGCTACCCAGGAAGGATACTTTTCCTTGATGTATTCGTCGCCGGCAACGTACCAGGAGTTCTGGTCAGCAACGGAGGGGTTGGAGAAGTGCCATACATACTTCACTTCGCCGTTTACGTCAACGCCGCGTTCGGTCAGGGACTCAACGCCCATGTCAACCAGCATCGGGCCCAGAACAGCTGCGGTACCCTGAGATACCATCATAGCGCGGGCGTTGGGGGATACGTCGGAGTCCCAGGTGGACACGTAGATGCCCTGTTCCTGAGCTTCAATCAGCTTCTCGTCCAGAGCGGTAGCGTCAACTGCGGAGATGCAGATGGCGTCAACGCCCTTGTCGATAGCCTGCTGGATCAGTTCCAGCTGGGTGGTAACGGAAGCATCGGGGGAGCCGATGTAGTCAACGGTCATGCCCCATTCTGCTGCGTACTTCTGAGCGCCGTCATTGGCGGCCTCGAAGAAGGAGTTGCCGGATACCTTGGGGATGAATGCCACGGTCAGACCGTCTACGGCGCTCTTGCCTTCAGCAAAAGCGGAGACCATCGTCAGAGACATGCACACAACAAGTACCAGAGCCAGGATCTTTTTCATGTTTGGGTTCCTCCCTTTTTTATTTATCTCAAGAAGCCCCACAGCGCTTCTCGAAATTCAATGATTAGTGGGTCTTGCGGCGCTTGAACCACTTCTGCAGCATATGCTGACCGGCGATTTCGCGGCCCAGAATGACCAGTACAAGGATGATGCCGATGGGCAGGTCCAGATTCTGGGTGCTTACGTTGAAGCACAGGGGCAGGCCGTAGCGCAGGATGCAGAGAATCAGGGATGCCAGCACCGTACCCAGGATGCTGCCCTTGCCGCCGGTGTTCAGGGTGCCGCCCAGCACCACGGCGGTAATGATGCCCATGGTGTAGCCGGAGCCCACATTGTACTTGGCGGAGTTGAGGTTGGCGGTCAGCAGGATGCCCACCAGTGCTGCGCTGACAGCGGACAGGATGTAGGTGGACATGGTGACCATACGGGTGTTGATGCCGCTGTATTCTGCAGCACCGGGGTTAACGCCAATCAGGAACAGGCGCTCGCCGTACTTGGTGCGGTGGAGAATCCACATGCACAGAGCAATCAGCAGCACATAAATGATAATCTGAACAGGGATGCCGCAGATATCGCCCTTGCCCAGCCAGCGGAAATCAATGTACTTGCCGGCATCGTTTTTGCCGGGGAAGCCGCTGATGCCCTGATAGGCGGGGGTGGCGGACAGGCTGGAGATGAGCAGGGCCAGACCGGAGTACAGGAAGCTGCCGCCCAGCGTAACCACCATGGGCTGAACGCCGCAGTAGGCAACAAAGAAACCGGAGAGTGCGCCGCACAGAGCAGCCAGCAGGGTAGCCAGCAGCACGGCAACCCAGATGTTCATGCCCGCATCGCTCCACAGCACGCCGATGACGATGCTGGTGAGACCAATGATGGAGGGCGCCTGGATATCAATGCCGCCGGTAATCATGACCATGGTAACAAACAGGGAGATGATGCAAACGCTGATGTAGTTAACCACGCTGGTCATCAGCTTCGTGGGATTGAGGAACTTGGGGTTGGCAGCGCCGAATACCGCAATTTCCAGAATCAGGAAGACAACCAGGAACAGCTCCCAGCGCTTCAGGAGCTTTTTGAGCATGTTGTTGGGATTGTTCATTTTACAGCGCCTCCTTCAGCATGATTGGCTGTTCTGGACAGAAGACGCTTTCTTCTGGCTTGTTCGATGCTTCTGCGCTGGGTCAGAGCATCCACCACCACGATGACAATCAGCATCACGCCGGTGATGGTGTTGTCGTACGTGGGCGGGAGACCGATGAACACCAGCAGACGGCTGATGGAGGACATAATCACAGCACCGATGGCAGCACCGATGATGTTGCCCAGGCCGCCGGACAGGGAGATGCCGCCCAGCACGCAGGCTGCGATGGCCGTCATTTCATAGCCGTTGCCGGCCACGGTCATAACCTGACCGTACTTGGAAGCGAATACGAAGCCGCCCAGACCTGCGAACAGGCCGCACAGCACATAAGCAATCAGCTTGGTACCCAGCACGGAGATGCCCACCAGACGGGCGCCGCCGGCATTGTCGCCCACGGCAATGATGTACTTGCCCTTGTGGGTCTTGGTCAGCACCAGATGTGCGATAATCACAATCACCACGGCGATGGCATAGTAAAGCGTGATGTCGAGGCCGATGGTCATGTTGCCGTAGGAAGAAATGGCGCCGCCGAAGTTTTCCACCGTGCGGCCGTCGGTCAGCAGGAAAATCAGACCGCGGATAACGCTGTTGGTGCCCAGGGTGAAAATCAGAGAGGGGACACCGAAGTAGGCAACGCCCACGCCGTTAATCAGGCCGATGACAGCGCCAACGCTGACGCACACAATCAGCATCGTCCAGATGTTGCCGCCGTTCTGGGCCAGCAGGCCGGTCATGGCAGCGGTGAGGCCGAGGGTGGCACCGATGGAAACATCGATTTCGCCGGTCATGATGACAAAGGCGATGCCCACAGCCAGCAGCGTGTACATGGTGGAGGAATTGAAGCAGCCGATAATGTTGGAATAATTCAGAAATGAGGGAGCGGCAATACCGGTGATGGCGAAGAGCAAAATCAGAAAGATAAAGCTCGACATCCAGCGTGCCTTAAACAGATTCTTGACTGCGTTCATCACTGCATCTTCCTTTCCTGTTTAATACCGAAAGATGTACTGGTGAGAACATCCTGGGAGATTTCATCGTGCTGGAACTCGCCGTTGATGCGGCCCTGATATACGGTGAGGGCGCGGTCGGAAAGCTCAACCACTTCTTCGATGTCGGAGGAGACCATCAGCACGGCAACACCGGCGTCCTTCAGCTGGCGGATGATGTTGTACACATCGCCGCGGGCCGCTGCGTCAATGCCGCGGGTGGGCTCGTCAAGGATAACAACCTTGGGGGAGGTGGACAGCGCGCGGGCGATGACAACCTTCTGCTGGTTGCCGCCGGACAGGCTGCCAATCAGGTCATCAAGGGAAACAATCTTGGTGCGGAAGTCATCCACATATTTCTGGGAGATGGCGTTCTGCGCCTTGCTGTTCATGTTCACCTTGCCAACCTCGCCGGTGCCCAGCAGGGCAGAGGTGGTGTTGGACGAAATGGACCGAATCTTGAACAGGCCGTGATTGTGGCGGTCTTCGGGAACGAAGTTCAGGCCTTCCTTCAGCACCTTTTTGGTGGAGTGGCCGGTGATGTCCTGACCATCCAGCGTTACGGTGCCGCCCAGTACCTTGTCGCGGCCGAAGATGGTGCTGATCAGCTCCGTGCGGCCGGCGCCCACAACGCCTGCAATGCCCAGGATTTCGCCGGGATACAGGTCGAAGGAGATGTCGGCAAAGCCGTAGCCGGTCAGGTTGCGCACCTGCATCACAGGCTTGAGGGTTTCATAGGGAACGGGCTGATAAGCCTTTTTCTCTGCCTGAGCGCTGCTGTCGGTGGGCAGCAGACCCTGAATCAGCATTTCCTTGGTGAAATTGGTTACCGGACCCTGCAGGGTGATGACACCGTCGCGCATGATGGCCACGTCTGTGGAGATCTCGAAGACCTCGTTGAGGCGGTGGGTGATGTAAATCATGCCGATGCCCTTTTCCTTCAGGTCACGCATAACCTTGAACAGGGACTGTACCTCGCCGAAGGTCAGGGCGGAGGTGGGCTCATCCAGAATCAGGGTGCGGGCGTTGCGCATCAGGCCGCGGAGCAGCTCAATCAGCTGCTGCTCGGCAATGGAAAGGGTGCTGGCCTTGCGCTGCAGATTGATGTCCAGCCCCATGTCGGCCATGTGGCCCAGCAGGCGCTTCTTCAGCTCGCCCTTGTTCTCCGTAAAGCCCATGAGGATGTTTTCAAGCACCGTCATGTTGGGAAACAGCAGGGGCTCCTGAGGCACCATGTAAATGCCGGCAGCCAGAGAAGCGGAGGGCTTGCCCAGCTTGGCAGGCTTGCCGTCAACAAAAATTTCGCCTTCGTCACAGGTGTAAATGCCCATGATAATTTTCATCAGTGTGCTCTTGCCTGCGCCGTTGCCGCCAATCAGGGACAGCACTTCGCCGGGCTTGATGCACATATCAATGCCCTTCAGCACCACATTCTGGCCGAAGGCTTTGCGGATGCCGCGGACCTCAAGGCGAGGGGGCATGCCAGTTTGATTCTCTGCCATTGAACATAACTCCTGTGTCATGGATTCAAATGCTTGGTGACATTTGGTAAATGATAAACACTAATTTGTCATTGACTGGTTTCATTCTACCCACATTCGGCAACAATGACAAGTATCAAAATCAACATTTGCAGAATTTTGTTGGAGGTATGACGTTGTTTGCATAATATTATATGGATAAATAAGGAACAATATTGACAATGTTTCAGGGGAATGCTATACTAACAACAGTGAGCAAATGTTTGATGGTCAATAAATTGTTCAAAATCCCCTTCCGCAGGGTGAAAGGAGGCTGTGCCGGTGAACTATGAAGAGTCGCTGATGGTCAAGGCGTCATGGTATTACTATTTTGAAAACATGACCCAGCAGGCCATCGCGGACCGGCTGAACATCAGCCGCATGCGGGTGATTAAGCTGCTGGACAATGCCCAGAAGATGAACATTATCCAGTTCCATCTCCGTTCCGACGGCATCGGCATGCTGGAGCAGAGCCGGAAGCTGATGGAGAAGTATCAGCTGAAGGATGTGTTCATCGTTCCGGATGCCACAGAGCCTGCCCATTTAAATGAAGCAATTGCCCGGGCCGGCGCCATGTACATTGCCGACCGCCTCGGCAGCAACGCCTGCATCAACGTGGGCTACGGCGACACCCTGTCCCGCACGCTCAACCATCTGGCCACTATGGTGGAAACGCCGGTCACCTGCATTTCCCTCACCGGCGGCGTCAGCTACTACCTGCCCAACGGCAGCAGCAACGTCTTCAACGCCAAGCTGTGCCTGATTCCGGCACCGCTGCTGGTGTCCTCCCCCGATATGGCCGTGGCCATGATGAACGAGTCCTCCGTCAGCGATCTGCTGCGGATGACCCAGCTGGCTTCCTTCACGCTGGTGGGCATCGGCTCCATGAATGAGGATGCCACGGTCATCAAGAGCGGTGTTATCAGTCAGAATGACTTCCTGTATTTAAAGATGAAAAATGCTGTGGGCGATGTGCTGTGCCACTTCTTCGACAGCGAAGGCAAACTGATTGCATCTCCCATTGAAGACAGGCTCATCGCCACATCCCTTGAGCAGCTGAAGGCCATGCCCAACGTCATCGGTCTGGCGGCAGGTCCCAAAAAGGTGGAGGCTATTCACTCCGCGCTGGTGGGCGGCTACCTGGATGTGCTCATCAGCGATGAATCCACCGTGGCAGCGCTGCTGGAGCAGTATTGACAACGGGAATCTGGGAGCACATCTCCCTTATATAAATAGGAAATAAAAGAAAGGATTGATTATATGGCAAAGTACCTGATGGCTGTTGATGCCGGTACCGGCAGCGTCCGTGCGGTGCTGTTTACCCTCGACGGCGAACAAATCGGCTGCGAGCAGCAGGAGTGGTTCCACAAGGAGGACCCCCGCTATCCCGGCAGCATGGACTTCGACTGGACCTACAACTGGGAGCTGGCCCGCGGCTGCATCAGCGGCGTGATTGCCAGGACCGGCGTTGATCCCAAGGACATTGCCGCTGTCTCCACCACCTGCATGCGCGAGGGCATTGTGCTGTATGATGACAAGGGTCAGGAAATCTGGGCCTGCGCCAACGTGGATGCCCGCTCCAACGACGAGGTGGCTGAGCTGGTCCACATGGACCCCGAGCTGGAAAAGAGGATTTACCGCGAATCCGGGCAGACCTATGCCCTGGGCGCACTGCCCCGCCTGTTCTGGGTAAAGAACAAGATGCCCGAGGTCTATGAAAAGACCGCCGTGTGCACCATGTTCAATGACTGGCTGATTTACAAAATGACCGGCGTTTTCTCCTCCGAGCCCTCCAACGCCTGCACCACCGGCATCTTCGACCTGAAGTCCCGCCAGTGGGATGACGAAATCGCCGCCTCCATCGGCCTGAAGAAGGGCATCTTCCCCAAGGTGTACGAATGCGGCACTGTGGTGGCCAATGTTTCTGCCGAGGGTGCTGCACAGACCGGCCTTGCCGAAGGAACCCCTGTGGTGGCCGGCGGCGGTGATGCCCAGCTGGGCTGCGTTGGCGTTGGCGTGGTTGAACCCAATCAGGCGGCCATCTTCGGCGGCAGCTTCTGGCAGTATGAGTACAACACCGATGAAGCCAAGACCGATGAACACTGCCGTGTGCGCGTCAACTGCCACTCCGTCCCCGGTGTATGGCAGTACGAGGCGCTGGCCTTCAAGCCCGGCATGGTGATGCGCTGGTACCGCGATGCCTTCTGCACCGCAGAAAAGGAACTGTCCAAGACTTGCGGCCGCGATCCCTATGACCTGATGAACGAAAAGGCCAAGGACATCCCCGCCGGCTGCTACGGCATGATGTGCGCCTTCTCCGATGTGATGAACTACATCTCCTGGCGCCATGCAAGCCCCACCTTCACCAATTTTGATTTCGATCCGGACAAGTTCAACCGCTACACCTTCTACCGCGCCATCATGGAAAACACGGCGCTGGTGACCCTGGGTCACATG
>JAUNDF010000094.1 GCA_030526225.1 Clostridia bacterium
CCCTCTGGGGAAGGTGGACGAACGAAGTTCTGACGGATGAGGTTTAACAGCAAATGAGAATTACCTGTCTTTTTTACACCCTCTTTTTTCCTTCCATCCTTCCCTCCGCCCGCAATTCATGCTATAATGATGTCAATATTTCCCATCCGGAGGAAAACCCATGAAACAAAACATCAAACAGCTGCTGCTGCGTGTGCTGATGCTGCTCATCGGCCTGACGGTTGCCCACCTGGGCGTGACATTGTTCCTGCTGGCGGATTTGGGGGCGGACCCCTTCAACGTGTGCGTGCAGGGTGTGTTCCGGTCGATGCAGAAAATCATCAGTCATCCCCTGCTGACCCACGGCAACGTGCATGTGTGCATCAGCCTGATGATTATCCTGATTCTGCTGATTGTGGACCGCAGCTATGTGCGCATCGGCACACTGCTGTGCATGATTCTCGGCGGGCCGATTATCGATGTGTTTTCCCTGCTGCTGTCTCCCCTGTTCCAGACCATGAACAGCCTGCCCTTCAAGCTGGTGATGCTGGCGCTGGGCTGTGTGATTCTGGCCATGGGCATGTCGCTGGTGATTAAGTCCAATGCCGGCACGGGACCCAACGATCTGGTGGCGGTGGTCATCAGTGACAAGTCAAAGGCGAAGTTTTCCATCATCCGGGTGGCGGTGGATTTCAGCTTTATCGCCATGGGCTGGCTGCTGGGCGGCAGCGTGGGCATCGGCACGGTCATCTGCGCGTTTCTGGTGGGACCGGTGGCTGGGTTCTTCCTGCCCAAAAGCGAAAAGCTGGTTCATTGGGCGCTGGAGAAATCGGGCCTGTAAAAAAGGAAATTTTTGTATATTCCGGCTGTGCGGTTCTTGCCGTGCAGCCTGTTTTTTTGCTATACTATGGCGAAATATGATTGATTCTTAAACCCTCTCAGTCACGGCCTTGCCGTGCCAGCTCCCCCGGAGTGGGAGCCTTTCAGTTTGTTTGAAACCATGCAAAAGGCTCGCCCTTTGGGAGAGCTGTCAGCCACAGGCTGACTGAGAGGGCATTGGAGGCTGACCCGATATGGTTTTGTGGGCGATTGCCGTTTTTGCGGCGTATTTTATCAAGGGCCTCACCGGCTTTGGCAACACGCTGATTGTCACCAGCATCATGGCCCATACCATGGATAACGCGGTGGTAACCCCGGTGGAGCTGATTTTGACCTATCCGGCCAATGTGATTCTCTCCTGGCAGCATCGCAAGCAGGCATAGTGGCGGGTGTGGGTGCCCATGGCGGTGATGATTGTGCTGGGCGGCATCCCCGGCATGCTGCTGCTGAAGAATCTGGACACGCGCCTGCTGAAGATGCTCTTCGGCATCTTTGTGATACTCCTCGGCACGGAAATGCTGCTGCGCAAGGGCGCGGCAAAAAAGCTGCCCCGGGCGGTGGATTTGCTGGCCAGTCTTGTCACGGGCGTCACCTGCGGCCTGTTCGGCGTGGGCGCCATGCTGGGCGCATACCTTGGCAGAACCATGACGGATACCCAGTCCTACAAGGGCAATCTGTCCTTCGTGTTCCTGACGGAAAACACCATGCGCATCATCATCTACATTGCCGGCGGATTGCTCCACGCGGAAACCTTCCGCAGTGTGGCCATCCTTGCGCCGTTTATGGCGGCAGGGCTGCTGCTGGGCATCCGCTTTTCCAACCGCATCAGCGAAAAGAATGTGCGGCTGTGCGTGATTATCATGCTGATGCTTTCCGGCGCGGCGCTGGTGATGACCAACCTGTAAAGAACACAAAATGCCGTTTGACATCCGCGGGAATTCCATCTACAATAGCAGTAATATCAAAAACGGAGTGACCCGCCATGAAACGCCTTGTTTCCATTCTTTTGCTTCTGTCCCTGCTGATGACCTTGCCTGCCGCCGTGGCAGAGGGTGAATACAGCAGGGTTAAGTCCATCCTGCTGGCACAGCTGGGCCATCCGGATGTGGAGCAGAGCGGCGCCGCCGCCTCGCTGGTGCTGGCCATTGACATGACCGACAGCACGGTGATGCTTTTGGGCAACAGCGGCCCGGACAGCGAGCAGTGCCTGTGGACCGATGTGGAGTCTGCCCTGCAGCAGAGCCTGCTGAAGTCCTTCCTGACGGATTACGCCGCGTATCAATCCGCCCCCGGGGATTCTCCATCGCATTGAAGCAAAACCCCGGCGACAGCTTCGCCTATATCTGCGATGCCGCCACCGCCGCCCAGGTGCTGGGACGGATGCAGTAAAACCATCAGCAGCCTCTCTCAAGGGATTGGGAGAGGCTGTTTTTGCCATATATCCTGCATCCGCATCCCAAATTTATGCCGGATATTGATGAATTTTCACTTTATCCGGCCACAGAGGCTCATTTCCGCGCATTTCATGACGGAAGTGAATTGTATTTCGACCAGAATATCAATCCCTATCGGCTAACGCTTGACAGATTGCCGCCGAGTCCATATAATAAGTTGCTTTCAAAAATTGGAATTGGAGGACGGGCAGATGAAGAAATGTACCGCACTGCTTCTTGCTGTGGTATATATGCTGACACTGTGTGTCTACGCGCTTGCCGACAGCAAGTATACAGAAATTAAAACGGAGCTGACCCGGGAGGAGGTGTTCGGAAGCCCTTCTTATGTGGACAAGGATGAAATCACATCCTTTGTGCTGGCTTTCGACTACACCGACAACACCGTGCTGCTGCTGGGCTTTGATGAACAGGACAACTGCGAATCCCTGCTGTGGAGCGGCAAGGAGCCCGCGGCCATGAATCAGGAAATGAAGCGCTATTGCGAAAACTTTGCTGATTACGACAGCGGCGACCGTGACTTCACCGTGGCGTACAAGTACCACGGGGACGACAGCTACACCCTCATCGGCAGCGCCGAGGAAGCCACCGCGGCCGCCATGGCCATTGAAAACGGCGAACAGCCGTAATGAAAAAAGGAACTGTGAATGAAATCACAGTTCCTTTTTTGTTGCGGTTAACCCAATTCCTCAAACCCAATCAGGCAGGCATCTTCATCCAAATCGCGGCCGTTGAAGGGGATTTCTGCGCCGACGCGCTCCATTTCGCCGGTCTGGTTGTCATAGGGGTCGACGCGGAAGCAGCCGATGGCCGGGGTCAGCGGGGCCTGATAGCGGCGGTTGGCGGCCATGCGCATGGGGTCGATGTTACCGAAGTAGAATTCGTGGCGCTCGGTGTTCTTTGCCCGCCATGCACTGCCGCCGTAGCTGGGATCGCAGAACAGCCAGCCCCAGCCATCCACATAGAACTGGGCCCAGTCATGGGCGCCCACATAATCATCATCGATGGACATGCCACTCTGCCAGCGGGCGGGGATGCCGCTGATGCGGCACAGGGCGATGAACAGCAGTGCCTGCAGGCCGCAATCGCCCTTGCTGTTCAGGGCGCAGTATTCGCCGATATCATCAATCTGGAAATAATCACGCACAAAGGAATAGGTAATCTTCTGGGTGGCGAAGCAGTAGAACCTCCATGCCTTCTGGATGGGATCCGTTTCGTCCCCGGCAAGATCGGCGGCGAGGCTCTTCAGGTAGGGGGTAAAGCGGATGTAGGGCAGCTCTTCCGACAAATCCGCATCCTCCACCGGCAGTGCATCGGGATACAGGGGCGCATCCGGCGCGGCAGCATGCAGGGGGTTGGCATAGCGGATGGTGGATACATAGCTGTAGCGGATGGCCGTGCGCTCCTCGCTTGTCAGGTCCTTTTCCCAATAGGCAGAGCGGGCGAAGGCGTTTTCATCCCCAATCACATCGGGATTGCCATCCACCAGACGGATATCACTCTGCTGGGCGCTCTTTGCCGGGAAGGGCAGCCACACCCGGTACTTGCCCGGCACAAAGCGGCCCTCGCTCAGCCCGATGGATGCCTCCACGGTGATGCGGCGGCTCATGACGCCCTTGTCCTTGATGACTGCAATCATGGGGTCCAGCCACTTGCTCACGGGGGTGGGCATATTGCCGGTGCGGGCCATCATGGCGGGGATGGTCTTCACCAGCGTGCGGTGGAAGCGCACAAAGTAGTGCTTCACGCCGTTGATGTAGATAAAGTCAATCCGGCCCGCCAGCTCCAGCTGATCAAACTCCTCATCGGTGATATCCGGCACCAGCTCCCGCAGCTTGGCGATGGCTTCCTCCCGCTGCCAGGGATACTGGGTGGGCAGCCGGCGGATGCGCTCCTTTTCCACGGTCAGTCTGTCCCGCAGCATCTGGGGCAGGTCACCCGCCAACCGGATATCAATGGCCGCCATGGCCCCTTCCAGGTCACCGGCCCACTTGCGCTTCATAATGTCCTCCGGCAGAGGCATGGACAGGGACTGGATACATTCATCGATACGCATCAAACATTCCTCCACAACAGGTCTTTCCGCTATTGTAGCACATTTTGCTCCTTTTGTGGCGGCCAAAATGGACAAATGCAAGGAAAAAACGATTGCATATTTTCGCCGTATGCTGTATGATGAATGCAGAACCATGTATTGGTTAAGTGGATAATCATCGCCGGGAGGGGGCTTCCCTCTTGTTGATGTGTGAACTTTTTCCCCGCTCTGCCCCCGTGGATGGGAACCCGGCAGGATGCGGGAAGCCACAGCATTATATCCCATATTTTGATACTTCTGCAGTAAGGAATGATTGACCATGAAAATCCGCCTTGAACGTCCCGGCGATTACCGTGCCGTGGAGGAAATGCTCCGGGATGCCTTCTGGAACCTCCACGTCCCCGGCTGCCACGAGCATTATCTGGCCCACCGCATGCGCACCCACGCCGATTATCTCCCCGAGCTGTCTCTGGTGGCAGAGGAAGACGGCCGCGTGGTGGGCATCATCATGTACACCCGCGCCCAGCTGATGGATCCCCGGGGCAATGTAAAGCCCGTGCTGACCTTCGGCCCCCTGTGCGTGCATCCCGATTATCAGCATCGCGGCATCGGCAAGGCGCTGATGGATGCCTCCTTCAATCGCGCCATCAGCCGCGGATGGGATACGGTGGTCATCTTCGGCCACCCCAACCTGTACGCCGGCGCCGGCTTTGTCCACTGTAGCCGCTATAACATCTGCATGGGCACCGGCACCTACGCATCCTCCATGCTGGTCAAGCCCCTGACCCACGCCAGCCTCACCTCCACCCGCTGGATTTATCAGGGCAGCCCGGTGTACAACATCGACGAGCAGGCCGCCGAGGAGTTTGACAAGTCCTTCCCCCCCAGGGAAAAGGCCGTCACCCCCACGCAGGAGGTATTCTACATCTTCAACCACTCCGTCATCCATCCCACGCTGGAAACCAATGTGACCATGTGGTAAATTTTTGCTGATATATCAGTCAGAAACCGGCAAACCATGGTTTTCTTATGTGCTGTTTTGTGCTACAATTGCATTAAGGATAATCTTCGCCCCGCGGACAGATGATGCCTGCGGGGCATTGCTTTTACAGGAGGATGAACACATGAGGAAGTTTGCGGCTGTATTTAGTATATGTTTTGTACTAATTTTGTGTTGTGTCGGATTGGCCGGGGCGGAAATCATTGAAGGGAAAGCCAACTCCGCCGGAACTGTCACCTGGCAGTTTGATACCGATACCGGAAATGTGGTTGTTTCCGGTACGGGGAAGATGGAGAATTGGACATTGATATACAATACCTCATGGCGCGATTATAATGAGGAATTTGTTCATGCAGAGATTGGAAACGGGGTCACTGAAATTTGTGATTCTGCTTTTTCAAGCTGCACCAATTTAACCAGCATCACTATCCCCAACAGCGTGACCAAAATCGGTTCATCTGCTTTTTACGGCTGCACTGCTTTAACGCAGATGACCATTCCGGGCAGTGTTGCAAGCATGGGAAACAATATTTTTGAAGGCTGTACCGGTTTGTCCTCTGTGACCATGCAAAGCGGTGTAACAAGTATTGGTTATAACGCTTTTTCACGCTGCGCCAGCTTGACCAGCATTACCATCCCGAATACTGTAACCTCCCTCGGTTCTTCCGCGTTTTCAAATTGTACCGCTTTGACCAGCGTTACCTTGTCCAGCAGCCTAACAGCCATTGCAGATTACACTTTTAATTCCTGTTCCAATTTAGCCGGTATCACCATTCCAAGCAGCGTAACCAGCATCGGCAGAATGGCTTTTTACTGCTGTTCTAAATTAGCAAATGTTACAATTTCTAATGGGGTAACAAGTATTGGCAATGACTCCTTTGGTGGCTGTACCAGTTTAACCAGCATCACAATTCCGAACAGTGTAACTACTATTGGTTCTTCTGCTTTCTCAGGTTGTTCTGCTTTGACCAGTGTTGCCATTTCAAGCGGTGTAACAACAATTGGTTCTTCCGCCTTTAGCGACTGTTCGGCTTTAACCAATATCACTTTACCCAACAGTGTTACCAGTATCGGCGCTTACGCTTTTAATGGCTGTACAAATTTGGCCAATATTACTCTATCAAACGGAATAACAAGTATTGAGGATTGCACTTTCCAAAACTGTGAAAAATTAACCAGTATTGTCATTCCTAATGGTGTAACGAGTCTTGGTGGATGGGTTTTTAATAATTGCTACAGTTTATCAAGCATTTCAATACCAAGCAGTGTTACCACGATTAGTGAAGAGCCTTTGGGTTGGAATACTTCTATACAGAATATTTATGTAGAATCGATTTCAACACTCTTTCTTGAAAACTTAGACTTTGGATATACTGAAAAGCAAAGAAATCTATATGTTAACGGTTCTTTGTTAACAGATTTGGTTATCCGCAATGAGGACAATATTACCTCTATTCCCGGAGGTATTTTCAGTGGTCTTGCTTGTTTAAAAACTGTTACGCTATCGAACAATATTACAACAATAGGAAATTCGTAAGCGTCAATTCTGAATCACCTGTCTAATCGTTCCGCATTGTGACATACT
>JAUNDF010000008.1:0-2095 GCA_030526225.1 Clostridia bacterium
GACTTATTCTACACAAGGTGTTTCTTTTTCTGTCTACAACTTGGGGAACAGTCCACTCAACCGGGGAAGGCTTTTGTATGTCATTTTTGACAAATTCCCCGCCATATGCGGGGCTTTTCTGCCTGCATTGCATTGTGAATGGCGCATAAGTGTGATATACTGGAAACAGATGTATAATAATATGAACCAAAGGTTGAAATCGGGGTGTTGACAACAATGAATGCGGCAGGGAAGAACATACGCAGAGTCTGTGCGCTGATGACAGCAATGCTGCTTGTGCTGCTGCTTGCGGTGCCCGGCTGTGCAGATGCCGTCAAGACGGTGAAAATCGGCTATTACGAGGATCACAACTTCCAGGGCGGCGCGGCGGAGGATGCGGCGAAGTACGGCTATTCCTACGAATATCTGCAGCGGCTGCAGCCCTACACCGACTGGGAATACGAGTATGTCTACGGCGATTACAGCGAGATTTATGATGCGCTTGTGGCCGGAGAAATCGACATCATCACCGGCCTTGCGTATCGCGAGGAGCGGACGCAGGTGATGCTCTATCCCGACCTGGCCATGGGCAACACCGTCTATTCTCTGCTCAAGCGCACCTGCTGCGGCGAGATTACCTCCGACCCGCAGTCGGTGGCCGGCAAGCGCATCGGTGTGCTGGTGGGCGCCATGGAGCAGGTGGCGGCACAGTTTTTGACGAGCAACGGCATCACGGCAGAGATTGTGCTGTTTGAAAGCCTTGTGGACAGAGACAAGGCACTGCAGGATGAGATAGTGGATGTGGCGCTGGTGGAGGGCAATGCCACCGCCGCCATGGAGGGCTTTGAGGCGGTCATTGAGATAGGCGGCAGCGATTACTACGCCTGTGTGGCCAAAAACCGCCCCGATCTGCTGGCTGATTTGAACAAGGCACAGGAGCGGATGTTCCACGCCAACCCCACCATGAAGGCAGACCTGTACACCAAATGGTTCCGGCAGAATGCACAGGATGCGACCATGACCGACAATGACCGGGCATGGGTGGATGCCCATCCGGTGGTGAAGGTGGGCTACTACAAGTCCTACCTGCCGTATTCCTCCACGGACAAGGACGGCAATGTGACCGGCATCGTGAAGGATCTGGCACCGGAGCTGTTCCGCGTGATGAACATCTCCGGCGTGAAGATTGAGTATCAGGGCTACGATACCTGTGACGAAATGCTGGCCGCCCTCAACAACTACGAGGTGGACATGGTATTCCCCCTGCTGTCGGAATACTGGACGGCGGAAAATACCGATTACATGCCCGCGGATCCCGTCATCTCCAACTATTACAACATTATCTACAAGGGCAATTATCCGGATATGGACCATTCGGTGCTGGCCATGCGCCGCTCCAACGGACTGGTGCGCGCCTTCCAGAAGCTGCACTTCCCCTGCTGTGAGGTGCGGTATTACGATACGCTGGCCGAGTGCCTTGATGCCGTTGTTACCGGCGAGGCGGATGCCACCATGATTAACGGCCTGCGCACCTCCGCCATGCTGGTTTCCGACAGCCGCTACAAGGTGCTGCGCGTATCGCAGGTGCCCGGCACGGCGCCGCTCAGCTTTGGTGCCCGGCGCAACGAGTCGCAGACCATCGAGTTCCTCAACCATGCCATCGGCCTGATGGACCCGGACTTCGCCCTTGCGCAGACCTATCAGTATGAGGAAGCCGTCCCCATGAGCGCGGGCGAATTCATCCGCCAGAATGTGTGGCTGGTGGCACTGCCCTTTGTGCTGGTGATTGTGGTCATCATCATCTTTACGGCGGTGGAGCTGACCCGCAGCCGCAAGCACATGGCAAAGCTGACGGCGGCAACCCGCGAGGCCGAGGCGGCCAACCGGGCCAAGACGGAGTTCCTGTCCAACATGTCCCACGACATCCGCACACCCATGAACGCCATTCTGGGCTACTCAAGGCTGGTGAAAAATCAGCTGACCGACCCGAAGCTGATTGACTATCACGAAAAGATTGAGCATTCCGGCGACCTGCTGGTATCCATCATCAACAATGTGCTGGATATGGCCCGCATCGAATCCGGCAAAACGGAGCTGGATGAAAACTGCATGGATT
>JAUNDF010000008.1:2105-39810 GCA_030526225.1 Clostridia bacterium
CGAGCAGCTGATTGCGGAGCTGATGAGCATCTTCTACGCCACCGCGGCAGAGAAGGAAATCCACCTGTCGGCCAACTGGGATGTGCCCCATCGCTACTACTACGGCGACCAGACGAAAATCAAGGAAATCTTCCTGAATGTGGTCAGCAACGCGGTGAAGTACACCTCCGCCGGCGGCAGTGTCTCCATCGACGGCCGCGAGCTGCCCGGGGATGAACCGGGCTGGATCAAGGTCCGGACTGTGATTGAAGACACGGGCATCGGCATGAGTGAGGAGTTTTTGCCCCACCTGTTCGATGCCTTCACCCGGGAGCGCAACACCACCACCGGCAAGGTGGCAGGCACAGGTCTGGGCATGCCCATTGTGAAGAAGCTGGTGGACCTGATGCACGGCACCATCAAGGTGGAGAGCGAGGTGGGCAAGGGCACGAGGGTGACCCTTGAGATTCCCCATCGCCTTGCAGAGGAGACATACGCCGGACACGCGGAGCATGCCGGGCAGGACGAGGAAGCCCCCCGCCCTGAAATCCTGCAGGGCAGGCACATCCTGCTGGCAGAGGACAACGAGCTGAACGCCGAAATCGCCACCATCGTGCTGGAGGAATGCGGCTGCACCGTGGACCATGCCGAGGACGGCATTCGCTGCGTGGCCATGGTGGAACAGCAGCCCGCGGACCGCTATGACATCATCCTGATGGACATTCAGATGCCCAACATGGATGGCTACAAGGCCGCAAGGACCATCCGCCGGCTGCAGGACAAGGCTAAGGCGAATATCCCCATCGTGGCCATGACCGCCAATGCCTTTGAGGAGGACAAGCAGAACGCCCTGAAGGCCGGCATGAACGGCCACCTGGCCAAGCCTCTGGACACCCAGAAGCTGATGGCCACCCTGGAGAGCATCCTGAGCCGGAAGCAGGAAGAGGCGTAAGGGTGATTCGGGATTTGTACGGTAATTGAATAGAAATGATTCTTTGAGCCGCTGCGGTGTGGATGCCGCGGCGGCTCATTTCTTTTTAGGGAAGCACAGGTACCGGCCGGGCACGCGGCGGCAATAGTCGCGGTAGTCATCGCCGAAAAGGCCGGTGAGATACTTTTCCTCCTGCAGAATCTGCAGATGAAGCATCACCATGGCGAAGAGGGTGAACAGGAGCGTCAGGGCGTTGCAGAACATCAGCAGAATGCCGATGTATTGCAGATCAAAGCCCAGAAAGGCAGGGTTGCGGCTGAAGGCGTATACGCCCTCTGTGACAAGGGCTGTTTTGCCGCTGTTCGGGATGCCGACACGCCAGCTGTCCTTCATGGCGATGACGGAAAGCAGAAAGACGATGTCGCCGGTCAGGCCGATGATAAAGCCAGCCAGCCGCAACGGCGCGGGCAGGCGGCTGAAGCCGGACAGGATGGACAGCAGCTGAACGATGATGATGCCCACCGTGGCGATGCCCATCACAGTTTCCACGGTGTTTGTTTTCTTTGCTTTCCCCTTGCCCATCTGAACACAGCGGATGCCGCGGCGGCGAAGGAGCAGCTGCTTGGACAGGTACACGCCGTAAAACAAGGCCAGAACAATCAGTGCCGGCATTGCAAAGGACGAAAGAGCTTGAAACATAACAGGATTCCTCCTTGAACATCGTTTACAGTACAGAGGATAACACGGTTTGGCGGTGGAAGATAGGTCCGTTTTGCAGGGGTTTGTGGCGGTTTTGTATGACGGAGCGCATGTCTTTATGAAATGATGTCCATTCTGGCGTTTTGCTTGTTGATAAGTCAACAAGATGGTGATAGAATGGCCCCTGTTGATTTGTCAACAAAGGAGAAATGTATGGAACACCGCTATGAAACCTTTACCGTGCTGGTGAACCGCATCAACCGGAACATCAACCGGATTAAAACGCGGGAGATGAGCGCCTTCGGCCTGCGGGGCGCGCATGTATCCTGCATGTATCAGCTGTACCTGACCCAGGGGCTGACGGCCTCGGAGCTGTGTGAGCTGTGCGCGGAGGACAAGGCCGCCGTTTCCAGATCGCTGGTTTATCTGGAAAAAGAAGGCTACATCACCTTTCAGACCAAGCAGGCAAAGCGCTACAAGACCCCCATTTACCTCACCGAAAAGGGTGTGGAAACGGGCAGGATGGTAGCCGAAAAGATTGACGGCATTCTGGCCGGCATCGGCAAAACCATGACCGAGGATGAGCGGAACAACCTGTACCGCTATCTTACGGACATCAGCAGTACCCTGGAGGCCATGACCGCCGGGGAGAATCAGGGAGGAAATGAAGCATGTTCTTTGTAAAAGCCGCGTTCTGCCGCGTATTTCAGCTGGGCTTCCGGGCGGTACTGCCGGTGCTGCCCTACCGTGAGCCGGAGATTCTGTCCTCCTGCGGGGACATTCCCGGGGTGCTGGTGAAGGAGCGCGCCGACAATGTGCTGATTGTCACCGACAAGGGCATTGTGGCAAACGGTCTGCTGGCCCCCATCGAGGAGGCGCTGACTGCCTGCAATATCGATTACACCGTTTATGACGGAACCCGCCCCAACCCTTCCGTGACCAATGTGGCCGATGCGCTGGCACTGTATCAGACCAACGGCTGCAAGGCGCTGATTGCCGTGGGCGGCGGCTCTGCCATGGACTGCGCCAAGGCTGTGGGTGCACGGCTGGCCCATCCCCGCAAGAGCCTGCGGCAGATGAAGGGCATCCTGCGGGTGTGGCGCAAGCTGCCGCCGCTGATTGCCGTGCCCACCACCGCCGGCACCGGCAGTGAGGTCACTCTGGCCGCTGTGGTGACGGACAGCGAGAAGAAGGACAAGTATGCCCTGATGAGCTTCCCGCTGATTCCGAAGTATGCGGTGCTGGATGCCGGGCTCACCGTGTCCCTGCCCAAGGGGCTGACGGCCACCACCAGCATGGATGCACTGACCCACGCGGTGGAGGCATACATCGGCCGTTCCACCACCCGCCATACGCGGGAATACGCACTGGAGGCCACGCGGCTGGTGTTTGCCCACCTGCAGGAAGCCTATGAGGACGGCACCAATCTGGAAGCCCGCAAGGCCATGCTGACCGCTGCCTACAAGGCCGGTGAAGCCTTCTCCCAGTCCTATGTGGGCTATATCCATGCGGTGGCCCACTCTCTGGGCGGCTTTTACGGCACACCCCACGGGCTGGCCAACGCGGTGATTATGCCCTATGTGCTGGATGTATACGGCGCCCATGCCTATAAGAAGCTTCATGCGCTGGGCGTGGCGGCCGGTGTGTGCACAGAGGCGGTCTCCCATAAGGAGGGCGCGGAGGCGTTCATCCGGGCCATCCGCGAAATGAACAAGGCCATGAACATCCCCGAAAAGCTGCAGGGCATCGACAAGGCGGATATCCCCGCTTTGGCCCGCCATGCGGAAAAGGAAGCCAATCCCCTGTACCCCGTGCCCATGCTGATGACGGCCCGGGAGCTGGAAGCAATCTACCATACCGTTGCAGACTGGAGTGAACAGAAGGCATGACCAGAGAACAGATTGAAGCACTGCTGAACCGGCAGAAGTCTTTTTACAGAAGCGGCAAAACACTGCCGGTTGCATGGCGCATCCAGCAGCTGAAGAAGCTGTATGATGCGGTGAAGGACAATCAGCAGAAGATTGCCGAGGCCCTTGCACAGGATCTGGGCAAGAGCGGCTATGAATCCTTTATGTGCGAAATTGGCCTGACGCTGTCGGAGATTTCCTACATGATTCGCCATACGGGCCGCCTTGCAAAGCGCAAGACCGTGTGGACCCCTCTGGCGCAGTTTGCCTCCCACAGCTTCCGTCAGCCCATGCCCTACGGCAATACCCTGATTATGAGCCCGTGGAACTATCCCTTTCTGCTGACCATCGAGCCTCTGGCGGATGCCATTGCCGCCGGCAACACGGCCATGGTCAAGCCCAGCGCCTATTCTCCGGCCACCTCTCAGGTGATGGCTGACCTGCTGGCAGACATCTTCCCGGCGGAATATGTGGCGGTGGTCACCGGCGGCCGTGCGGAAAACGCGGCGCTGCTGGATATGCACTTCGACCTTGTGTTCTTCACCGGCTCACAGGCAGTGGGCAAGGAGGTGCTGCGCCGCTGTGCCGAGCATCTGACCCCTGCGGTGCTGGAGCTGGGCGGCAAAAGCCCCTGCATTGTGGATGAAACCGCCAACCTGCGTCTGGCTGCAAAGCGCATTGTGTTCGGCAAGTACCTCAACTGCGGCCAGACCTGCGTGGCCCCCGACTATGTGCTGTGCCACCGCAGCGTGAAGGATGCCTTCGTGGCCGAGATCAAAAAGCAGATTGAGAAGCAGTACGGTGCCAATCCGCTGGCAAACAAGGACTATGGCAAAATCATCAACCGCAAGCATTTCGACCGCCTGCTGGGGCTGATTGACCCCGAAAAGACGGTGCACGGCGGCAATGCCAACGAGGATACCCTGCAGATTGCCCCCACGGTGATGGACGGCGTAACGGCAGAGGATGCCGTGATGGGCGAGGAGATTTTCGGACCCATCATGCCGGTATTGACCTACGATGATTACGATGCGGTGATTGACCGCCTGAAGGAGGCCGACCGTCCTCTGGCGGCATACCTGTTCTCCTCTGACGGCGCGCACATCCGGCGCTTCCGCACAGAGGTGACCAGCGGCGGCGGATGCATCAACGACGTGGTGATTCATCTGGCCACCAGCAATATGGGCTTTGGCGGCGTGGGTGCCAGCGGCATGGGCGCCTATCACGGCAAGGCCGGCTTCGAGGCCTTCTCCCACAGCAAATCCATCGTGGATAAAAAGACATGGATGGACCTGCCCATGCGCTATCAGCCCTACACCAGCAAACTGTATGAAAAGCTGCTGCATATATTCCTGAAATAAGGGAGAACTAACGGAGCGCAGCTGTCTCCGTTTCACAGCGGATTTGCCTTTTCCTGTCAACAGGGAAGGCAGGTCCGCTGTTTTTTTGCCGGATTGTATACATTCTCTCCCAGAAAACCGGAAATAACCGCCCTTTGCGCTTGATATCCGATATTTGTCATGTTATGATATACATAGAAGTGATAACGGGCGTTATCGCCGTTGGAGGTGCTTTGTAAATGAAACGAGTTTTGGCGCTTGTGATGGGTATGGTCATGCTGGCTGTGCTGTGCGCATGCGGCAAAGAGCCGGAAAAGGGCAAGGCGGGGGCAGAGCCTGCGCTGGACCCAAATTACAGCACAACCATTTATGTCTGCGGCTCCTGGGGCAACTTTGAAGCCCTGGACACGGCGGCCCAGCTGCTGCGCAAACAGTACCCCAATGTGGAGGTCACCTACAATCAGCTGTCGGCCTATGGCACAGACCTGATGAACCGCTTTGCCACCGGGGAAGGCGTGGACATCTACATGGCGGACTGGCTGCTGTCCAACGATGAACGGTATCAGCACTACTGGAGCCGGGCCGAGGACCTGACCGGTCAGCTGGATTTCTCTGCCGTGCCTGCGGAATATCTGGAAACGGGATTGCGGGAAGGGCACCAGTTTGCACTGCCCATTTATGCCAACTACGGCGGCTTGATGGTCAACGAGGACTTGCTGAAAACCTACGGCTTGTCTGTGCCCACCACCTTTGCATAGCTGATTGCCTGCTGTGATGCCATCAAGGCGGCGGGGGCATATCCCATGCTGCTGGCCGGCGGGGACATCATGAGCAATACCGTGTTTGATACGGTGTATGCGGCGCTTTTGGGCGGGGACAATCCGGAACAGGCCACAGCGGATTTCCTGAACGGGCAGGATACCGCCGGTGCCATGGCCGGTGCCATCACCATGCTGGATACGCTGTATCAGGGGGATTACATTCATCCCGACAGCGCGGAGCTGGCCGATGACTACGGCGCCGCGATTCTGCGGTTCTTCAAGGGCGACATCGCCTTTATGCCCTACAATACCTCCAAGTATTCCGGCACGAAAAAGCGGGAGGCAAAATCCCCCGAGTTTACGGAAAAGCCCTTTGCCTACAGCCTGATTCCCTTCCCGGGGGAGAAGGGCTACGCCGTTACCCAACGCCAGCTGGGGGCCGTGTACATGATGATGTATGACGGCATCGCCCCGGAAAAGAAGCCCTATGTGCTGGCCTTCCTGCAGCTGCTGCTGGGCGATGAGGGCAGCGCAACTTTGGCACAGATGAAAAACATGCCCACCGCCAACAAAAATGTGGGTCTGGACAGCTTCCCTGCCTTCAAGGCCGTGGATGCGGACCACCGCTATACCGTGGGCATGACGGCAAAAGGCGACACCCTGCTGCGGCTCAATCAGATGGTGCATGCCGCCGCGGTGCAGTATGCCCCGGGCATCACCGCCGGTGAGCTGATGACAGCCACGCTGGATGCCCTTGGAAAGGATTGACCCAAAACCGAAACATAACGAGGATGGAAAGAACATGAAGCGCAATGCCATCGTTTTCCTCAACATCTTCATATCCATCATGATGGCTCTCGGCGTGGTGACCTACGCCCAGGGTCAGCGTTCGGTTGCCATGAATGCGGCGGAGGAGAGCTTTGAGCAGGCCACAGAGGTCGTCAGCGGCATTGCGGATAATTACCTGTCGGAATCGGAGGCGGTTTGCAGCAACTGGGCATCCTACATCAACAGCAAAGCCATGACCATGCCGGAGGCCATGCAGTACCTGACCCTTGCAAGGGATCAGGAGGGCGTGTACGCGCAGATTCTCTGGGCGGATACCTGCACCGGTCTTTCCCGCGAGCCCTCGGTGGCCTTCCCCGACAAGTATGAGGTGGATTACAGCGACCGCAGAGAGCAGCTGTTTTCCGGCTGGACAAGGGAGCGCGAGCTGTATGTAACGCCCCGGTTTACCAACAATGTGACCGGCGCCTATGCCGTGGCCTTCTGCAAAAAGATACAGCTGCTGGATGATGACGGGCTTATGCGGGATGCCATCCTGATGCGGGTGATTCCCAACACCCAGCTGGCCTCAAGGTGGGTGTTCCCGGCGGTGTTTGCCGGCAGCAGCGTGGGCATTATCGATGACAGCGGGCGGTATATCCTCAAGCCCGACTTGATGAAAAACGAGGACTTCTTCGACTTTATCTATTCCTACAACCGGCAGGAGATTGACCCGGCGGCGCTGCAGCAGCAGTTCCGCTCCGGGGAGTGCGGCCACTTCTTTGCCAAAAACGGCGCGGGGGTTGAATGCATCTGGAGCTACAAGCGCCTTGCGGCCAACAAATCCTAGACGGTGGTCATGGGCGCACCGGCAGATGCGGTCCGCACGGACAAGGTGGACTGGTTCCTGCCTGCGCTGATTCTGGTGTGCCTGCTGACACTGCTGACCGTGGATACCATCTACTTCTGGCAGATTCGCCGCCGCGACCTGGCGGTGGCAAGGCAGATGGCCGAGCAGGGCGAGCAGCTGCGGACGGCCCTTGATGCCGCCGAGGCAGCCAACCGCGCCAAGACGGTGTTCCTCAACAACATGTCCCATGACATCCGAACGCCCATGAACGCCATTCTGGGCTTCGCGGGGCTGGCGCAGACCCACAGCGACAAGCCGGAAGCGGTGAAGGATTACCTGAGCAAGATTCAGGTCTCCGGCGAGCATCTGCTGATGCTCATCAACGATGTGCTGGATATGAGCCGCATTGAATCCGGCAAGGTGACATTGCGGGAAAAGACGGCCAACCTGACGGAGCTTTTGGACGAGCTGAAGATTGTGCTGCAGACGGACATCCGCCAAAAGCAGCTGGACTTCAGCATGGATGCCCGGGGCATCCGCCATGAACAGATTGTCTGCGACAAGCTGCGCCTCAATCAGGTGCTCATTAACCTGATGTCCAACGCCATCAAGTTCACCAAAGCCGGCGGCAGGGTGGGCATCCGTGTGCGGGAGGCAGAGGGTGCGCCCGCAGGATTCGTGGACTACTGCTTTGAGGTGTGGGATAACGGCATCGGTATGAGCGAGGAATTTGCCGAACACATTTTTGAGCCCTTCACCCGGGAGGAAAACAGCACCGTCAGCCGCATTGAGGGCACGGGCCTCGGCATGGCCATCACCAAGAGTCTGGTGGACATGATGCACGGCACCATCACCGTAAAAACAAAGCAGGGCGAAGGAACAAGCTTCACCGTGGCCCTGCGCTTCCGGCTGGCGGGGGACAAGACAGCTGATGCAGTGCAGAGCAGCCGCGCCATTCCTGCACAGAAGCCGGTCGATTCCCTTTCCGGCAGGCATGTGCTGCTGGTGGATGATGTGGAGCTGAACCGGGAGATTGCCGCCGCCGTGCTGGAGGAAGAGGGACTGCGGGTCACCCAGTGCGAGAACGGCCGTGAGGCGGTGGATACGCTGGCGGGGGCAAAGCCCGGGGAATTCAATCTGGTGCTGATGGATTTGATGATGCCCGTGATGGACGGCTTTGAGGCCACCCGGGCCATCCGCAGTCTGGAAAACCGCGACATTGCCCGGACACCCATCGTTGCCATGACTGCCAACGCCTTTGACGAAGACCGTCAGGCCTGTGCCGCCGCAGGCATGGATGATTTCCTCCCCAAGCCCTTCCGGCGGGAGGAGCTGTGCGACATGCTGCGGAAGTATTTGTGAGAACAAGGAAATCTTGTAAAGATTGTGCCGCAAACAAAATAAAACCTTCCCCCGTTGGGGAAGGCGCGTGACGGATGAGGTTCTTCAGGGGCTGTGAAAGCATGTTTCACAGCTCCTTTTTGATTCGTTTCTTACTTGCTCAGCAGGGGACGGGCGACAGTTTTGTTGAAAAACTCAATCAGCGGCCCCATAAAGAAGGCGGTGATGATGGTGCCGATGCCGGCGATGGTGGGGATGGCGCCGAAGGCACCGCCGCCCAGCAGGAAGATGCCTACACCGGCCGCAACGCACACAAGGTCGGTCATGATGCGGCAATACTGGAATTTGGCCACCTTCCACTTTCCGGCCATGGCGATGGCCACCGCATCGTAGGTGGAAACGCCAAGGTCTGCGGTCATGTACAGCGCGGAGCCGAAGCACATCACCACAATGCCGATGGCCAGACAGACCGCCCGCACAGCCATGGAAGGGGCGGGGAGCACCGTCAGCAGCCAGTCGTAGGTAAACTGGGTGATATAGCCCAGCAGGAACAGGTTGATGAAGGTGGCAATGCCGATTTTGGTGCGGTCCACCAGCAGGCTGAAGGTGAGCAGCAGCAGGTTGACAATCACATACAGCGTGCCGAAGTCAATGGGAATCAGCTTGTCCAGACCGCTCATCAGGGACTGGAAGGGGTCCACGCCCAGGGCGGCAATCTTGAAAACACCCACGCTCACCGCGCAGATAATCACCCCGCCCAGGGACATGAGGATGCGTCTTGCTTTCATGCCGGGTACCTCGCTTTGTTGGTAAATGATGGAAATGCTGACAGTATCATAGCATGGCAGTTGTTTGAATGCAACAGGGCTTGCCTCAAAATCCCAGCGGAACCTGATCGAACTCGAACAGCGCCTCGTTGATTTTGAAAATGTTGTAGTTCTTCCGCTCGATGAAGAAGCGGATGATTTTGTCAAAGGTGCTGCTGTCCGACAGGGTCAGCCCGGCAGAAGCAAGCAAATCCTGGGTTTCGTCAATGTCCAGCTTCAGAGCGATGGCAAAGCCCAGCGCCGTCTGCTTGGAGGGCTTGTAGCCCTGTGGATTGCACTTGATTTTGGAGAAGGTCTTTTTGTCCACGTTGGCCTTTTTGTAGCATTCCACATCGGTCATGCCCCGGTCATCAATCCAGCGGAACAGCTTGACGGCAAAGGGCTGGTCCATGCTTTTCAGGTACTCGGTCAGGGTGTCCTCGTCATCATCCGGGTAGCGGAAATCACAGCAGGTAGCGGTGACCCCGGGGACCTTAGACGGGGTGTCGGCCATGGGGACGGGCTTGCCAGATTGCGGCGCGAAGAGGCAGTCATCATCAGCCATGTCAGCACATCGGGCGGACATCATGGAGGGCATGACCTTTGGCGCAGGCATGACATCGCCTGTGATGTAATCGCTGATTTCATCAAACAGCTGCCGGCTGAAGGCATAGCTGGTGCGGTCGTAAACGCACAGATAGACCATCAGCTCGTGGTGGTACAGGAATTCGGAGATGATTTCCACCGCGTAGGTGAGCACCTGATCCTTGGGATAGCCATAGGTGCCGGAGGAAATCAGCGGGAAGGCCACCGAGGTCAGGCCGTTGTCCACCGCCAGCTTCAGGGACTGCTCATAGCAGGAGCGCAGCAGGATTTTTTCACCCCGAAGGCCGCCCTGCCACACCGGGCCGGAGGTGTGGATGACATACCGGGCGGGCAAATCAAACCCGGGGGTGATTTTGGCCATGCCAAGCCCCAGGGGGCTGATGCGCGCACAGGCCGATTCCATGGCGGGTCCGGCGCCGCGATGCACGGCCAGATCCACGCCGCTGTAGCCGATCATATCCTCGTTGGTGGTGTTGACAATGGCATCAACCTGCATTTTGGTGATGTCCTGCCGGATGATTTGCAGGGGCATAGGTGCACCTCCGAATGATGAAAATGAATGAAAAGTGTCGCGTTCTGTCCCTGCCATTATATCACAGATTGGATGAAAAATGTGGAAAACCGCCGCAGAATTTTGTCTTTCTTTTGTGCTGATTGCAGATTGCCTGTGGCACGGAAAACAAAACTGTGATAAAATAAAGAGGGTATGCCCGGCAACATAAGGAGGTTCCCCATGATTCGTTTTACCAAGATGCACGGCATCGGCAATGATTATATATACATCAATTGCCTGGAGGAAACCGTGGCTGATCCTGCTGAGCTGGCACGGAAGATGAGCCGGTACCATTTCGGCGTGGGCAGTGACGGGCTGGTGCTCATCTGCCCCGGCACCATGGCGGAGGACGGAAGGCTTTCCGACTTTACCATGCGCATGTTCAACAGCGACGGCAGCGAGAGCGAGATGTGCGGCAACGCCTCCCGATGCATCGGTAAATATGTATACGACCGCGGCTTGACCGACAAAACCACCGTCCGCCTGATGACCGGCGCAGGGCTGAAGCTGCTGCGGCTGCAGGTGGAAAACGGCTGTGTGCAGTCTGTGACCGTGGACATGGGTGAGCCGAAGTTCACGCCGGAGGAAATCCCTGTGCTGCTCACCGGTGACAGCGTGCTGGACCGGGCGGTTGAGCACGAGGGAAGGACGGAGGCCATCAGCTGCGTATCCATGGGCAATCCCCACTGCGTAATGTTTGTGGAGGACCCGGACGCGCTGGACCTGCCTGCCATCGGCCCCAAAATGGAGCACAGCCCCCTGTTCCCCAGGCGGGTGAACGTGGAGTATGCCCGTGTCATCGACCGGACGCACATCCGCATGCGGGTGTGGGAGCGCGGCTCGGGGGAGACCCTTGCCTGCGGCACCGGTGCCTGCGCCGTGCTGGCTGCGGCAGCCGCCACCGGCAGAACGGAGCGCCGCGTGAGGATGGATTTGCTGGGCGGCACCCTGGAATTAACCTGGAATCCCGAGGACAATCACATCTGCCAGACAGGCCCCGCCGCCTTTGTGTTTGACGGTGTCTGGCTGGAGGAATAAGCAAGAGAGGCGGTTGACCATGTTTCATATTAACGACAACTTCACCAAGCTCCCCGGTTCTTATCTGTTTGCGGAAATTGCCCGCCGCGTAAAGGAATATCAGGCTGCCAATCCCGACGCGGATATCATCCGTCTGGGCATCGGCGACGTGACCAAGCCCCTGGTGCCCGCGGTTATCGAGGCCATGCACAAGGCTGTGGACGAGATGGGCGTGCAGGAGACCTTCCGCGGCTACGGCCCCGATTTCGGCTATGACTTCCTCGTCAATGCCATCCGCGAGGGTGATTATGCCACCCGCGGCATCGACATTGCCTATGACGAGGTGTTTGTATCCGATGGCGCCAAGTGCGACGTGGGCAACATTCAGGAGCTGTTCAGCGATGACGCGGTGATTGCCGTCACCGACCCTGTGTACCCCGTGTATGTGGACAGCAACGCCATGGCAGGCCGCGCCGGTGATTATGTGGATGACAAGTGGTCCCGCCTGGTGTATCTGCCCTGCAATGCCGGCAACGGTTTTGTGCCTGCCGTGCCCGACTGCGATGTGGATGTATTGTACCTGTGCTACCCCAACAACCCCACCGGCACTGTGCTGACCAAGGAACAGCTGAAGGTGTTTGTGGACTGGGCACGGGAGCACGGCGCCATCATCATCTATGATGCGGCTTATCGCGCCTATGTCACCCAGAAGGACATCCCCCTGTCCATCTACGAGATTGAGGGCGCAAGAGAGTGCGCCATCGAGTGCAACTCCTTCAGCAAGACCGCAGGCTTCACCGGCACCCGCTGCGCCTACACCGTCATCCCCCACGAGGTGATGGGTCTGGCCGCCGATGGCAGCAAGGTCAGCCTGAATGCGCTGTGGAAGCGCCGCATGGCCACCAAGTTCAACGGCGTCAGCTACCCCATCCAGCGCGCCGCTGCCGCTGTGTATTCCCCCGAGGGACAGGCTCAGATCAAGGAAGTGATTGCAGGCTACATGGAAAACGCCCGCATCATCCGCGAAAGCCTGATGGCACAGGGCTATGAGGTGTTCGGCGGTATCAACGCCCCCTACATCTGGCTGAAGGTTCCCGAAGGCATGACCAGCTGGGCATTCTTCGACCTGCTGCTGGACAAGTGCCACATCGTCGGCACTCCCGGCTGCGGCTTCGGTCCCAGCGGCGAGGGCTACTTCCGCCTGACCGCCTTCAACACCCTTGAGCTGACCAAGAAGGCCATGGAACGGATTTCTGCGCTGAAGTAAGCGCGGAGCCGTTCTGTTGATATAGTGTTCAGCTGCCTGTGCGCCCTCTCCCAAGGGGGTGATGGCATCTTGGACACGGCCGTGTCGCACTGCCAGCTCAGTCCGATTCAACCAAATAAGAGGCTCCCACTTTGGGGGAGCTGTCACGAAGTGACTGAGAGGGCCCACAACTGCATAGACGAGGAGGGATTTCTGTGAAGAGAACAATGTGCCTTTTGCTGACCGTGATGCTGCTGCTTGCTTGTGCCTCTGCCTCCGCTGTGACGCTCAGGCCCGACAAGAGCCTGATTCCGCCCCTTGACAACGGCACCTTTGCCGTGGAGATTGACACCGTGGACACGCTGTATTCCGGTGGATACATCGACACAGAGCTCTTCGCCCGGTACATTTACCCGGTGTCTGATACCGTGTTCCTCCAGGTGGGGGACAAGGTGGAAGTGGGCGACATGGTGTTTACCGTCGATGAGGTGGAGGCGGTGGAATATCCCTTCCGCGATCTGCCGCTCATCATGCTGCTGGACAAGAAGCTTGGCGGCCTGACCATGTGGCCCAACAAGGAAAGCACGGGCTACTGCGCCGTGTACAATGATTACCACTACTGCATCCCTGTGGGGAAACACCGCATCATGATGCCCCTGCCCTATGCCTTCAAGGCCATGTACGGCGAGGAAAAGCACGATGCCTATGACTTCGAGCGGGACATTGTGGAGCTGTATCAGGAATACGACGGCAAATACACCCGCTACAACAGCGAAATCACCTTCAAAAACGGGCTGGTGGTGTATGTTGAGCACTACGCCTATCCCGAAGGCGAGGAATTCGGCGCGGACTGATGTGCCGCGGCTGCATCCCCTTCCGTCACATGCCGGCGGAGGGGGATGTTTTTTGCAATTCTGCTGTTGAAAAACGCCCGAATTGCCCTTTCATCCCTTGACATATTTTGATATTGAGACCATAATAGAAATGTCGAAATATGCCTTCGGCTTATTCGGTATGCAAGCCCTTCCGAAGGAGGGGCAAGAGAGGACGGATTATTAACATGGTACAGACCATTGTCGGCGCCAACTGGGGCGATGAAGGTAAGGGCAAGGTTACGGACGTTCTTGCCGAAAAGAGCGATGTCGTCGTTCGTTTTCAGGGCGGTGCCAACGCAGGACATACCATCATCAACGAATATGGCAAATTCTCCCTGCACCTGCTGCCCAGCGGTGTTTTCCACCAGAATGTGGTCAACATCATCGGACCCGGTGTGGCACTGAATATCGAGGCTCTGCTCAGCGAGCTGGAGGGCCTCACCTCCCGCGGCGTACCCATGCCCCAGCTGCTCATCAGCGACCGGGCACAGGTGATGATGCCGTATCATGTGGATTTTGACAAGTTCGAGGAGGAGCGCCTGGGCAAGAACAGCTTCGGCTCCACCAAGAGCGGTATTGCACCCTTCTATTCCGACAAGTATGCCAAGGTCGGCATTCAGGTTTGCCAGCTGTATGACGAGCAGATTCTCCGCGAGCGTCTGGAAATTGCGCTGGTGAAGAAGAACGCCCTGCTCAAGGAGCTGTATCACAAGCCCGAGATTGACATCGAGGAGCTGATGGCCCACCTGAAGGTGCTGGCCGAGAAGATCAAGCCCATGGTGTGTGACACCACCCTGTTCCTGCACAAGGCCAACAAGGAGGGCAAGGTCATCCTGCTGGAGGGCCAGCTGGGCTCCCTGCGTGACGTGGATCACGGCATTTATCCCTACACCACCTCCTCTTCTCCCGTGGCCGGCTTCGGCTGCGTGGGTGCCGGCGTTTCTCCCCGTGACATGACCGACATCTACTGCGTGACCAAGGCTTACTCCAGCTGCGTGGGCGCTGGTCCCTTCGTGGTCCGCATGGAAGGCGAGGAAGCCAACGAGCTGCGCATGCGCGGCGGTGATGCCGGTGAATTCGGCGCCACCACCGGCCGTCCCCGTGATGTGGGCTGGTTCGATGCTGTGGCTACCCGCTACGGCGTGATGGTTCAGGGCGCCACCGAGGTGGTGCTGACCAACCTGGACGTGCTGGGCTATCTGGATGAAATCCCCGTTTGCGTTGCCTACGAGGTGGATGGCAAGCAGATTACCGATTTCCCCGCTACCCCCACCCTGATGCGCTGCAAGCCCGTGTACGAAAAGCTGCCCGGCTGGAAGTGCGACATCCGCGGCATCAAGCGCTACGAGGACCTGCCCGAGAACTGCCGCAAGTATGTGGAGTACATCGAGAAGGTCTGCGAGGTACCGATTCACATGGTGTCCAACGGCCCCCGTCGTGATGAAATCCTCTATCGCTAATTGAATCATATTCCCGTCCGGTGATGCTGCCGGGCGGGATTTTTGCGTATTATAATACCCGCCGTCCCTTTGCGGAAACGGCGGGTGCATTTGTTTGATTACGCGTACAGCAGCAGGATATTTGCCGGGGCGATGCCCAGCTGTTCTGGCATTTGCTGGGGCTTGCGGTCCTTGGGGACGCGCCACCAGACAGGCTCCGTATCGGAAGCCTGATTGGCGTAGCGCAGCAGCAGAATCCACTCGAAGGGCTCCTCCATTTCGGAGACAATGTGCATGGGGTAGCTGTTCAGCGTGGTTTTGGGGTTGAGGTAATGGGCGCGGAAGGCCACGCCCACAAGGCCGTCCCTGACCGGCTGGGCTGTTTGCAGGCGAATGCCCCAGTCAGGCACGTACACTTCGTTTTCGCCGCATTTCTCGGCGCGGGCAATGTTCTTGCAGCCGGTGAGGGCAGCGGCGCGCAGCGTGCCGGGGTTGGCGAAGAGCGCCTTGGTCTCCTGGGGTGTCTGCATGCTGCCCTGATCCATCACCGCCAGCCGGGCGCACATGTGGTACGCCTCGTCACGGTCATGGGTGACCATCAATACAGGCTGACCGTATTGGGCCAGCAGTGCCTTCAGCTCAATCTGCAGTCGGGTGCGCAGGTGGCTGTCCAGGGCGGAGAAGGGCTCGTCCAGCATCAGCAGACGGGGCTTGTTGACGAGGATTCTCGCCAGTGCCGCGCGCTGGGCCTGTCCGCCGGACAACTGATGGGGGCGGTGGTTCATCAGCCCCTCCAGCTGCAGCAGGGAGGCCACATGCTCCAGCGCCTCCTGCCGCTTGTGCCTGTCCTTTTCGTGGTGCATGCCGCAGAGGATGTTCTGCCGCACGGTCATGTTGGGGAACAGGGCATAGCTTTGGAACAGATAGCCCACGCGGCGCTGCTGGGGCGGCAGATTGATGCGCTTTTCCGAGTCGAAAAGCACCGTGCCGTCCAGCTCGATGCGACCCTCATCCGGCGTTTCGATGCCGGCGATGCACTTGAGCGTCATGCTTTTGCCGCAGCCGCTGGCACCCAGAATGCCGAGGGTACCGGCCTCATGCTCAAAGCAGACGTGCATTTCAAAGCTGCCCAGTTTTTTGCGGATGTTTACCTTCAGGCTCATGCTTTCACCGCCTTTGTCTGCTTTGCATGGCCGCGCTGTTTGCGCTCAAGCAGGTTGACCGTCAGCAGCACAACGGTGCTGATGGCCAGATTAATCATCACCCAGAAGAACGCGCCCTGTTCATCGTTGGTGCGCCACAGCTGATACACGGTGGTGGAGATGGTGGCGGTTCTGCCGGGGGTGTAGCCGATGAGCATGCTGGTGGCGCCGTATTCGCCCAGTGCACGGGCAAAGGCCAGCACCACACCGGCAATGATGCCCTGCTTGCAGGCGGGCATGCGGATGCGCCAGAAGATGTAGCTGTTGCTAAGGCCCAGCGTCTGTCCGGCATAGGCCAGCGTTTCATCGAAGCTTTCAAAGGCGCCGCGGGCAGTGCGGTACATCAGCGGGAAGGCCACCACCAGCGCGGCCAGAATGCCGCCGTACCACGTCATGACAAACTTGATGCCGTACTGGGCAAGGAACATGCCAAGCGGGCGCTTGGTGCCGAAAATCAGCAGCAGAAAATAGCCGCAGACCGTGGGGGGCAGCACCATGGGCAGGGTGAGGAACACATCAAGGATGCCCTTGAGTACCCTTGGCAGCCGGGCCACATAGTAGGCGCACAGAATCCCCAGAAAAAACACAAGCACGCTGGCAATGGCGGCGATGCGCAGGGAGTTCCACAAGGGGAACAGATTGATATCGGTAAAAATGTTCATGGGTCACTCCAATTAGGAAAATACCGCCCGAAAGCAGCTCGGGCGGTAAGGGTTGTTACTTGGTCACAGCGGAAGCAAAGCCGACGGAACCGAACACAGCCATGGCCTCATCACCGGTCAGGAAGTCCAGGAAAGCCTGAGCCTCGGCGGGATGAGCGGCAGTCTTCAGCACGGAGGCAGGATAGATAACCTGACCGCACATTTCGGGCTTGGCGCTGTCCACCACAGTCAGACCTGCGGAGAAGGCATCGGTGCAGTAGATGACGCCGCAGTCCACGCTGGCTTCCTTCACCTGAGTGGTTACTTCCTTCACGTTGGTGCCGTAGGTGATCTTGCCGGCAGCGGCCAGAGCCTCTTCATCCAGCTCGTAGTACTTCAGAATCTTCTGGGTGTACTGACCCACGGGCACGTCGCTGTTGCCCATGGCCAGCAGCACATCGCCGTCCTTGAGCAGGGCAGCCAGCTGGTCGAAGGATTCGATGGCCTTGGGGTTGCCTTCGGGCACAACCAGGGTAACCTTGTTCTCCAGCAGGTTGATGCGGCTGTCGGGGTCGACAAAGTCCAGACCGTCGGCATTGGCTTCATGGCCCAGCTGCAGCTGGTTCATCTGCTTCTGACCGGCAGAGATGAACAGGTCGCACTCGGCGCCTTCCTGAATCTGGGTCTTGAGGGTGCCGGAGGAGTCGAAGTTGAAGACCAGATTGATTTCGGGATGAGCTGCTTCATAAACGGCCTTCAGCTCGGTGAGGGTCTCGGTCATGGAGGCGGCGGCGAATACGTACACATCGGTCGTTTCAGCCACAGCGGCCGCGGCGGTGAGCATCATCACCAGGGCCAAGAGAAGGGAAACCAGACGACAGTTTTTCATAGGGGTACCTCTTTCTCCCGTTTTTCAGGGAAATATATTTGCAAAGCAGCTGGATTTACAGCCGCCTGTGCACACAAGGCAATGGCTGCCGTGCGGGGGTGTTTCATCCCGCGGGCAGGGAAAAACTGTATCGTAAAGGAGCATGATGCTTTATCGAGGCATCGCTCCGGAAAAAGGGGAATAAGGGGGATTAATCCTTGCGGGCGCAGTCCTGCACGGTGTTGCGCAGCAGGCCCATGGCATGGGGGATGGCGCCCATAAACACATCCATGCTCTCCATGCAGGCCTTGGGGCTGCCGGGGAGGTTGATGATGAGGGTTTTGTTGCGAATGACGGACTGGGCGCGGCTGAGCATGGCATGGGGAGTAATCTTCATGCTGGCGGCGCGTACAGCCTCGGCAATGCCGGGGGCCAGACGGGTGGCAACAGCCAGCGTGGCCTCGGGGGTGGTATCACGGGGGGAGAAGCCGGTGCCGCCGGTGGTGAGCACCAAATCCAGCTGGCGCTGATCGGCAAGGCGCATCAGGTGATGCTTCAGCAGTGCCTCGTTGTCGGGAATCAGCAGCTGCTCCACCACCTCATAGCCCTCGTCCTGCAGGCGCTTGACGATGGTGGGGCCGGAGACATCCTCCCGCTCGCCCTTGCTGCCCTTGTCGCTGAGGGTGATGACAGCGGCCTGCCAGGGGCGGGGCGCGGTGCGCTCCACGATGGTCATTTCATCGCCCACGGAGATTCTGCCGCCCTCCAATACGCGGGCAAACACACCCTCGCGGGGCATGATGCAGTCACCCATGGTCTTCATGATGGCGCAGCCCTGATGGCATTCCTTGCCGATTTGGGTCATTTCCAGCAGCACATCGCCGCAGCGCAGCAGCGTGCCAACGGGCAGGGCACGGAAATCCATGCCCTCGACCACCAGATTTTCGCCGAAAGCGCCGTAGACCACATTGGCCCCGCGCTTGTTGAATTCTTCAATCTTGTCGGCACTGAGCAGGCTGACCTGACGGTGCCAGGTGCCGGCATGGGCATCGCCGGCAAGACCGTGGTTTACATCAAACTCTGCGGCGCCCACATTCTGCTTCTGGGTGCCGACCTGGGTGCTCATGCAGACAGCCATAACCTTACCCATGGGTCATCATCCTCCGATTTCGTTCATTCGCCGCTTGTCGCGGTCGTCAATTTCTTCCAGAAAACCGTGGCGCTGTGGCTTGCGGTTGATGGCATCGGCCATGGCGGTGCGGATGTCATCCTCCGAAGCGCCGCTGCGCAGCATGGTGCGCAAATCAAGCCCGGCGGCATGGTTGAGGCACAGCTTCAGGAAGCCCTCCGCCGTCAGCCGCACGCGGTTGCAGCGGTCGCAAAATTCGTGGCTCATGGCGGAAATCACGCCGATGGAGCCGCTAAAGCCCTGGGGCTTGACATAAACGGCGGGGCCGAAGCCGTGCTGCTCGCTGTCCTGCGTGAGGGGGCCGAAGGCGGATTGCATCAGCTGCAGGATTTCGTCCGAGGGGATGGGGGACAGATTGGCCCCGCAGCCCACGGGCATCAGCTCGATAAAGCGCACATAAACGGGATTGTCCTTGGCCAGCTGTGCCAGCTGCACCAGCTCCTTTTCATTGTAGCCCCGGATGGGCACAGCGTTCAGCTTCACGCGGATGCCCAGCGCCAGCGCATCGTCAATCACCCGGCGGACCTTCATCACATCGCCGCCCCGGGTGAGGGCCGCGTAGGTGTCGGGGTTCAGGCTGTCGATGGAGATGTTCAGCGCGTTGACACCCGCCGCCTTGATGTCCCCCACCATGCCGTCCAGCAGCAGGGCGTTGGTGGTCATGGAGATGGTTTCGATTTTCGGGATGGCGTGGATGCGCTCCACCAGAGACAGCCAGTTTTTGCGGGCGGTGGGCTCGCCGCCGGTGATGCGGATGTGGCGGATGCCCAGATCGGCCCCCAGCCGGACCAGCTGCTCAATCTCCTCAAAGGTGAGGATTTTGCTGTGCTCCAGGGATTGTACGCCGTGCTCCGGCATGCAGTAGATGCAGCGCAGGTTGCACCGGTCCGTGATGGATACGCGCAGATAGTCAATCTGCCGGCCCAAACGGTCAATCATTCGTCGGTTGCTCCTCTTCGTAGGCGGCGTCACCCACAAAGGTACCGCTCTTGCCGCCTGTTTTTTTGCAAAGGTGAATGTTGGTGATTTCCATGCGCTTGTCGATGGCCTTGCACATGTCATAGATGGTCAGCAGCGCCACGCTCACGCCGGTGAGGGCCTCCATCTCCACCCCCGTCAGTCCCTTGAGGGAGGCGGTGCAGATGGCATCGATTTCGCAGTCCTCCTCGCGGATGTCAAAATCCACGGAGCACTTGCCCAGCATCAGCGGATGGCACATGGGAATCAGGTCGGAGGTGCGCTTTACGCCCATGATGCCGGCCACCCGGGCCACCCCCAGCACATCGCCCTTGGCGGCGGTGCCCTCAAGAATGGCGGTCATGGCAGGTCTGCCAAGGCGAATGGTGCCCTTGGCGATGGCGGTGCGCTTGGTCTCCGTTTTGTCGGTCACGTCCACCATAATGGCCTGACCTTTATCGTCAAAATGTGTCAGCTGTTCAATCATAGCAATACAATCTCCACTTCGTCGCCGTCATGCAGCTCACCATGGTCGGCAGGGATGTCCATCAGGCAGTTGGCCCCAATCATGGCAAACAGGGAGCCGGAGGAATTGTTGTCCGCCGTCAGCCGGGCGCAGGTGCCGTCAAACCGGGCACGGACGATGCGCCGCTGCTTGCCGCCCTTGGGGAAGCTGCCGCGGAACACGGTCTTCACCCGCCGGTCAATGGGTGCAGGGATGCCGCACAGCTTTTCAATCACCGGCCGTGCCAGCAGCTCAAAGCAGGCCCGGGAGGCAAAGGGGTTGCCGGACAGGCAGATCATCAGCTTGCCGTTTACGGTGCCTGCCATCATGGGGGTGCCGGGCTTGATGGCCACCTTCCAGAACAGGCGATTGGCCTGCATCAGGGGCAGCACCTGATGGAAAATATCCTTTTTGCCCACGGATACGCCGCCGGTGGTAATCACAAGGTCGGCGGTCTCAAGGGCCTCGGTCAGCACCCGGGCCACGCGCTCCGGGTCATCGGCCTCGCTCATCAGGGGGATGCATTCGGCCCCCAGCTGGCGGATGCGCAGCGTCAGCATGCTGCGGCTGGAATCATAAATTTTGCCGAAGGTCAGCGCTTCGCCCGGCTGCTTCAGCTCATCGCCAGTGCACAGCAGCGCCACCTTCGGGCGGCGATAGCAGGTCAGATGGGTAACACCAAGGCTGGCCAGAACGCTGATGTGCTCACAGGTAATCTGCGTGCCGGCCTCCAGCACGGTCTGGCCCAGGGATACATCCTCACCGGCCCAGCAGATGTTTTTGCCGTGGCCCACAGGGGCGTAGATTTCCACCGTGTCCATGCCCTCGTTGGTGCGTTCCTGCATAATCACGCAGTCGCATTCCCTGGGGACAGGGGCACCAGTCATGATGCGCAGCGCTTCCCCGCGCATGGGGCGGAACACCTCGCCGCAGCCGGCATCCGCCTCGCCGATGACCTTCAGCGTTACGGGTGACTCGGGGGATGCGGAGGCGATATCCTCGCTGTGTACGGCATAGCCGTCCAGAGGAGAACGGTCAAAGGGCGGCACCTGGATGGGGGAGGTGACAGCAGCTGCGGCCACCCGGCCTACGCTGTCAAGCAAGGCAACCTGCTCCGTTTCACCGCCGCAAGCCACATGGTCCAGCAGCAGGGACAGGGCTGATTCCAGGGTTTCCATCAGCATTTCCTCACTTTCCGAAGCCGCAGTTGGGGTAGGTGCAGATGTCGCAGTTCAGGCACAGACCGCCTTCACCCAGATTGGTAACGGTATCCCGGGTGATTTCAATGCCGGCGGCCACGCGCACCAGCATCAGATCAAAGATGGTGCGGCGGGCATACATCACGCAGCCGGGCAGACCCAGCACAGGCACCTGACGGCCGTTGTGGTCGAAGTAGCCGATGAGCATCATGGCGCCGGGCAGCACGGGTGCGCCGTAGGTCACCACGCGGGCGCCTGCCTCACGGATGGCGCCGGGGGTCTTGTCATCGGGGTCCACGCTCATGCCGCCGGTGGTGAGAATCAGCTCTGCACCGCCGTCCAGCAGCTTGTGGATGGCATCGATAATCATCTGGCGGTCATCGGGGCATTTCTCGTGACCCATCACCGTCATGCCCAGCTCCTTGACCTTGCCTTCCACCACGGGGGTGAAGGTATCCTGAATGCGGCCGTAGTACACCTCAGAGCCGGTGGTGACGATGCCGGCCTTCAGGGGGCGGAAGGGCTTGACGGAAATCAGCGGCTTGTCACCGGCGGCCTGTCTGGCCTCATCCATCTTTTCCTTTTCAATCACCAGCGGAATCACGCGGGTGCCGGCCAGCTTGTCGCCCTTTTTCACAGGGGTCATGCCGTGGCGGCTGGCGATGGTAATCTGTTCCACATGGTTCACGGCGCGCAGATGCTCGCTGTCAATCACCAGCAGACCGTCACAGGCGGCGGTCAGCTCGATTTTGCCCTCGCTGGGCTCACCGGCCAAAACATTTTCGCCCTGACAGATGTCCCGCAGGATGGCGGCAGCCTCATCCTCGTGGAGCATGTTGTCTTCTTTTTCCCAAATATAGAGATGGTCCTTGCCCAGCTTCAGCAGCTCGGGGATGTCTTCCTTGCGGACCACATGGCCCTTTTTAAAGGCCACGCCCTTCTTGACACCCTTGATAATCACGGTAATATCGTGGCACAGCACGTGCCCTTCTGCGTTAACAGTATCAATCAGTTTCATCGAAATGTACCTCCAATAGCTGTATGATTATAGCACACTAATTGAACCGTGACAAGTTAATTTGTTAACGAACGAACGGTAGCCGAACAGGCGTCGGCCGCACCGCTTTGACAATGACGGCGGAATCAACTATAATGAAAGCGATTATGCACGCCATCAATTATATGATAACCGAGGAAATGAAAAATGAAACTGATTTCTGTTGTGGGCATTCGCAAGAGCGGCAAAACCACCACCGTCACCCAGCTGACTGAAGCGCTGATTCGCCGGGGGCTGAAGGTGGCTACCGCCAAAACGGTGTTCTGCCCCACCTTCTCCATCGATAAGCCCACCAGCAACACCGGCCGCCATGCCGCTGCCGGTGCAGAGGTGGTGGTGGCCCGTGCCAAGGGCGAAACGGCTGTGATTTATAAGCGCCGGCTGCCCCTGACACAGGTGCTGCAGCCCCTGCAGGGCTGCGATGTGGTAATTCTCGAGGGTGATTACAACGCGCCCGTGCCGCGGCTGGTGGCAGCCCATCAACAGGAGGATGCGCTGCTTCGCTGCAACGATTTGACGCTGTGCTTCGTGGGCCGCATTGCCGACAAGCCCGAAATTGACCTGCCCCTGCCCCGGTTCAATCCCCTGACCGAAGCGGATGCGCTGGCGGATTTTGTATTGGCCCATGTGGATGATGTGCAGCTGACCGATGCGCTGGACATCCCCCTGCCGCCGGTTGCCGGGGTGACGGATGACGGCTTCTGCCAGTGCGGCTGCCACAAGAACGAGCGCAAGTGCGCCGACGAGCAGACCAGCGTCACCGTGGATGGCGTAAAGCTGCAGCTGACAGCAGAGCAGCTGGCCACATTGCGGCAGTGGGCCGCGGAGGCAAAAGCATGAAGCACCTGTTTCTGACCGGCCGCAAGCAGGTGGGCAAATCCACCTTGCTCAACAAGGTGATGGAAGCATGCGGGCTGGACGTCACCGGCTTCCGCACCTGCCCCATTTATATCGGTGAGGCCAAGCGGGGCTACAGCATGCATGCCTTTTGTGATGTGCCCGACTGGATGAACGACTTTATCATCTGCGCCCGGGTGGGCGAACAGCGCATCGTGGCCGTGCCGGATGCATTCGACCGGAACGGCACCGCTCTTCTGCAGGCCTGCCGCAGGGAAAACAAGCGCTGGTTCCTGATGGATGAAATCGGCAAGGCGGAGAACAAAAGCCCCGCCTACTGCCATGAAATTCTGGACATTCTGGACAGTGACATCCACGTGCTGGGCATCCTGCAGGATTGCCGCAGTGAGCTGGTGGCGCAAATCAAGGCCCGGGAGGATGTATGGCTCATCACCGTGGATGAGGAAAACCGCGACACCCTTCTGCCCGACATTGTCAAGTGGGTCGGCGCACAGGCATAAACGCTCTCGCGCCCGGTAAACCGTTATGCATTACGAAAACTGGAATCCCTGGCACGGCTGCACCAAAATCTCCGAGGGCTGCCGCTACTGCTATGTGTACCGGCAGGATGCCCATCGCGGCGCGGAGATTCCCACCGCGGAATGCCGCAAAACCCAGGGCTTCCATCTGCCCGTCAAGCGCAAGAGGGACGGCTCGTGGAAGATTCCGCCGGGGTCCATGGTGTTCACCTGCTTTTCCTCCGATTTTCTGCTGAAGGATGCCGACCCGTGGCGGGATGAATGCTGGCAGATGATGCGGCAGCGGCAGGATTGCCTGTTTTACTTTTTCACCAAGCGCATCGACCGGTTTATGGACTGCATCCCCCATGACTGGGGCGACGGCTACCCCAACGTGATGGTGGGCTGTACCTGCGAAAATCAGGCAAGGGCCGATGAACGGATGCCTGTTTTTCTGTCGCTGCCCATTCGCATGAAGTCCGTGATTCTCGGCCCCATGCTGACCCCCATCGACCTGCGGCCTTACCTGTGCGATGACATTATGGAGGTGGCCTGCTCCGGTGAATCGGGGCTGAATGTGCGCCCGCTGCACTACGAATGGGTGCTGGATGTGCGGGCCCAGTGCGTGGAGAAGGACATTCCCTTCCTGTTCCATCAGACAGGGGCGTATTTCGTCCGGGACGGCAAGACCTACCATGTGCCCCGGCGGTATCAGATTGCCCAGGCGAAAAAGGCGGGGATTGACTACCGCATCGGCGCGGACTTTGTGCCGGATACGGCCATGGACTTCCGCCCGCAGACCGCCGGACAAATCTCCATGGATGAACTGCAGGCGAGCGAGGGGTAAGGAATCATCTTTCCGATATTCCGGAAACCCTTGCCAAAGGCGAAGGTTTGCTGTACAATAATGCCAATTCATTCGGATTTGGAGGATGCAGGCATGGATGCACTGAACGAAGCGATTCTGACCCGGGGCAAGGGCATCGGCAGCGATATTGTAAAGGTGGACAGTTTCCTGAACCACCGCATTGACGTGGCACTGGCCACCCGCATGGGGCAGGCCTTCCATGATGCCTTTGCGGATGCACAGGTGGACCTGATTCTCACCGTGGAATCCAGCGGCATTGCCACCGCCATCACCACCGCACAGGCCTTCGGCAACATCCCGGTGGTGTTTGCCAAGAAGGGCGACCCTGCCACCATGGACCCCAACGCCTACACGGCACAGGTGTATTCCTTCACTCACAAGAAGCTCAACTGCGTGCGCGTCAGCCGCCAGTATCTGGAAAAGGGCATGCGCGTGCTGATTATCGACGACTTCCTGGCCAACGGCGAGGCGGTGGAGGGTCTGCGCAATATTCTTGAGCAGGCCGGCTGCGAGTGCGTGGGTGCCGGCATCTGCGTGGAGAAGGGCTTTCAGCCCGGCGGCGCCAAGCTGCGGGAGCAGGGCATCAAGGTGGTGTCTCTGGCCATCGTGGATGCCATCGAGGACGGGCACATCATCCTGCGCAATCAGGATTAAAAATGAACACAAAAAAAGGAGCCGCGATGGCTCCTTTTTTGTATGCCCCAATCAGCGCTTTACCTTCAGGATGGGGGACAGGGGCTTGTAGATGATGTAGGTCAGGATGCTCAGCACCACGCCCTTGAGCAGGTTGAAGGGAGCGGTGACGCACAGCAGCAGCTTCAGCTCGGTATCAACAAAGGGCAGTGCCTTTTGGGCCATGCCGACCACAGCGGCCATGGGCATGCCGTAGGCGTTCATGTAGAAGGGAATCATAATCAGCCAGTTGACCAGCACGCTGACCAGAATCATGCAAACGGTGCCGATGAGCATGCCCACCAGAGCGCCCTTGCGGGTCTTGTTGGCCTTGTAGAACAGGGCGGCGGGGAGAACCAGCGCGGCACCCATGATGAAGTCAGCCAGCTCGCCCACACCGGCGGAGGTGGTGTGCAGCAGGCCCAGCAGGGACTTGGCGCCCAGGGTAATCAGGGCGGGCACGGGGCCCATGGAGAAGGCAGCCAGCATGACGGGCAGGTTGCTCAGGTCCAGCTTGTAGAAGGCGACGACGGGGATCTCAATCAGGAACAGAACGGATGCCACTGCGGCCAGCAGGGCGATACGGGTCAGGTACTGTACGGAAAGGTTGGAACGCTTTGTGGTGCTCATGATAAGCAGCCTCCTCATGAAAATAAAATAATCCGAAGCTGATGCAATCAAGCCTCGGATTGTTCATGGGCGGCGCAAATAAAAAGCCACCTGTATGAAACGTCTTTTCCCATCCGGACTGTACCGTCGGTTCCGGAATTTCACCGGATCAAACACCCTGTAAAGGATGTGTCATGGACTATACCATCGGTCGGGATTTTCACCCTGCCCCAAAGACTTCATTGTATTCACTTCGCGAAAATATTAACACACTTTAATGAAAAATGCAAGCAGAAAATGGAAATTTGCGTGATTACTTCAGAAAATCCTCCCGGCAGGGGGTGAAAATGTCAATCAGCTCGCCCTTTTCAAGGCAGATGGTGCCGTGGGGGATGCCCGAAGGGAAGGTGATGGTATCCCCGGCGCAGACCTCCTCGTCCCTGCCGTCGATGGTGAAGCGGAATTTGCCGGAGACCACATAGGTGCTCTGGGTGTGGGGATGGGCGTGCATGGCGCCGATGCCGCCAGTTTCAAACATCACGCGGACAAGCATCATTTCCTGATTGTGGGACAGCACGCAGCGGGACACGCCGCCGCCCAGGTCTGTGATGGTCTGGTCGCCGGTGCGGATGACAGAAGCTTTCATTAATAATCCCTCTTTCTGATATCAGTTTTCGGATGGCTGTTATTTCGTTTTGTATTCCTTCAGCTTTGCTTCCGGCAGGACCTTTTTCAGGAAGGCCCACAGCTCGTCGGGGGAGACATCAGCCTGACCATCAGGCAGCAGGAATGCCTTGATGGGCGCGGGGTACAGGTAGATGCAGCCCTTGGTGCGCACGGCGCGGAACACCTGCTCCCACTTGTAGGCGGCCTGCTCCTTGGTGTTGGTCAGGGAGTGAATCTTCAGGCCGTCCTTTTCCTCAGTCAGGCGCAGCTCGTAGACATCCTTGGGGAACTTGTTGGCCTTGATGATGCCCTTCAGGGAGGAGCGGTAGGTCAGCCAGTAGGTCAGGGGCAGGGACAGCCCCACAACGGTCAGGATGCTGCCGATGAGGATATGCTGGGGCTTGTCCTTGGCAAGGAAGGCCACCGTGGCGAAGAAGAGCATGATGGCGCAAAAGCCCAGGGGCAGGAAATAGCGCCGCTGCTTGACAAAGGTATCATACATGGCAAAGCGGCGGAACAAATCGGCCGTCAGATTCACGCGGCAGTGGATGCCGGGGAGGGAAGGGTCGGTGATGAGTTCTTTCTTCTTTTTCTTTTCCTTATTAATAGCAGCGTTCTGCTGCAGCTCCTCGTTTTCGGAGCGGGTTGTTTGCTCGGACATGGTATAACCTCCGTTTTATGGCAAATATCGGGCATGAGCCTATTGTGCCACATATTTCTCCGAAAAACAAGACAAAATGTTAACAGATGGTCGATAATCAAATTTTTATACCAGAAACTGCAATTTGTCCTTGACACTGATATATTAGTGTGTTAAGATGTTGTCATGAAGGAGCGGGGAATCCGCCCCTAAAAAAAGGAGGAAACCTGAAATGAAGAAGGTTCTTGCTCTCGTTCTGGCTCTGGCCCTGATTCTGGGCGCCACCGCCGCAATGGCTGATCCTATCACCCTGACCTACGCAGAAGTTAACCCTGCTGACACCATCGTCGGCAAGATTGCTGCTGACTTCAAGGCCAAGCTGGAAGAACTGTCCGGCGGCGAAATCCTGGTTGACGTTCAGTACTCTGGCGTGCTGGGCGCTGAAGCCAAGGTTTTGGACGGCATCCTGATGGGCGGCGACACCGTTGACGTGGCCCGTATCTCCGCTTTCGCTCTGTCCAGCTACGGCTGCTCCAAGGCAACCCTGCTGTCCCTGCCCTACACCTTCACCGGTGAAGAGCACTTCTGGAAGTTCGCTGAATCTGACCTGGCCAAGGAATTCCTGGCTGAGCCCCAGACCATGGGTCTGCCCCTGCGCGGCCTGGCCTACGGCGAAGAAGGCTTCCGTCACTTCTTCTTCAAGAACGAAGTCACCGACATCGACTCCCTGAAGGGCATGAAGGTTCGCGTTTCCGAGGACCCCATCATGACCGGCATGGTTTCCGCTCTGGGCGCCAACGCTGCTGTTGTTCCCTTCACCGAGCTGTACTCTGCTCTGCAGACCGGCGTTGTTGACGCTGCTGAACAGCCCATCGCCAACTACAAGGCCAACGCCTTCCCCGAAGTTGCTCCCTACCTGATGCTGGACGGCCACACCCTGGGTGCTGTACAGCTGATCATCACCGACAATGCCTGGAACAAGCTGACTGCTGAGCAGCAGGCTTGGGTGGAAGAAGCTGCCGCTTATGCTTCCGCCGAGAACAAGGCTGGCGTTGCCGCTGCTGAAGCTGCTGTTACCGAAGAGCTGATCGCTGCCGGCTGCACCATCATCCCCGTAGAAGACAAGTCCGCTTGGCAGGCTGCTGTGGCTGACGTTGACGCCATCAAGGCTGCTGTTGCCGTACACGCTGACCTGTACCAGCAGATTATCGACATGCAGTAATCTGCATGGCTGATATCAATCAGTAAACATGCCTGGAGCACAGGGAGTCTCCCTGTGCTCCTGTTTCCTATCAGGACTTTTTTCAGGGGTTTCTCTCCGGTTAACCTGGTTGTCCGCGGAACCCGAGTAAGAAAAGAAAGGAGCAATGAACCGAATGCCGAAAATTTTCAAAACACTCGACAAGCTGGAAGTTGTGTATGACTGGACATACAAGATTGTCATGTTCATCTGCAAAATCCTGCTCATCGCTGACATTGCCATTACTGTACTGTCCGTACTGGGCCGTTACGTTTCCTTTATTCCCGCTCCCGCATGGGGCGAACAGATGGTGCTGACCTTCATGGTTTACATGGCTGTTCTCTCCGCTGCACTGGGCATCCGCAGAGGTGCTCACATCCGCATGACCGCTCTTGACAACAAGCTGCCCAAGAAGCTGATTAAGGTGCTTGATATCGTGGCTGACGTTGCCGTGCTGGTGCTGGCCGTCATCATGATTCAGACCGGTCTTAACATTTGTAATTCCCCGCTGGCCAAGTTCGGCAAGTATGAATCCATCCCCACCCTCAGCCGTGTATGGATGTACCTGCCCGTGCCTGTTGCCGGTGTTTCCATGATTCTGTTTGAAATCGAAGCCATCTATCGTCACATCAAAGCCTTCTTCGTACAAGAAGAGCCCGCAAAGGAGGTGCAGTAATTCATGGATGCTCAGTCCCTCGGTATTCTGGTGCTGCTCGGCAGCTTCTTTGTCATGATTTTCCTGCGCTTCCCCATTGCCTACGCCGTAGGCCTGTCCACTGCCCTGTGCCTTGCCACCATGGGCTGGAACCTGAACACCCTGGCCCAGCAGATGGTGAACGGTGTTTGGTCCTACTCCCTGATGGCTGTGCCCTTCTTCATCACCATGGGTGTTCTGATGGGCTCCGGCGGCATCTCCCAGAAGCTGATTGCTTTGGCCAATGCCTGCGTTGGCTGGATGCGCGGCGGCATGGCCATGGTAAACATCGTGGCTTCCTACTTCTTTGGCGGCATCTCCGGTTCCGCTGCTGCTGACACCGCTTCTCTGGGCTCCATCCTCATCCCCATGATGGTGGATGAAGGCTACGACGCCGACTTCTCCACGGCTGTTACCATCACCTCCTCCTGCGAGGGTCTGCTGGTGCCGCCTTCCCACAACATGGTCATCTACGCCACCACCGCCGGCGGCATCTCCGTTGGCTCCCTGTTTATGGCAGGCTACCTGCCCGGCGCTCTGCTGGCCCTGTCCCTGATGATCGGCTCCTACATCATCTCCGTCAAGCGCAACTACCCCAAGGGCGAGCCCTTCTCCGTAAAGCGTCTGATTAAGCAGCTGGGCACCTCCATCTGGGCTCTGCTGGCCATCGTTATCGTGGTGTTCGGCGTTGTGGGCGGCATTTTCACCGCTACCGAATCCGCCGCTATCGCCGTTATCTACTCCCTGCTTGTATCCGTGTTCATCTACAAGGGCCTGAACTGGAAGGGCGTTTGGAAGGCACTGGAAAGCTGCATCGACACCCTGTCTATCGTGTTGATTCTGATTTCCACCTCCGCTGCCTTCGGCTACTGCCTCACCAACCTGCACGTGCCGGAAATGGCTGCACAGCTGATTACCAGCGTGTCCTCCAACCCCATCGTCATCGCCCTGCTGCTGAACGTGATTCTGCTGGTGCTGGGCTGCATCATGGACATGGCTCCCATCATCCTGATTGCAACCCCCATCCTGCTGCCTGTGGCTGTGTCTGCCGGCATCGACCCCATCCAGTTCGGCATCATGGTCATCCTGAACTGCGGCATCGGTCTGCTGACCCCGCCCGTGGGCGCTGTGCTGTTCATCGGCTCTGCTGTGGGTAAGTGCCCCATGGAAAAGGTTGTTAAGGCAACGATGCCCTTCTATCTGTGCATGATTGTTACCCTGCTGATGGTGACCTTCATCCCGCAGATTTCTCTGTGGCTGCCCAGTCTGTTCGCATAATTTAACATGCTTGAAAGGTGGTGGAAAGGATGCTCGACTTGCAGTCGATGGGTGCTGTGGCGCCGCGTACCGTGGGTGACAGCGTTTATGAGCAGCTGCGGGAGGCCATCCTTTCCATGCGCCTGAAGCCCGGCGAAAACCTGAACATCAAGGACATCGCCGAAACGCTGAACATCAGCCGTTCCCCTGTGCGGGATGCGCTGATGCGGCTGAGCGCCGAATCTCTGGTTGAGATTTATCCCCAGCGCGGCTGTCGGGTCAGCCCGCTGAATTTGTCGCGCATCCAGCAGGAGCAGTTCTTCCGTGAAGGGCTTGAGATTCACGCCATCACCGAGTTTATCCCGGTGGCCGCGGAGGAGGACTTTGTCACCATGCAGAATGCCATCGGCCGTCAGGCCCAGGCTTTGGCAGAGGATGACTATGCCCGTGTGCTGGATTGGGACTTTGAATTCCACAAGGTTTTCTTTGAAAAAATCAACCAGATGTATTCCCTGCGGCTGATTGAAAAGTACTGCGTGCACTATCAGCGGTTCCGGCTTTTGTCCGGACGGTTTGAAAACAACAGCCAGCTGAGCGTGAACGAGCACATTGCCATCCTGCAGGCAGCGCGCGAACGGGACATTCGCCGGTGCATCATCCTTGAAAAGGAGCACATGCACCACATCGGCAGCCAGCAGAAGCTGATTGCCTCGCTTGAGCCCGACTATTTTGAATAATACGGATGCTTCCCGCTTACCATGTTCATATGGCCGGTTGGGGAGCATTTCGTGAAAAAGGAACAATTTGACACGAAATTGACAGAGCAAATATCTGTCAGAATTTAGAAAGGATTGGTAACTGATTATGCAGATGTCTTTCCGTTGGTATGGTGAAGGTCACGACAGCGTAACCCTGCAGCAGATTCGTCAGATTCCCGGCATGGAGGGTGTCATCACCACCCTGTACGACACCAAGCCCGGCGAAGAGTGGAGCCTGGAAGCAATCCGCAAGATGAAGACCACCGTGGAAGCCGCCGGCCTGAAGGTGCTGGGCATCGAGAGCGTGAACATCCATGATGCCATCAAGGTGGGCACCCCCGACCGCGACAAGTACATCCAGAACTACATCAACACCCTGGAGAAGCTGGGTCAGGAAGACATCCACATGGTGTGCTACAACTTCATGCCCGTCTTCGACTGGACCCGTTCCGATCTGGCCAAGGTGCGCCCCGACGGCTCCACCGTGCTGGCTTACAATCAGGCTGAAATCGACAAGATTGACCCCGAAAAGATGTTCGAGGCCATTGACTCCAATTCCAACGGCTTCGTGATGCCCGGCTGGGAGCCCGAGCGCCTGGCTCATGTGAAGGAACTGTTTGAAATGTACAAGGACGTGGATGAGGAGAAGCTGTTCCAGAATCTGGTATACTTCCTCAACGCCATCATGCCTGTGTGCGACAAGTACGACATCAACATGGCCATCCACATCGATGACCCCTGCTGGAGTGTGTTCGGTCTGCCCCGCATCATCCGCAGCAAGGAGCACCTGCTGCGCCTGATCAACGCTGTGCCCAACAAGCACAACGGCATCACCCTGTGCACCGGCTCCCTGTCCTCCGACCCCAACAATGACATCATCGACATCATCCACAGCCTCAAGGGCCGCATCCACTTTGCCCATATCCGCAACACCAAGCATGAGGCTCCCGGCGTGTTTGAGGAAGCTGCACATCTGTCCTGCGACGGTACGCTGGATATGGTGGGCATTGTGCAGGCCTTCATTGACATCGGCTTTGACGGTCCCTGGCGCCCCGACCACGGCCGCATGATCTGGGGTGAAAAGGCCATGCCCGGCTACGGCCTGTATGACCGCGCTCTGGGCTGCCAGTACATCCAGGGTGTATATGACGGTCTGATGTACAATCGCAAGTAAGAGGTGGATGAAAATATGAAGCTGAATCTGGAAGGTATCCGCAATCCGCAGTTTGCCGAGAAGGGCTACATCCTGCCCAAGTTTGATATTGAAGCTGTCCGTGCCGAAACCGCCAAGGCTCCCCAGTGGGTGCACTTCGGCGCCGGCAACATCCTGCGCGCTTTCCCCTGCGTGCTGCTGCAGAAGCTGATTGAATCCGGCGATATGAAGACTGGCATGTGCGTGGTGGAATGCTACGATGAGGACATCATCGACAAGGCCTTCGACCCCTATGACAACCTGTGCCTGGCCGTTTCCCTGAAGAAGGACGGCACCGTGGACAAGCGCGTGGTGGCCTCTGTGGCCGAAGCCCACGGCTACCACAAGGACAAGGCCCGCGTGGAAGAAATCATGACCAGCCCCTCCCTGCAGATGGTCTCCATGACCATCACCGAGAAGGGCTACGCCGTGGTGGATGGTCAGGGCAATCCGCTGCCCTTCTGCAAGGGTGACTTCGACAGCATGGAAGCCCCCGTGTCCATCATCGGCAAGCTGGCCTACATGCTCAACCTGCGCTACAAGGCCGGTCAGCTGCCTGTGGCCATGGTCAGCATGGACAACTGCAGCCACAACGGCACCATCCTCAAAAATGCCATTGACCTGATTGTCAATTCCTGGCTGGCCAAGGGTCTGGTGGATCAGGGCTTTGTGGATTACCTCAACTCCGACAAGGTGTCCTTCACCTGGAGCATGATTGACAAGATTACCCCCCGTCCCGCCCAGAGCGTGCTGGATATTCTGGCCGCTGATGAGCTGGAGGGCATGAACGCCGTGGAGACCGTAAAGCACACCTTCGTGTCCGGCATGGTCAATGCGGAGGAGTGCGAGTATCTGGCCATCGAGGACAAGTTCCCCAACGGCCGTCCTGCGCTGGAAAAGGTGGGCGTCATCTTCGGCGACCGCGACACCGTGGACCGCATCGAGAAGATGAAGGTCTGTACCTGCCTCAACCCCCTGCACACCTGTCTGGCCATCTTCGGCTGCGTGCTGGGCATGGACAAGATTTCCACCGAAATGTCCGACCCCATGCTGGTTGAGCTGGTGAAGAAGGTGGGCTATGTGGAAGGTCTGCCCGTGGTGGTGGACCCCAAGGTCATGAGCGCCAAGAAGTTCATCGACGAGGTTGTTGAGCAGCGCCTGCCCAACCCCTTCATGCCCGATACCCCCCAGCGCATTGCCTGCGACACCTCCAAGAAGCTGCCCGTCCGCTTCGGCGAGACCATGAAGGCTTACATGGCCGAGGGCAAGACCGACCTGTCCTTCCTCAACTTCATCCCTGCCGTGCTGGCCGGCTATGGCCGCTACCTGATGGGCATCGGTGATGACGGCAATGCCTTCGAAAAGTCTCCCGACCCCAACATGGACAAGCTGACCGCCATCGTTGCCTCCATCAAGCTGGGCGACAAGGTGGATGCCGAAACCCTGAAGCCCCTGTACAGCGACAAGGAAATCTTCGGCGTGGACCTGTTCCAGTGCGGTCTGGGCGACAAGGTGGTTGCCCTGTTCAACGAGATGAACGCCGGCCCCGGTGCCGTCCGTGCTACCATTACCCGCCTGCTGGCAGAAAACAAGTAATTCGCGATTCCCTCACAGCCTCCGCCTTACCGCGGGGGCTGTTTTGCATGCAGGGGAAAAGCGGCCGGTTAGCCCTTGCAACATTGTTTTATTTGTGGCATAATAAATGATGGTATAATTTTTCTTTGGAGGAATACAATGGCACAGGGTTTATGGCTGCGGACCATCCGCCATCACCGCATCGAGCAACAGGCAACGGTCCCCTGCGACCGGCGCGACCCGCAGGACGCGCTGGAGGAGGCCTGCCATCAGCTGGATTTGCCCAAGCCCATCTGGCTGGACAAAAATCAGCGGGAATGGGAGGAATTCGGGCAAACGCGCTTTGCCCCTGATGCCTTTTTTGAAAGCGTACCCTTTCAGCGCATGGAGATTGAGTTCATCGACCCCGATGCGCCGAAAAAGCGCTCCAACGATCCCCGCAATGCATGAATCAAAAACCTGATACAGGAGGAAAGGTTTCATGGATAAGAAGATTTACGACCTGATTGATTCCTACGCAGAGGACATGGCCAAAACGCTGTGCCGCTGGATTGCTGTCCCGTCCCTGAAGGCAGAGGGCGAGGAGGGCGCACCCTTCGGTCAGGAAATCCGCCGCATGCTGGACATGGCCATGGTGGATGCCGAGACCATGGGCTTTATGACCCGCAACTATGATGGCTACGCCTGCGACATCGACCTGGGTGATGCACCCGAGGCAGTTGCTGTGCTGGGCCATCTGGATGTGGTGCCCGCCGGTGACGGCTGGACTACCCCGCCCTTTACCGCCACCCGCGTGGGTGACAAGATTATCGGCCGCGGTACCAGCGATGACAAGGGCCCCGTGGTGGCCGGCCTGTACGCCATGAAGGCCATCAAGGAGGCCGGTGTGCCCCTGAAGCGCACCATCCGCATGATTCTGGGCACCGATGAGGAAAGCGGCTGGGAGGACATGGAGTACTACTGCGAACACGCAGAAATGCCCGAAATGGGCTTCTCTCCCGATGCATGCTTCCCCTGCATCAACACCGAAAAGGGTCTGCTGCACTCCCTGCTGACCGCCCCCGCATCCGCAGAGGGTCTGCAGGTGAAGAAGCTGTTCACCGGCGAGCGCCCCAACGTGATTCCCGGCCTGTGCGAGGCTGTGGTGGAAGGCGGTCAGGAGGTGGCCGACAAGGCCGCCGCCTATGCTGCCAAGACCGGCCTGCCCTATACCGTTGAACTGACTGCTGACGGCGTGAAGCTTGTTGCCGAGGGCATCCCCGGCCATGCCGCCATGCCCGAAGGCCGCCGCAATGCCATCGGCATGCTGCTGCTGATGCTGCGCGAGCTGGGCGTGGAAGGTGCCTTCAAGACCCTTGCCGACTGCGTGGGCATGGAGACCGACGGTGCTTCCCTGGGCGTTGCCTGTGCCGATGAGCTGTCCGGCCCCCTGACCAACAACATCGGCATCCTGCATCTGGAAAACGGCACCATCACCGCCACGCTGGATATGCGCTGCCCTGTGGCCGCCAGTCTGGATGATATCGAGAAGACCATCCGCGAGAAGCTGGTTGGCATCACCGTGAAGACCACCGAGAAGAAGGCACCCCATCATGTGCCTGCCGACAGCGAGCTGGTGACCAAGCTGCTGGCCGCCTACGAGGAGGAGACCGGCGACAAGTCCGGCGCCATCGCCATCGGCGGCGGTACCTACGCCAAGGTGCTCAAGCAGGGCGTTGCCTTCGGTGCGGCCTTCCCCGATGACGAGGACCTGGCCCATCAGGCGGATGAATACATCACCGTCACCGGCCTTGTCCGCTCTGCCAAGATTTTCGCCAACGCACTGCTGCGGCTGTGCGCGGAATAATTGAGTAACGATTACCTGCGAAAAACTCCTTCCGCCTCTCACGAGGCACCTCCCTCAAAGAGGGAGGTAGGGCTGGTTTGCCCCTGTTGTTCATTTTAAGATGGCAGCATGTCCCGGAAGAAAACCTCCCTCTTCGAGGGAGGTGGCACGGCGAAGCCGTGACGGAAGGAGTAACCGCAATCCTTTCAACAAGGAGATTATCAATATGGAAAACCAGACACAGGAAAAGAAAAAGATTATTTTCTCCGGCATTCAGCCCTCCGGTACGCTGACGCTGGGCAACTACATCGGCGCACTGAAGAATTTTTCCCAGATGCAGGATGACTACGACTGCATCTACTGCATCGTGGATGAGCATGCTATCACCGTGCGGCAGAATCCGGCGGATTTGCGCCGCCGCTGCCTGGAGCTGGCCGCCATCTACATCGCCAGCGGCATCGACCCCAAGAAGAGCCTGGTGTACTGCCAGAGCCATGTGAGCGCCCATGCCGAGCTGGGCTGGATTCTCAACTGCTTCACCTATATGGGTGAATTGAACCGCATGACCCAGTTCAAGGCCAAGTCCGCCTCCCATGCGGATAACATCAACGCGGGCCTGTTCACCTATCCCGTGCTGATGGCCGCCGACATCCTGCTGTACCAGACGGATCTGGTGCCCGTAGGCGTTGACCAGAAGCAGCACCTGGAGCTGTGCCGCGACATCGCCCAGCGCTTCAATCAGGTATACGGCAACGTGTTCACCATCCCCGAGGGCTACATCCCCAAGGTGGGTGCCAAGATCATGAGCCTGCAGGAGCCCACCAAGAAGATGTCCAAGTCTGACCCCGAGGATACCTTTGTGGCTCTGCTGGATGACCCCGACACCATCCGCCGCAAGATTAAGCGCGCCGTGACCGACTCCGACGGCGAGATTCGCTTCGACCCGGAAAACAAGCCCGGCGTCAGCAACCTGCTGTCCATCATGTCCGCACTGGGCGCCGGCTCTCTGGAGCAGCTGGAGCAGGAATTTGCCGGTCAGGGCTACGGTGTGCTGAAGACCCGCGTGGCCGATTGCGTTATTGCCGCGCTGGAGCCCATGCAGACCGAGTTCAAGCGCCTGATTGCCGACAAGGCTTACCTGCAGGGCATTCTGGACGAGAACGCCAAAACGGCCAACTATCTGGCCACCAAAACGCTGCGTAAGGTGCAGAAGAAAATCGGCTTCGCACCTCGTGGATAAATATCACAAGAAAACGGCGGCGCTTGCTGCACTGCCGCTTTTGACAAGGAGGAAACACCAATGGAAATCACCAAGGATACCACCATGGGCGAACTGCTCAGCTATGACTGGGGCATCAGCCAGGTGCTGCTGATGAACGGCATGCACTGCGTCGGCTGCCCCTCCCACGCCATGGAAAGCATTGAGATGGGCTGCCAGGTGCACGGCATCGACGTGAACAAGCTGCTGGCCGACATCAATGAATACCTGGCCAACAAGAAGGCCTGACAAAGGAAGGGGCTGTGAAAAACACTTTTCACAGCCCCTTTAAGGAGACCTCTTCCGCCCCTTCGGGGCACCTTCCCCAGAGGGGAAGGTTTTTTAATTTGTCTCAAATTACAA
>JAUNDF010000009.1 GCA_030526225.1 Clostridia bacterium
AAAGCAGTTTTGAGGTTTTCGGGGCTGTTTTTAGAGGTAGCCCAGAGGGGAAGGTGCCCCGAAGGGGCGGAAGAGGTCTTGTGAGAGGCTGTGAAGATTGTTTTTCACAGCCTTTTTTATTGCTTTTGTTACAGCAGCTTCACGGCCAGCATGGCGGCACCGAGAATCACAAGACCAATGCCCAGTGCACGGTTCATGGTCTTTTCGCTGGCCTTGTTGGCAAAGCGGGCGGTGAGCAGGGCGCCCAGCAGAGTGAACAGGATGCACATCACCAGCACAGCGGGCTGGGTGATGCCGCCGCCGATGGCAAAGTGGGAGGCAGCGCCGGTGAATGCGGTGAAGGTCATGATGAACACGCTGGTGCCCACGGCGGTCTTCAGCTCGTAGCCCAGAACCATCACCAGCACCATCAGCATCATCATGCCGCCGCCGGCACCGATGAAGCCGCAAATCAGGCCCACCATCACGCCGCACAGGGCAGACAAGATGGCGGCTTGCTTTCTGGTGCGGTTTTTGTTGCTCTCTTTGGCGCCCATCACAGGCTTGAAGATGAACTTCAGGCCCATGACCAGCGTCATCACCATGGAAAAGCTGCCCATGGTGGTCTGCGGCACCAGAGAGGCAAGCCAGCTGCCCACCAGCGTGAACACCAGCACGGAGACAAGCATCACCACGCCGTTTTTCACATCGATGTTGTTGTTCTTTTTGTAGGTCCAGGCGGATACGGCAGAGGCCAGCACGTCGCTGGCCAGCGCGATGCCCACGGCCTCGTAGGGATTCATATGCAGGAAGGTAATCAGCATGGGGGCAATAACCGCCGCGGCGGACAGGCCCGCAATGCCGGTGCCGAAGCCCGCGCCGGCGCCGGCCACAAGGCAAACCAGGAACTGTGTCAGCATAGAGGATGTTCCTTTCACAAAGCAATTCATATTTTAATACAATGGTCATTGTACACCCGCAGGTGAACTGTGGATGAACTTTTCCGGCCACATTGATTTCGGAACGAAGAAACGGCAGGGTGACTGATCGTTCGTTATTTATCCGTTGATTGCAGTTTGTAGGCGAAAATTTGCAAAAATCTCACCGGATTGGCTATGGAATTCCGAACAATTTTATGTTTTTATATATTGTAAAGAATTCATAACCCGTGACAGATATAAGGAGAAATGGTTTATGAGCGGATTTTTTGGCGTTGCCGGCAAGGACAACATCAATTTTGAGCTTTTCTTCGGTACGGACTATCATTCCCACCTGGGTACCCGTCGGGCCGGTATGGCCGTGTACGGCGAAAACGGATTCTCCAAATCCCTGCACAACATTGAAAACACTGCCTTCCGCACCAAGTTCGAGAAGGATTTGCCCAATCTGAAGGGTCACCTGGGCATTGGCTGCATCTCCGACTTTGAGGCGCAGCCCATTCTGGTGCGCTCCCACCACGGCACCTTTGCGGTGACCACCGTCAGCCGCATCAACAATGCCAAGGAAATTGTGGATGAAATCATCAAGAGCGGCACCCACTTCTTTGAAATGCGCAACGGCGAGGTGAACCCCACCGAGCTGGTCATCGCCCTGATTAACCAGAAGGAAAACTTCATCGAGGGCATTCAGTACGCATTGGAGCGCATCGACGGCTCCCTGTCCATGCTGATTCTCACCGACAAGGGCATCTATGCCGCCCGCGACAAGCTGGGCCGCACCCCTGTGGTGCTGGGCAAGAAGGACGATATGCGCTGCGCCGCCTTTGAATCCTTCTCCTTCCTCAATCTTGGCTTCCAGACCGACCGTGAGCTGGGCCCGGGCGAAATCGTGGTCTTTGACAACGAGAAGTGCCATACCCTGGTGCAGCCCGGCAACAAGATGAAGATCTGCACCTTCCTGTGGGTGTACTACGGCTACCCCTCTGCCGTGTATGAGGGCGTAAACGTGGAAGAGATGCGCTACGAGTGCGGCCGCCGTCTGGCCCGCCGTGACGATGTCAAGGCTGATGTGGTGGCCGGCATCCCCGATTCCGGCACGCCCCATGCAGTGGGTTATGCCAACGAGACCGGCATTCCCTTCTCCCGCCCCTTCATCAAGTACACCCCCACCTGGCCCCGCTCCTTCATGCCCACCATTCAGGAAAAGCGCAACCTGATTGCCCACATGAAGCTGATTCCCATCCATGAGCTGATTAAGGACAAGAGCCTGCTGCTGATTGATGACTCCATCGTCCGCGGCACCCAGCTGCGGGAAACCACCGAGTTCCTGTATGAAAGCGGCGCCAGGGAGGTCCACATCCGTCCCGCATGCCCGCCGCTGCTGTACGGCTGCAAGTACCTCAACTTCTCCCGCTCCACCTCCGAAATGGAGTTGATTGCCCGTGTGGTCATTTCCGAGCTGGAGGACGGCAACGTAACCCCCGAAATCCTGCAGGAGTACACCGACCCCGACAGTGAAAAGTATGCCAACATGGTGGAAGGCATCCGCAAGAAGCTGAACTTTACCTCTCTGCGCTTCCATCGGCTGGATGACATGCTGGCCAGCGTGGGCATCGATCCCGACAAGCTGTGCACCTACTGCTGGAACGGCAAGGAATAAAATACAGGCTGTGAAGACGAAATGCGCTTCACAGCCTTTTTCATTTGGAAGGAAACCGGACCGCCGCTGTCGAATTATCCTCCATAAGAGAATGTGCTTTGACGGACCAAGGAGGCTTATATGGACGATATGGATTTCCTGCTCATGTGCGAGATTCTTGAGGAGGACGAGTTTGACGATATGCTGGATGAAATCCGGCGCTTCCCGGAGGATGCTATTGACATCCTGCATCGAAACGGATATCACCGCCGCAGGGATTTTGCATGGCACCAGTGGGAAAAGCTGCAGAAAACCTGCCAGCCCATGGGTGTGTATATCAACGAGTACAATCTGTAACCGGATAGTAGCAGCAGCCGCTGCAGCCATCGGGGAAAATACGGCGCTTCATTTCGCGCAGATAATCTGCCTTGCAGGGGGATGCTTCCAGCACCTGCAGGGCTGTTTTTAATGCGAAAATATCCTCGGCCATGTCTTCTGCGGGGGCGCCCCGGCCGACGGCCTTCAGGTGGGTGATGCCCATTTGTACCATGTCCCACAGGGCGCAAAGCCCGCAGCCGCTGTGACCGGGCACCTGCGGATGCTCCGGCGCTTTCGGGACAGGGGGAATCGCACTGCCCTCCCGAACCGGCACGGCCTTCCACGGCAGATGGCACAGATGGGCCAGCTCATCGCAGTGGAGCCCGGCGCAGAAGGCCCCGTTGAAATGGCACATTTCGTTCATGGCAAAGGCTTCGTATTCCATGCTGTCGGGGGCGGCAGAAATCAGGCTTGCCATATTGTACATCCCCACCTTGCGGTGGAGGATGATGCGCTTTGCCCCCAGCCCCTGCCACAGCTGCAGGGTGTACCGGTTGATTTCCCCGGCTTCACCGCTGATGTGCAGGGAGATTTTGTCCGTCAGTCCGCGGCGGTGCAGGGTGACCGCCAGTGCCGGATCGGCCACGATGAACTGATGAATGCCAAGGCCGCGGCAATGGTCGATGATGTCTGAGGCTTCCTCCAGCTGACGGGGAAGATAGCAGGGCGCATTGAAGGTGAGGGACACGGGCACGCCACGGTCGGCACAGACCTTCGTCAGCAGACGCAGTTCGTTTTCGCCGCCCGTCTGCACCGGACAGTACCGCACTTCACGGCGGTTGAGGGGCATGGTGAGCCCGTAATCTTCCGTCCAGCTGTCGGGCACATAGCCGCAGAAGATTTCATCCGCACCGGCGGCAATATAGGCGGCTGCCTGTTCAGCTGAAGCGGCTCCGGCAGTGATGCGCATGGGTGTCCCTCCTTTGCAGATTTATGAATCGGGCAGGCTTACCACCAGCCGCTTCACGCCGGAGGTGATTTCCTTCAGATATGCGCCGTCGGTGAGACTGCGGCTGTCCAGCCCGTATACGCTGTTGCCGATGCCCACCATGTTCAGGTGTTCGCCGTACATCAGGGCGGCATCACGGCAAAGCTTGCCGCAGGGAGCGTGATGGCATTGGCGGCCGCGGTCGCCGGTTTGCATGATGGCCGACAGGGTGCAGGGCTGACCGGTTGACAGCAGGCTGAAGGGCAGCATCAGGCTGTCACCGGCGCATGGGGTGAAGGGATAGCCGCAGACATCCCACATGCGGCCGGTGATGTTCAGCCGGCTGTACAGCATGGCCATGGCATCGCTGTTGGCGGATGTTTCCCGAAGCATGGCCGGGTCACCCTGCCACCAGTCAAGGCGGGTGTCCTTCCGGCGGCGGTTGAGCAGTGGTCCGGCGGTAAAGCGCAGGGGCAAAGCTGCCGCCATGACAGGCAGACCCAAATCGCCGGTGACGACTTCCAGCCCTGGCCACGCATGTGCAGCCGTCTCAAGCAGGGTGCGGAAGGCGGCGGTATCATCCTCAGCCATGGGCGGCAGACAGAGCGCCGGTGTGACGGACTGCGCCCTGCATCGGTCGAGCAGCCGCATCAGCAGGGAAGGGTCAGGCAGCAGGCGGGGGCAGGTCAGGCTGCCCATAAGGACTGTATCCGGCGTGCGCTCTGCCAGCGGATGGGATGACAGACCGGCCTCATCCAGCATCCGCTTCCACAGGGCAAGGAAGGAGATGTGCAGGAAATCCTCCGTCTGCGGGCCGTCATGAAGCATCACCGCCAGATGAGGGACAACGTTCATGGCATCAGCCCAAGCATCATCCACCGCGAGGGCAGACAGCTTTCCGCGACGCCATGCGTGGAACGAGGAAGCAAACTGCAATTCCTTTTCTGCCGGATAGCCGGTGAGGGCATGGGAGAGCGCCGCATCGCCGCAGTCGTTTTTCAGGTGCTGATACCTTGTCAGGTCCTGCATCAGGCGGCGGAGCAGCTGCACGGCATCCTCCTCGTCTGTGGTCACGTGGAATACGGCGATGCTGTCCTCATCCTCACGGGTGAGCGCAAAGCGGCGCAGGAAAGCCTCGCCCTTGGCCTGAAGGCCGCGGCACACCAGCCGGATGGCATCAGGGCAGATGGCCTGCGCCATGGACAGGGGTGTGCGGAAGGTGAAGCTGTCCGGTCCGATGCTCTCCGCGCTGACGGGGCAGTCTGCGCCGCCATCCATCAGCAGATGCACGGCAAACAGCGCAAAGGATACCATGACAATCACCTCCCGTTTTTCTTTATCATAGCATGATTTGGGTTTGCGGACAATCTCCCCTTGACAGCCTGCCCCCGGGACGGATATCATGAAAGCAGACAATCTTGTGCAAAGGAGAATAAATTGATGAAGGTATTGATGCTCAACGGCAGCCCCCGCGCCAACGGCAACTGCACTTTGGCCCTGAAGGAAATGGAAGCGATTTTTGCCCAGCAGGGCATTGAGGTGGAAACCGTTCACGTGGGTCATCTGCCCGTTCGCGGCTGTGTGGCCTGCGGCAGCTGCAAGAAGACCGGCAAGTGCGTGATGGATGACGATATCGTCAATCAGCTGATTGCCAAGTTTGAGGAGGCGGACGGTCTGGTGCTGGCATCGCCCGTGTATTATGCCTCTGCCAACGCCACGCTGATTGCCGTGCTGGACAGGCTCTTCCACTGCACCCGCTTCCCCAAGACCATGAAGGTGGGTGCCAGCGTGGTAACTGCCCGCCGCGGCGGCTGCTCTGCCACCTTTGACCAGCTGAACAAGTACTTCACCATCTGCGGCATGCCTGTGGCCTCCAGCCAGTATTGGAACAGCGTACACGGTGCAGCCGCCGGTGAGGGCGAACAGGATGCCGAGGGTCTGCAGACCATGCGCACCCTGGCCCGGAACATGGCCTTCCTGATGAAGAGTATCGCCCTGGGCAAGGAGCAGCTCGGTCTCCCCGAAACGGAGCCTGCCGCCCGGACCAGCTTTATCCGCTGATGCAGTATCCCCTGTGCGCTTTGCATGGGGGATTTTTTGCATGAGCTGGCACGGGCGGCGTTTACATCGTCCGTGCAATCGGGTATAATGGCGGTAAGACAAGCCAGAAGGAGGTGGGCGCATGGAGCATAAGCCCGGAACAGACAAGAAGCCCGGAACGGACCTGATGGACCGGCTGGTGCGCCGCTACAGGCGCAGGAAGGGAACCATGCGTCCCCACAAGCGGCGCATGCATCTCCTCCTGCGGGCAGTACAGGCTGTGCTGGGGGCAGTGATGGTCATCTGCCTCGTATCCCTGATTCAGTACGGCGTGGATTATGTAAGCATCCGCAGCCAGCAGGCGGAGCTGCAGACCATCTACACCGAAACGGAGGCTCCCGCGGCGGAACCAACGCCTCAGCCGCCTGCCGTGGTGACAGCGTAGAACAAGGGCGCAGAGGATGCCGCCCTGATGCTGCCCCTGCCGGAGGAAACAACCGCTCCCGTATCAAATATGCTGCCGGCGGTGCAGTATCCGGACAATCCCATGCTGATTTACACCGAGCCCATCCGCAAGCTGAAGCGCACCAACGAGGACATCGTGGGTTGGCTGGCTGTGCCGGAGCTGCTGGAAACGCCGGTGGTCCTGCGGGACAACAGCTACTACCTTCGTCGTGATTATCAGGGCCGCCGCAACACCAACGGCTGCATCTTCATGGATGAAAACGTGAACCTGCGCACCCGGCCCTATCTGCTGATGCTCTTCGGACACAACATGAAGACCGAGGAGATGTTCGGCTTCCTGCACCGCTACAGCGATTACCAGTATTTCCGCAAGCATGCCCTGATGGACTTCAACACCCAGTATGAGGATGGCAAGTATGTGGCGGTGGCTACGGCTAACGTTGAAATCAATCAGGTGAATCTATACACCCTCTACACCACCAGCAAAACCGAGCGCCAGCGCATGATTGACCGCCTGTTGTCGCTTTCCGAGGTGGTGTGTCCGGTGGAGGTAAAGGCTGATGACCAGCTGCTGGTGCTGGTCACCTGCACCGGCTCCGACCACTATCGCCGCATCGTGATTGCCCGCCGCCTTCGCGATGGGGAAACAGAAGCGGAGATTCAAAAGCAGCTGGCCAATGTGTATCCGAGGTAAACAAAATAAAGCCTTCCCCCGCTGGGGAAGGTGGCGCGCCGCTTGCGGCGTGACGGATGAGGTCCCTTTGCGGAGTTGTGAAAAGCGTTCTTCACAACTCTTTTTTTCATTCCCCCAAAATCTCTGCCTGCTTCTTTCTGCTGTCGGGTATTCGATACGGGCCGCCGCCAATCCTGTTGCGGGGAGAAAACACATCATAAATAAAATCTATGGATATCATGATAAATTATGTATTTGTCTATGAGAAAAAAGTTGGTTATAATGGAAGCAACAAAGGAGGGAAGCCTCCTTTCCAATATCAACCGACCCAAAAGAAAGGGGTATTTCAATCATGGTGAAGCTTTACGATACCGGTATTTTTCTGGTAAACGGCAACGAGATTGTCACCGATCCTGCTGCTCTGCCCTCCAAGTGCGGCCGCGCCGTTACCAAGGAAGAGGCCACCAAGGGCACCATGGCCTATGGCATCATTAAGGCCCACAACACCACCGATGACATGGACAACCTGCGTCTGAAGTTCGACAGCATGACCAGCCATGACATCACCTATGTCGGCATTATCCAGACTGCCCGCGCTTCCGGCATGAAGGAATTCCCCCTGCCTTATGTTCTGACCAACTGCCACAACAGCCTGTGCGCTGTGGGCGGCACCATCAACGAGGACGACCACAAGTTCGCCCTGTCCGCTGCCCACAAGTATGGCGGCATTTATGTACCCACCAACATGGCCAATCTGCACAGCTACAACCGTGAGATGATGGCTGGCTGCGGCCGCATGATTCTGGGCTCCGACTCCCACACCCGCTACGGCGCTCTGGGCACCATGGCCGTGGGCGAAGGCGGCGGCGAGTTGGCCAAGCAGCTGCTCAAGCGCACCTATGACTTTGCCCGTCCCGGCGTGATTGCCATCTACCTCACCGGCAGCCCCCGTCCCGGCGTTGGCCCTCAGGACGTGGCTCTGTCCATCATCGGCGCCGTGTACAAGAACGGCTATGTAAAGAACAAGGTGATGGAGTTCGTGGGCCCCGGCATCGCCAGCCTGCCCATCGAATACCGCAACTCCATTGACGTTATGACCACTGAGACCACCTGCTGGTCCTCCATCTGGGTCACCGACGACAACACCAAGAATTACCTGACCATGCATGGCCGTCCCGAGGCTTACAAGAAGATTGAGCCCGCCGACGTGGCTTACTATGATGGCTGCGTATATGTGGACCTGTCCACCGTGGAGTGCACCATCGCCATGCCCATGCACCCCTCCAACACCTACACCATCCACGAGCTGCAGGCCAATGCCGCCGACATCCTGCGTGAGGTGGAAAAGGCTGCCAACGAGCAGATCAACCATGACAACGGCGCTCGCATGGATCTGGTATCCAAGCTGCGCAACGGCGACATCTGGGTTGACCAGGGCGAAATCGCCGGCTGCTCCGGCGGTACCTTCGACAACATCTGCGCCGCTGCCGACATCCTGCGCGGCCGCAGCTGCGGCAATGGCACCTTCAGCCTGAATGTGTACCCCGGCTCCATGCCCGCTCTGCATGAGCTGTACAACAACGGCTGTGCCGCCGACCTGATTGCCGCCGGTGCCGTGATGCGTGAATGCTTCTGCGGTCCCTGCTTCGGTGCAGGCGATACCCCCGCCAACGGCGAGTTCTCCATCCGCCACACCACCCGCAACTTCCCCAACCGCGAAGGCTCCAAGCCCGGTGAGGGTCAGATGAGCGCCGTGGCCCTGATGGATGCCCGTTCCATCGCCGCCACCGCTGCCAACGGCGGTAAGCTGACCGCCGCCACCGACATCGAGGTGGAATACACCAACCCCGAGTATCACTTCAACCCCGGCATCTACGAAAAGCGCGTGTACAACGGCTGGGGCAAGCCCGAGGCCGATGCCGAGCTGAAGTTTGGCCCCAACATCAAGGACTGGCCCGAAATGCCCGCCCTGACCGATGACCTGCTGGTGAAGGTTTGCGCCTACATCACCGACCCCGTAACCACCACCGACGAGCTGATTCCCTCCGGTGAGACCTCTTCCTACCGCTCCAACCCCGAGCGCCTGAGCGAGTTCTGCCTGAGCCGCCGCGTGCCCGAGTATGTTGGCCGCAGCAAGGAAATGCGCCAGATTGAGCGCGACCGTGAGGCCGGCAAGGCTCTGCCCGAGGAAGTGATGAATGTCTACGCAGCCCTGACCGCTGCCGGCATCGCCAACGACCCCGCCAACACCGACATCGGCTCCACCATCTTCGCCAACATGCCCGGTGACGGCTCTGCCCGTGAGCAGGCTGCCTCCTGCCAGCGCGTGATGGGTGGTTCCGCCAACTTCGCCAAGGCTTATGCCACCAAGCGTTATCGCTCCAACTGCATCAACTGGGGCATGACTCCCTTCCTGGTGGAAAATCCAGAGGTGTTCGGCCTGGGTGACTATATCTTCGTGCCCGGCATCCGCAAGGCTGTGCTGGCTAACCTGGACAGCTTCTCCGCCTATGCCGTAACCACCGAAGGCAAGGTCACCGAGTTCAAGGTATCCACCGCCGCCCTGACCGAGACCGAGCGTCAGATCATCGCCGACGGCTGCCTGATCAACTACTATCGCAATCACTAATTCCAAATAAGAATCCGCCCGACCAAGATACGGTCGGGCGGATTTTTCGTGCAGAAATCTATCACAGAAAACAGAATCAATTTTATGCGTCAGGTGGCTGTGGCTTCATCAATAATAGTGTCCAAATATTCTTCTAATTCGTCCAATGTACACCCAATTTGACCTGAACAGCGGTCCTATTCTACAGCGAGTAGTTCTTCACGAATTAACTGCAAGCGTTCCGGACAGATATTCATGATTATCTTTCCTTTCATTGAACTATACTGATGATATATACAATAATCATGTCAAAGGATAATGTCAACACATTGGTTGTTAACCAGATTGATGGCATTTGTGCGGTTTCTCTGCTGTTTCAATTGCCCTCTCAGTCGCTTCGCGACAGCTCCCCCAGAGTGGGAGCCTTTTTAGTGAGTTGTGCATATGAAAGGCTCGCCCTTTGGGAGAGCTGTCAGCTTTAGCTGACTGAGAGGGTTCGGCTGCAGTGCTGCAACGAGCATGAGCGTTAAAAAGAGTTTTTGTAGAAAAGAATACAAAAACGCCGGGCCACCTGCAAAGGACCCGGCCAGCCGTCAGGCTATTGTTCTGTTGGAATATAAGCAGCCCTTGGGCTATTGATTATAATGCTGATATAAGGCTGTCCCGCTCAGGCTTCCGGCTCCATCAGACCATAATCGCCGTCCTTGCGCAGGTACAGGACATTGGTGCGCTCGGTGTCGCTGTTGACGAACACGAAGAAGTCATGGCCCAGCAGTTCCATCTGCATCATGGCCTCTTCCACAGCCATGGGACGGGTGGTGAACTGCTTGTGGCGGACCACCTTGTGATCCTCCTCGGCAACCTCTTCCTCGATAAATTCGGGTGCCTCGGGGGTGAAGGCATCGTCACGCAGGCGCTTGCTCAGCTTGGTGCGGTGGCGGTGAATCTGCTTCTCCATCTTGGCCAGAGCCTGGTCGATGGCCAGGAACAGGTTATCCTGCTCGCTTGCCTCGGAGCGGAGAATCACATTGTCGCCCAGAGGAACGGTCAGCTCAACCACGCGGCGGCCGTTCTTCTCCTGCTTCATGGTGACGTGCATTTCGGTATCCTGGGGGAGGTACCGGCTCATGCGCTCGGTTTTGCGTTCGATGCGTTGGGTCACAGCAGCGGACACGTTCATGTTCTTTCCTCGGATGTTCAGCTTCATACATTGGTCTCCTTTCGTTGGATGAAATTTTCTTCTTTTCTATCAGTCTCTCTCTTCTCTTCTTGATTGAATATTTCGACGCGCAGGCGCAAAAATCCTTGTGCCGCAGAACAAATCTTTACAAAATATTTTCGAATTGAAAAAGGATTGTTAGAAGATGAGAAACTGCATCCGCGGCGTGACGGATGAGGTCTAAAAAAGAGCTGTGAACATCCATTCACAGCCCGTACAATATTCTTTTACAGTCTTCCGTTCATGATGGAAAGAATCAGGGTGCCGTTGTTGAAGATGCCGGCAAGGGTGCTTTCCTGCAGCAGCTGACTGACAAGGTCGATGGGCACCATGGTCTAAACCAGCGGGACCACAGTGAACAGCGCGTAGCAAATCAGCACGCCCCGTGCAAAGCCGAACACGGCACCGGCCAGCCAGTCAAGGCGCTTGAGCAGGGGGAAGCGGAACACGGCCCGAAGCATGTTAATCACGCAGGAAATCAGGAAATACAGCACCGCAAAGCACACAAGGAAGCACAGAATGTTGATGGACGCGGACAGAATCGTCTGGCTGACATAATCCGACACGCCGGACAGGCCCGAGGGGGTGTAGACCCTGCCGGTCAGGTTCACCTGCAGCAGGGTATCCAGCGGCGCGGGCAGATGGACCTTTTCCACAATCTGTGCGATTCTCTCTGCCGTCAGGGTGGATACATTGGCGATGGCCATCTCCAGGTCGCCGATGCGCCGGGAGGCATCGGTGTAGTGCAGCAGGGTGCGCACCAGATCGCCGTTGGCGGCAATGGCGGCGGCCAGCTTCGGGTACAGGGCAAAGGAAAGTCCGAAGGCGGCCAGCCCGCCGCCCACATTCAGCACCGTGCTGACAAAGCCGCGGTAAATGCCCATCAGCACACTGAAGCCGAGGACGAAAAGAATAACATAGTCAATCAGGTTCATGGGTACCTCCTCCGGGGGAGCGGTGCAGGCTTATTCGCCGATTTTGGCCAGCCACTTTTCTCTGGCGGCGGTGAGGATGGGGTCATGATCGCCGCCGGGGGCATGCTCCTCGTTGATGGCATCAATCTCTGCCTTGCGCAGGGGCGCCACACAGTAGCCGCAGCGGGTGAGGGAAGCGAAGGGCTCGTCATCCAGCTGGCCGTAGGTAAAGGGGTCAAAGGTCTTGGCCTTGGCGGAATAGCAGGTTTCGGCGGAATGGTACATCTTGCCGCCGTTGGGGTTGTAGTATACCGGCATATCGTCTGCGGGATAATCCATCTGGCGGCCCTGCCAGTCCTCCCAGATGACGAACTTCATGTTCTTGACCTTGTTGCCCCAAATCCACTGCATGTTGGTGCCCTTGGGGGTCTTCTGCCGCTGAACGCGGATGCAGCCGTGGCTGGCGCGGGTGCCCAGCTTGGGCTCGCAGCTCTTGTAGTTCTTGCTGCCGTCGGCGTTCAGGATGTGGGGGACCTCGTGGAGCAGGTCGCCGTCATTAAAGCGGATGCCCAGGTCGCAGATGAGCGCATCGCTCTTAAAGCCGCCCACGGCGGGCACCTGCATCAGGAATTCGCCGCTGCGCGTTTCGTTGTAGGGCTGGCGTTCGTTGCTCAGACCCGTGGAAATCAGCAGGGTGTCGTACAATTCGCCATCCCGGAAGATGTACAGCCGCTGGGTCAGCTTGTCGCAGACAAAGGCCAGATGCTGGTCGGGGGCGGTGGTCTTCAGGTACTTGGTCTGGATGTAGCCCTGCACCAGCATGTTCCATGCGCCGATGCCGTTGTCATGGAAGGTGGAGGAGTAGGTCTCAATCAGCGTCCAGTCCTCACCCTGCTCCAGCACGCGCACGCTCTGGCTGACACAGGTGACCACGCCGATGATTTGGCTTTCCTTGTCAGGCTCGCGGTAGATGTTCAGCTGGGTCTTTTCCGAATCCTTCTTGCCTGTATCCACCACGGTAATGGGGCGCATCAGCATTTCCCACACAGCTTCGGTATCGGTGATGTCCATGGGCAGCGTCCAGTAGGAGCCGGCCTCCTCGGCCCGGGGCTCGTAGGGGCTGCCGTAGGAGGGGGTGAACACCGTGTCTTCATCGGGGTGGATGATGGCGGGGGCATCGCCGGTTTCGTCATCCCCCAGCAGCTCCTCCTCCACAATCAGCTTTTCCTCGGCGGCAGCTTCATCGGGAACGGTGTCCTCGTCTTCAATCTCATCGATGGCATCAACAGCATCGTCAGCATCCGCATCGTCTTCTTCGGGGGCCTCTTCGGCGGGTGCATCGGCCTGGGGCAGCTCCTCAAAGAGAATGTCATCGTGGGTGGATGCTTCCTCCACCGGCGGCTCTTCCTCCGCGGAAGTCCCCTGCAGGGCGATGGTGACAGGCTCATCGGCGGTCTCGCCGTCCATGGCCACGGTCAGCTGCCAGTCCCCTGCCGGAGCCGGGACACCCTGCCAGGTGCCGTTCCAGTACAGCTGGTTCAGCCCGGCGCTGACGGTCATGCCCTCGGCCACCACGGAAACGCGGCTGCCGTTTTCGTCAGCCAGATAGACATCGGCCGTGCCGACGGCAGGGACGGTAAAGCCCAGCAGAACTGCTTCGCCGGGGATAATATCGCCTGTGACCGGCACCACGGAAAGCAGGTCGTCTGCCGCGGCAAAGCTGCACAGCATCAGGCACAGAACAAGAATCAGGATTTTGCGCATAGATTCCTCCAAGGATTATTGCTCAATTGGCTTCGGACACAGCGTGTCCGCAATTTCATGGGCGGAAGAGAAACGGAAGGCACAGGGCTCCACGGGGAAGGCATCGTCCGGGTCCAGCAGTGCACCCAGCACACCGCAGCTCATGGCGGCGCGCACATCCAGCGGACGGTCGCCAATCATGATGGCCTCCTCCGGACGGATGTCAAACCGCTCCAACGCCGCAAGCACCATGTCCGGTGCAGGCTTTCGGGGGAAGCCGTCCTCCCGGGTGACGGCGCCGGAGAAAAAGCTGTCCAGCCCCGCGTGGCGCAGGCCGTCCCAGCAGGAATTGTCCCGATGGGTGACCATGTATTGGCGGATGCCCCTTGTCTGCAGGGCGCGCACCGTTTCCGGGATGCCTGCAATGGGCCTGCAGCAGGCATTCTCGCTGTTGTGCGGGGGAATGCGGCTGCGGATGGCGTGTTTGTCAAGGCCGCCCCGGGCAGACAGCACGGCGATGCAGTAGGGCATGCCCACCCGCATCAGGGCGGCAATCTCCTCTTCATCTGCGGGGATGTCAAGGTCGCGGCAGATGGTGTGCATCAGGGCAATCATGTCCGGATAGGTATCCATCAGCGTGCCGTCATAATCCCACAGCACGGCGCGGATGGGTGCTTCCGTCAGGGAAATGCGCCGGGCGATGGCCACATCCGCCGGACAGAAACGGTGATACAGCAGCTCCCGGGGCGTGACCCACAGCATGGCCTCGTGTTCGGTGCAGACCGGCTCGCCCTGCGCCGTGCAGGAGAGAAAATCAAAGGTGATGCCCTGGGCCTGTGCCGTTTCCAGCAGCCGGACATCCGAAACGGTGAGCCGAAGCTATTCCTGCAGTTCACGAATCAGGCAGCCGGCGGGGGATTCGTTTTCCTCCTGCTTGCCGCCGGGGAATTCCCACAGGTGGGCGTTGTGCTTGCCGGCAGGCCGTTTGCAGATGAGAATGCGCCCGTCATCGCGGCGGATGATGCCCGCAGAGACACGCGTCATACCCACTTCTCCTTCAGCAGGGCAATCTCGGCCTGATAGCCGTCCAGCTCGTTGGGGGTCTCCAGATAGAAGGGCAGATGGCGCAGGGCGGGATGCTGCATCACGCCCAGAATGCCCTCGGTGCCGATGTAGCCCAGACCGATTTTCTCGTGCCGGTCCTTGTGGGCACCCAGCGGGTTCTTGCTGTCGTTGATGTGCACGGCCTTCAGCCTGTCAAGGCCGATGACACGGTCGAACTCGCCCAGCACATCCTCCAGATGGTTCACGATATCGTAGCCCGCATCGTTGACATGGCAGGTATCCATGCAGATGCCCACCTTGTCCTTCAGCTCCACCCGGTCGATGATGGCGCGCAGCTCCTCAAAGCGGCTGCCCACCTCGCTGCCCTTGCCGGCCATGGTTTCCAGCAGCACGGTGGTCTGCATCTCCGGCCAGAGGATGGCGTTGAGCATGTCGGCAATCTGCTCAATGCCCACATCAACACCCTGTCCCACATGGCTGCCGGGGTGGAAGTTGTACAGGTTGCCGGGGACATACTCCATCCGCTGCAGATCATCCAGCATGGTGCGGCGGGCAAAATCACGGATGGATTCATCCTTGCTGCAGCCGTTGAGGGTATAGGGGGCGTGGGCAAGGATGATGTCGATGCCGTTTTGCGCGGCATAATCCCGGAAGGCAAGGCAATCCTTTTCATCCACGGCCTTGGCACTGCCGCCGCGGGGATTGCGGGTGAAGAACTGGAAGGTGTTGCCGCCGATGGATACGATTTCCCTGCCCATGTGGGCGTAGCCCTTGGAGGCAGACAGATGACAGCCGATTTTCAGCATGGCGTTGTTCCTTTCATGTTGACATATATTTCGGGTGAATTATCCTGCGTTTTCTGCCAGCTGCCGGACCAGGCGCTCAATGTGCGCTCTGGCCTCGCCGGCGAACAGGGCGGTGGTTTCGGGGGATTGGGGCGTGTCGCCCATCAGCCCGACAAACTGGCTGATTTTCAGGCCCAGCGCTTCCTGCATTTCTGCATCGCTCCCTTGGGGGCTGACCAGATAGTAGCACAGCAGGGAATCCTCCTGACCGATGCGGTGGGCTCTGTCCTCGGCCTGGGAATGAACCGCAGGGCTCCAGTCCAGCTCGCCGAAGACCACACAGGTGGCCCGCTGAAGGTTCAGGCCGCTGGCCGCCCTAAGAGAAATGCACAGCAAATCTGTTTTCTCCGTCATAAACCGGGTTACGGCGGTATCCTTGGCGGAGGCGCTTTCCCGGCCGGTGATAAAGCTGGGGCTGTGGTGCTTCAGCTCCTTTTTGTAGATGTCCATCACCTCGTGATGATGGGCAAACAGCAGTACCTTTTCGCCGCCCTCCAGCAGCATTTTCACAAACTGGCACACATAGGGCGCCTTGGCGATGCCGGTGGCCTGCCGTGCCTGACGGCAGATGCTTTCCTCCAGCAATGCCCGCTCGGAGGCAGACATTTCCTTTTTGGTGCGCCACTGCATCAGCTTCGGGGTCAGCTGGGCCATCAGCTTGGCGTATACGGTGTCATTCCAGTCAAGCTATTGCACCAGTCGGCGCTTGGGGGGCAGCTCCTTTAACACCTGCTGCTTGGTGCGGCGAAGTATCAGCCCTTCCCGGCGGAGATAATCCCCCAGCAAATCGGGCTTGATGACCACCGCATTGCCGTAGCCGTAGCACCATTCACGGGAGAAGCTTTCCCAATCCCCGAGGAAGTGGTAATCCAGAATGTTGATTACATTCCAGATTTCGCCGCCGGTGTTGTAGATGGGTGTGCCGGAAAGGCCGATGACATGGCCGCACTGCTCGGCCAGCAGGCTTGCGGCGGAATACTTTTCCGTGCCCGCGTGGCGCAGCTCCTGAATTTCGTCAAAGATGACGGCACGGACGGGCAGCGTCTTCAGTGCTTCCTTCCAGCCCCGCAGCAGCAGATAGTGCATGATGTACACATCCGCCTCAGGCAGGTCATAGGGGGTCAGGCCCTTGATGATGTGGATGCGCGGGGGTCTGCCGTCGATGGAAAGAAAGCGGCTTGCCTCCTCCTGCCAGTTGCGGGTCAGGTGTGCCGGCGGAATCACCAGCACGGGGAAGTGTCTGGTGGCGGCGATGCAGGCCAATGCCTGCACGGTTTTGCCAAGGCCCATTTCATCGGCCAGCAGGCACCGGTCGTGGGTCAGAAGGAAGGCCAACCCCTCCTGCTGGAAGGGGCGCAGCCTGCCGTGGAAGGTGCCCTCCGGCGGTGTGGCGGATTGGGGCATCAGGGCGGCGCGCTCCTTTCGGATGGCGGCCTCCCGTGCTTCGCCAACGGCCTTGTCCCACAAGGGCAGGTCCTGCAGCTTAATCTGCAGCGGGAAGCGCAACATCAGCCAGCACAGATCTCCCACAGCCCTGCGGTGGGCGGTGAACCGTGCTTCGCCCCGTTTGCTCCCCGCAGAGCCGGGAAACAGGCGCTTGCACATCTCTGTGACGGAAGGGTCGCCCTTCACCACCCAGCATTTGCTGCGGCGGTTGTAGGAAAGGGTGCCGTAGGTATGCCCGGCTTGCTCCACCGGGCGCAGGTACGCCGGGAGGAGATCATCATCCGTGTCCTCCGAGCCGCCGGAAAGGCCGGGGGAATCCTCGGACTCGTACCAGTCTTCGTATTCGGTCATAGGGCGATCCCCCATAATTTGTTCAGGCAGATGGCGGCAACGGGCTTGCCGCAAAGGGTACGGGGCAGGGCAACGGAGCCCTCGCACACGGCCACCAGCGCGGTGATGCCGTCACAGCCGGCATAGCGGGTCAGCTGCGAAATCAGCTTTTTCCGGTCGGGCTTGCCGCGCTTGATTTCCAGCCCCACGCCGCCGCAGAGCAAATCAATGCGGCAGCGCGGGCCAAGCTTTGCCTCGTGGACAAAGGGAATGCCGCGGGCGGCGAGGGTATCCATCACGATTTGGTGCAGGTCATATTCGCCCTGCTGGATGGGTGCGCGGATGGTCTTCAGCGTGGCGATGATTTCGTCCATGTTCACAGCCCCGCCATGGCACGGGTCAGCTGACCCATGGCCGCGGCAATGTCGTTCTGGCTTGCGCCTTCGGTGTGAATCACAGCTTCCAGATTGCCGATGGCCGCCTGTATGGATTGGTACATGGGGGCGGCCGGGTCAAGGCCCGCCAGCTGGGACTGGGCCTGCCCGATGAGCAGCTGTGCGTCGGGAATCAGGGTGTTGTCCACCACATAGCTGTCCACACTGCCGCCGGCGGAATGATAGGCGCATTCACTGCCGCCGCCCACCACATTGCCCTGACTGTCGTACATCACGGTGGCCCAGGAGCCCAGGTATTCCTCCAGCACACTTGCGTACTGGCTGGTAATGAACTGGTACAGGGGATGGCCCGGGGGAATGAGCACCACGCTGTTGGGCACCACATTGGGGCAGTAGGGGGAGGCGATTTGTCCGCTGTCGGCGCAGACATAGCGCATGGCATGCATCTGGCAGTAGGTGGCGGGTTGGGAAGCGGCGGCCCAGTAATCGGTTACGGTGCCGTAGCGGGTATCGGCGTAGCAGGCATCGGTGGCAAGCTGTCCGGATACGGCGCAGGTGGTCAGCTTCACCAGACCGTACTGGCTGGGGTCGCCCTCAAGGATATCCCGGTTGGCCAGTCCGTTGTGAATCTTGGCCATGTAGCTTTGCCACAATGGTGCCGCGGCTCCGCTGCCGGTGGATTTGCTGGACAGTGCCTTGTAGTTATCGTGGCCAATCCAAAGAGCGGAGGAATAGTAGCCGGTCATGCCGGCAAAGAACACGCCCTTCTGGTCGGAGTTGGTGCCGGTTTTGCCGCCCACGGTCTGGTTCTTGATTTTGGCGGCGGTGCCGGTGCCGCTCTTTACGGCGGTCTTCAGCATGTCGCAAATCAGCCATGCGGTGGATTCGGAGAAGACACGGCGGCGCTGCTGGTTGGCGTGACCATCCCAGACCACGTTGCCGTAGCTGTCGGAAATGCCCAGCACGCTGATGGGCTGCTGGTACACGCCGCCGTTGGCCAAAACGCCGTAGGCCACGGTCATCTGCATGGGGGTGATGCCGCTGGAGCCGAGGGTTACGCCGAAGGGGGTGGCATCGATGTGGTTGTCATCCACGCCCATGCGGTGGAGGAAATCCACCGAGCGGTCCACGCCCACAAAATTCATCAGCGTGTAGGCCGCGGCGGTGTTCAGGCTGTTCATCATGGCCTTGCGCATGGTAACGGGGCCGGTGTAGCCGCCGCCGCCGTAGTTCTTCGGCCAGATGTCCTTGCCGTTGGCATCCTTCCAGCCGGCGATGGGCAGGGGCATGTTGTACACGATGCTGGCCGGGGAGGCACCCAGCTCCAATGCCGGGGCATACACGGCAATGGGCTTGATGGAGGAGCCCACGGGCATCTTCATATCGGTGGCGCGGTTGAGGGTTTTGCGCTGGGTTACGGGGGTACGGCTGCCCACAATGGCCTTGATTTCGCCGGTGCGGTAATCCAGCACCACGGCCGCGGCCTGGGGCTGCACAATCTCCTCATAGGTGCCGTCGGACTTTTTGGTGCGCATCACCTTGTCCGCCGGGTCACGCAGGGAGGGATACTTGGACCAGTTCTGCAGGGTATCCTCCACGGTGCGCTGTACATCGGTGTCGATGGCCAGCTTGACCCGGTAGCCGCCGGTGCGCAGCTTTGTTTCCATGGTGGCGCGGTTTTGGGCCGTATCCGGCAGACCCTCCAGCTGCAGGAAGATATCCACCACCTCGCGTACGGCATATTCCACATAGTGGGCATATTCATACATGCCGCTGCCCTCGGAGGGGTCGCTTTCCAGCACATGGGCCGTGGCGGGGTCCAGCGCCTCCTGCAGCTGCTCGTAGGTGATGAACTGGTTTTCGTACATGCACTGCAGCACATAGTCGGTGCGGTTGTTGGTGATGGCGGGGTAATCCACGCCCTCCTTGCTGCGCACATAGAAATTTTTGCGGGGGTTGTAATAGTAGGGGCTGTTGGTGGTGCCGGCCAGCATGGCGCACTCGCGAAGCGTCAGCTCCCCGAGGCTCTTGCCGAAATAGCCCTGAGCCGCCACCTGCACGCCGTAGTAGTTTTCACCCAAAAAGATGGTGTTCAGGTAGCTTTCCAGAATCTGGTCCTTGGTGTAGATGGTCTCCAGCTGGAGTGCCAGATATGCCTCCTGAATCTTGCGCTTGTAGCTCTGCTCGGATGACAGCAGCGTATTCTTGATCAGCTGCTGGGTGATGGTGGAGCCGCCCTGGGTGGAGGAAGAGGACATGTTGGATACAAAGGCGCCCACGATTCGCTTGATGTCCACACCGCTGTGGGTGTAGAAGCGGCCGTCCTCCACGGCGATAAAGGCATCACGCAGGTAGGTGGGCATGGCGGACAGGCTGACACTGACGCGGTTTTCCGTGCCCTTGTACTCGGTAATCAGCTTGCCGTTGGCATCATAAATAAAGGATGTCTGGTTCTGGTTGTCGATGGCGGCAAGGTCGATGGTGGGGGCTGTTTCCATGTAGCCCTTGGCGATGCCCACCACCGCACCGGCACAGGCAAGCCCCGCCAGCACCACGATGAACATCATAACCCGGATGACATTCACGCCCAGCGATACCGCAAAGGCGGGCTTTTTCACATTGGGCTTGAAGATGGAATGGGCGTAGGGCTTGTGCTGGTGGATGGAGACATAATCCTCCTCCGGCATATCGTAGCCGTCATCATAGCCTTCCTCGTAGCCGCCGTATTCATCATACCCTTCATCGGCCCAGCCGCCCTGCTGATGGTACCCGTAGGGGTCGGCCATGGAAGCGGGCTCGCCCTGCCAGCTGTCACCGGCGGGCTGCTGGGGATAATCGGGATAATCTGCCTGATTCATCTGTGGCTGATATGGCCGGGTCCCCTGGGGATCGAAATCGTATCTGTCTTCTGCCATACCGTCACCTCCTAAAAGGCTTCCCGACAGGCGGGAAAGCCGAAAATTCGTATATTTCCACCCTTGCATTATAGCACAAACAGCAGTGCCGATACAAGACAGGGAATCCGGACGAAAATGTAAAATGATGGATAAAACCGTCCCTGCCGCGCAATTGAAATCCGCGGCGGAAAAGCGTATAATACGCCTATCGGAAATAAGGGAGGCCACGGGGATGATTCGCGGAATTTTGTTTGATCTGGACGGTACGCTGCTGCCGGTGGAGCTGGAAACCTTTGCAAAGACATATTTCAAGGCACTGTGCAAGGAGCTGTGCCCCATGGGCATTGCGCCGGAAACGCTGGTTGATGCGGTGCAGCAGGGCATTGCCGCCATGGTGACCAACGACGGCAGCGCCACCAACGAGGAACGCTTCTGGGCGGTGTTTGAAGGCATTGCCGGGGACAAGACGGAGGCCCTTCGCCCTGCCTGCGATGCCTTCTATCGCGGCGCATTTCACGCCCTGAAATCAATCACCGGGGAAAATCCCCTTGCCCGTGCGGCGGTGGAGGCCGCAAGGCGCAATGGCCGCAAGGTGGTGCTGTCCACCAATCCTGTGTTCCCCATGACGGCACAGCTGGCCCGTATCAGCTGGATCGGGCTGGAGGAGAAGGACTTTGACTTCATCACCGCCTACGAAACTGACTGTTATTGCAAGCCCAATCCGGCCTACTTCCTGTCCGTGTGCGAACGCATGGGCCTGAAGCCGGAGGAGTGCCTTGTCATCGGCAACGATGAAAAGGAGGATGCCCGCACCGCATCAAAAGCCGGAATGCAGTGCTACCTTGTCACTGACTGCCTCATCGCCCGCCCCGAATGCCCCTGGAACGGCCCCAAGGGCACCTTCGCCGAAATGGTGAAGATGCTGGAGGAGCTGGAATAAAAACCAGCATATGAATCAGGGACTGTGAAATGTGTTTTCACAGTCCCTTTTCTCATGCTTGAAAATCAGCCGTTGCCTTCATCGCCGCCGCACATGTAGCGGACTTCGCCGGTGGCGGCATCCACCTCGACCTCGTAGAGGTACTGCTCGGACATGTAGATGTCAAACTGCCAGTAGCCGCCTTTAGCGTAGAGGCCGTAGCGCACGGCGTACTGCAGCAGCTCCTGGGCGGTGACCGGTGCGTAGGTCTCGGTCAGGGCATCGATGGCGATTTGAAGTGCCTGCTCCATGGATACCTCGTTTTCCTTGGGTGCGCGCCAGTCGCCGGGAAGCATGTACTCATCCTTGCCGTCCTTGTAGTCCAGCATAGGCACGGTAAAGGACTGGTGACTGCCGTCCACGGTAAGGATGACCGTGCGCAGCTCCGTGCCGCTCAGGGTGTGGCTGTTGCTTGCCTCGTAGCCGGCGTTGTACAGGGCATCCCGCATCCAGCGGTCCACATCAGCGCCATAGCGGGGGGAATGATAGCGCACCAGCATCCAGCGGTTGGGGGATTCTTCGGCGGCAAACTTGTCGGTCTCCGGATTGGCCTGCCTCAGGATGGTGTACTCCGTGCCGGCAGGGATGATTTCATCCACATACAGCGCCCGGCCCAGCGCAAGATGGGTTTCCATGGGCATGCGCAGGACTTCCGTTTCCGCGTTTTCGGGAAGCTCTGCCTCCGGCGCGGTCAGGTCGGCCCACACAAGGCTGCCGGGGGCACTGCCGTCTGCGGGGATGGAAACAGAGCAGCGGTACCGGGGCATTTCGCCCAGCTGACCCATCAGGTCGGCAGGGATGGGGGAGTTGTCGGGGAGGATGATATCCGCCAGCCATGTGTCGGGCTGGTCGCGGTGGGTGATGACCATGCGGATGCCCACCGGGCTGATGCCTGCACTGCGCAGGGCATCGAGGGCGGCGCGGCATGCATCTGCCATGGATACTGCCGCGGTGGATGCATGGGGGATGTGGTACTCGGTCAGCTTCAGGCCGTCGGATACGCAGAAGGTGAAGGACGCGGTCCTGTTGTCCACCTCGGCCTCGAAGCGCATGTAGCGGTCTTCGTTAAGGAAGGTATCCTCCTTGAAGCTGTAGCCCGTGACGGCGGCTTTGCCCAGACAATCGGCAGACAGATACTCCGCGGCGGAGAGCAGTACATCATCCATGTTGCCGGGGCGAACGGCCTGATAGGGGAGATGGGTCCCGGCGGAAACATCGCGGACATAATCCAGCAGCGTGCCGTCTGGGGCGATGAGCATGGCGGCAAACCGGCCGCCGAAATCGTTGGCCATCACAGCCCAGCCCTCGGGCAGGCGGGATGCGGAGAAATCAAACAGGGACTGCTGAATCATGGGGGAGTCGGCAATCTCCTGCGCCCGGGCGATGGCTTCCTCTTCGGTTTGGATGTCCCGCTCGTTGCCATTGGTCCAGGATTTGCCGTACAGCTCCGCGGGGGTGGGGTAGGGATCATCCAGCCAGATGCCCACGGCGTTTTTGCGGTCATTCAGGTTGCCAGGCTCAGCCTCGGCCACAAAGAAGCTGCCCGCGAACAAGGCGGCCACCAGCACCATGGAGACGGCGGAAATCACTTTGCCTGCTGTGCGGGGCGATGCTTCCGGGGAGGCGGTGCGCAGAGCGGTCAGGTCCTTGCGGGCCGTGCGGGCGGCAATCCACACGAAGGGATTGAACCACTGCAGGGCACAGGCTGCATCGGCCAAAATCTGACAGCCGGTGATGCGTTCCTTTTTCCGGCGCACATACCGGCGGATACCCAGCGCCAGTCCAGTGACTGCGGCAATCGCTGCCCAGCCGATGAGGAACCACTTGCCTGTCCAGCCGTAGCTGGTCACGGCGGCGGCATCCAGCAGAAGGGAAGCCACCGGGCTGCGATGCTCCCGGAAGTAGGTTTCCGCATCCTCGCCCTGCGCCAGCGCCTTGTCAATGGCGGCGGATTCCACCTGCCAGCTTAAATCGCTGAGGGCATCCTGAAACCGCACCCGGAACTGGTCTGCCACCGGCCGCGCCTCTCCGTCGGTGGAGAAGGCGGGGCGAAGCTCGTTCATCAGCGGGTTGGGCAGGGCGATGGGCATAAACACCCGCAGCGCCACCAGCAGCCACGCCACGCACACAACCTTGCGGCTGATGTGCTTGCGGAACACGGCCCGGATAAAGAGAATCACCAGCGTCAGTATTGCACAGGCCAGGGCTGCCTCCAGAATATAATTGAAGACCGTCATGGAGCGGAATTCCACCCCGAAGACGGACAGCCCCCGGTGACTGCGGAGAAAATCATACAATGCACTGCGCATGGGTGTGCCTCCTTGAAAATCTTTGCGTTCTTTCATATACATAACGAAGGAGACGGGGATTTTCTTTCAGGGGGAAGGAAATTTGTTTGTGGGCAAAAAAGCGGGACTGTGAAAATCTGTCTCACAGTCCCGCTTGTCCTATGCTCTTTTATTCCTGTTCTGCCAGCCATGCCTTGTACTTTGCGATGGACTTCTCCATCTGGGCGGGGGCGGGGCCGCCGTGGGTGTTGTGGCGGTTTACGCAGGCCTCCATGGAGATGACATCGAACACGTCCTCCTCAAAGAGGTCGGAGGCATCCTTGTAGTCGGCGAAGGGCAGGTGCAGCAGATCGCAGCCTTCTTCAAGGCAGCGAAGCACCAGATGACCCGCCACGCTGTGGGCATCGCGGAAGGCCATGCCCTTGCGGACCAGATAGTCAGCCACCTCGGTGGCGTTGGTGAAGCCGGTGGCTGCGCTCTTGGCCATGCGGCTGGGCTTGAAGGTGCTGGTGGCCACCATCTCGGATGCAACCAGCAGGCTGCCCTTCACCACATCAATGGCATCGAAGAAGCCTTCCTTGTCCTCCTGCATGTCGGTGTTGAAGGACAGGGGCAGACCCTTGAGCATGGTCAGAATGCCCATCAAGGCGCCGTACACGCGTCCGGTACGGCCGCGCATCAGCTCGGCCACGTCGGAGTTCTTCTTCTGGGGCATAATGCTGCTGCCGGTGCTCCAGGCATCATCCATCACCATAAAGCGATACTCATCGCTGGTCCACATGATGACCTCCTCGCAGAAGCGGGACAGGTGCATGGCAATCATGCTCATGTCAAAGGCCAGCTCGCAGATGTGGTCGCGGTCGGATACGCTGTCCATGCTGTTGTCCGTGGGGCGGGAGAAGCCCAGCAGCTTGGCGGTGTACTGCCGGTCCAGGGGATAGCTGGTGCCGGCCAGAGCGGCTGCGCCCAGGGGGCAGGTATCGGCGCGGGCCATCATGTCATCCAGACGGCTCACATCGCGAAGGGCCATCTCCACATAGGCACCCAGATGATGGGCAAGCGTTACGGGCTGGGCCTTCTGCATGTGGGTAAAGCCGGGCATGATGGTGTTTACGTGCTGCTCCATCACATCAACCAGCGTCTGTACCCAATGCACCAGACGGGCGCGGATTTCGGCGGCCTCCATCAGGGTGTACAGCTTCATATCGGTTACGCACTGGTCATTGCGGCTGCGGCCGGTGTGGAGCTTCTTGCCCACATCGCCCACCCGGTTGATCAGCTCGGTCTCCACCAGAGAGTGGATGTCCTCGTAATGGTCGGGCGTAAAGGGGAACTTCCCTGCATCCAGATCAGCCTCCACAGCCTGCAGACCGGCCACGATGGCATCCTTTTCTTCATTATTAATAATATTCTGCTTGGCGAGCATCTTCACATGGGCGATGCTGCCCTGAACATCCTGATGGTAGAAACGGTTGTCAAAGGTGATCGAGGATGTGAAAGCTGCTGCGGTCGCGCTGGTCTCTTTCTGGAAGCGGCCGCCCCAAAGCTGTGCCATGAAATCTTACCTCCTGTGATGTCCACCCTGCGGTGATTGGGGATTGCTGTCATAGTGTATCACAGTGATGCATAATATGCAAGCAAAAATTTGTAAATATTCTAAAAAACAGAGAAAATACGAAAAAATACTGGAATATTATGCAAAAATGCCTTGACAATGAATGGATGAAAGCGTATAGTTATGCACATGCCCCACGTCGACGAAGCGTTCTATCGGGACGCTGTTTGAAAGGAGACCGTTTGTTATGATGAAGAAGATTCTTGCTGTTGTGATGCTGCTGTCCCTGCTGTGCTGTCAGATGGCTTTTGCCGATGAAGCCAAGCCCCTGGCCGGCAAGACCCTGACCGTGGCCATGAGCCCCGACTTTATGTACTTCGAGACCGTATCCGAAACCGAGCCCTGCGGCTATGAGGGTCTGGATATCGACATCCTCAAGTCCCTGTCCGAGAAGCTGGGCTTCGAGTTCGTCATCACCCCCATGAGCTTCTCCTCCCTGATTGGCGCCCTGCAGACCAACAATGCCGACTTCGTTATCTCCGGCATGAGCGCCACCGAGGAGCGCGCTCAGGTGGTTGACTTCTCCATCACCTATGCTGAAACCGACTTCGGCGTGGTGGTGCCCGTTGATTCCGACATCGCTTCCTACGATGACCTGAAGGGCAAGACCATCTGCTGCTCTCAGGGCGCTACCCTGGAGCAGGTCATCCAGAACATCGAGGGTGCCAAGCTGGTGACCTATCAGGGTCAGTCCGCTGTGGGTCTGGCTGTGGCCCAGCAGAGCGACGGCGTGCAGGCCGGCATGACCTCCATCAACGGCTCCAAGAAGCTGTCCAACACCGTGCTGACCGAGGCCGGCGAGCCCATGCTGAAGTACTTCGTGCTGGAGTATGACGGCGTATCCGACATCTACAACATCGCTTTCCCCAAGGGCAGCGAGCTGCTCCCCCTCTTCAACGATGCGCTGCAGGAGATGATTGACTCCGGCGAAATGGGCGACATGATCAAAAAGTGGCTGTATTAATCGGCAGAAAATTGTACATGCGGGAGGAGGCCTCTTGACGGGGCCTCTTCCTTCTGTATATAGTATAAATGTATAACCGATGGCCGGGCAGACACCTGCCGGCAGGAAGGAGTTCTGCCCCCATGAAGCTGGATTTTTCCATCCTCATCAAATACATCCCCAACTTTGCAAGCGCTCTGCTGGTAACGGTGGAGGTGACCATCTGCTCGCTGGTGCTGGCGCTGCTTTTGTCCATCCCCCTGTCCCTGTGCAAGATATCCCGGTCCCGCATTCTGCAGGGCTTTGCGACATTTTATACCTCCATTTTCCGCGGTGTGCCCATGCTGGTGCAGGTGTTTATGATGTATTTCGGCATCCCGCTGGTCACCGGGCTGAAGTTCAACGCCTTTCAGGCCGGTGTACTGGTATTCGCCATGAACAGCGCGGCGTATATCTCCGAGAGCATGCGCGGCGGCATAAACGCCATCGACCGCGGCCAGTATGAGGCCGCCATGGCTTTGGGCGTGCATTATGGCAGCATGATGAAGGACATCATCCTGCCCCAGGCCATCAAGAGCATCCTGCCCAGTCTGGTCAATGAGCTGATTGGTCTGCTGAAGAACACCACCCTGATTGCCTCCATCGGTCTGGTGGACCTGCTGCGCACGGGCCAGCTGATTCAGGGCGCCACCTACCGCGCCTTTGAGCCGTACTTTGCCATCGCCGTATTCTATTACATTCTGGTGATGATTCTGTCCTACGCGGGCAAGCTGCTGGAAAAGAAGGTGAACAAGAGTGATCGAGGTTAAGGGACTGTACAAAAACTATGGCGACCTGCAGGTGCTTAAGGGCATCAATCTGCACGTGAGTCAGGGGGACATTATCTCCATCATCGGCCCCTCCGGCAGCGGCAAAAGTACGCTGCTGCGCTCCATCAACCTGCTGGAAAAGCCCACCTTCGGCGAAATCTGGGTAGAGGGAAAGCTGATTACGCCCCCCGATCCCTATCTGCATTTTGATGTGATTCGCGCCAGCAAAACCTATGCCGCCATGACGCAGCAGGGCATGGATGACAAAACCGCCATCGCCGAAATCAAGGCGAAGGATTTGCTGAAAAAGCACGAGGGTGCCGCCTATAACAAGCTGATGAAGCAGATTGTGGCCGACCATTTTGAGGATGCCTATTCCGTGCGCCGCCGGGTTGGCATGGTGTTCCAGCATTTCAATCTGTTCCCCCACAAAACGGTGCTGGAGAACATGATTTATGCCCCCATGAAGGTGAACAAAATGCCCCGGGAGCAGGCAGTGGAGGAGGCCAAACAGCTGCTGGACAGCGTGGGCCTGTTGAGCAAGATTGATGCTTACCCCGGCAAGCTTTCCGGCGGCCAGAAGCAGCGCGTGGCCATCGCCCGCACGCTGGCCATGCATCCGGATGTGGTGCTGTTTGACGAGCCCACCTCCGCCCTTGACCCGGAAATGGTCAAGGAGGTGCTGGATGTCATCAAGAAGCTGGCCCAGACCGGCATGACCATGATGCTGGTCACCCACGAAATGGGCTTTGCCCGCGAACTGAGCGACCGCATCTGCTTCCTTGACGAGGGTGTTCTGATTGAGGATGCCCCGCCCGCCGAATTCTTCTCCACGCCCAAATCCCCCCGGGCGAAGGAGTTCTTGGACAAGGTGCTGTAAGAAAAATATCCGCCGCGGTGAAAGCGGCATCAAGCCTTTCCCAATCCGGGGAAGGCTTTTGCTTTGGCTGTCAATGACAAAGCAGCCTGCCAGCCTTGCCTTCCCCGTGTCGGGGAAGGTGGATTCGCGAAGCGAAGACGGATGAGGTTTTGTATCTGATGCGGATTTCTTATCATTTTTTCATAGCCTTTTTTGTTTCGTGTATCAATTATGAGAGGTTTATGATATAATATTTGTCGATTAATCAAAGGAGTTATTGCCATGGAACGATATCTTACAGCCAAGGGGCAGAAAAAGCATTATCTTGATATTGTCTGGGTGGCTGTTTTCGGTGTGCTGACCATTGCCGGCCTGTCTGTCACGGGGGATTACTTTGCCGACCGGGAGACGGATATGTACGCCACCAGCATTTTTATGGATGCGCTGTTCATGTGGCCGCTGGTCGCCATTTTCCGCCGGCGCTTTCATCTGAGCCGGGCGAGGAAAATCATCGAGGAGGTCGAGCTGGACGGACGGCGAAACATCCCTGCTGATGATATTCAGCGCAAGGTGGGCAGCTTTGATGTGGGCAAGGAGCTGCGCTGGCTGGTGCGCAAGGGCTATGTGCGCCGCATCCATGCCACGCCCTACGGCGATGTGGTGGTGGAGGATGTGCCCAACACCCGGGTGGTCATCCAGAAGGAAATCGAGTATGTGCCCGCCCCCGAGCCTGCCCCTGCACCGGCTCGGTTCATCAACATCAAGTGCCCCTGCTGCGGTGCGCCCATCCGGGTGCAGGAGGGCAGCGATGAGCGCTGCAGCTACTGCGGCAACCGTGTCAACGGATAAGCAGGAGGAAGTATGTCAAGATTCAAACGGCTGAATCCGTTTTCTGATAAGGAATATCTGTCAAGGCTGGCGGCGCTGACGCTCCCCATGGTGCTGCAGCACCTGATGCTGGCCAGTGTCGCTGTCAGCGATGCGTTTATGCTGGGCAGTCTGGAACAGAACGCCATGTCGGCGGTGTCTCTGGCAACCCAGATTCAGTTTATTCAGAATGTGCTTCTCGGCGGCATGACGGCGGCTGTATCCGTACTGGCGGCCCAGTACTGGGGCAAAAAGGACAGCAGCACCGTCCGGCAGATTATGGCCATCGGTGTCCGCGTGGGCTCGCTGATTTCCGTGGTGTTTGCCCTGGGCTGTCTGGTGTTCCCGGCGCAGCTGATGCGCATCTTCACCAATGCCCCATAGCTGGTGGAAATCGGTCAGGTGTACCTGCGCATTGCAGGCTTCTCCTACCTGCTGACGGGCATCACCCAGCCCATGATGACGGTCATTAAGGCCACGGATCACCCGAAGCAGACGGCAAAAATCAGCTCCTGCACGGTGCTGCTGAACATCATCCTCAACGCGGTGCTGATTTTCGGCCTGTTCGGCGTGCCCCGCATGGGGGTGGCCGGTGCCGCCATCGCCACGCTCATCAGCCGCGTGTTTGAGCTGGTGTGGGTGCTGGCAACGCTGCGCAAGCCCGGCTATGTGTCTCTGCCGCTGAACAAGCTGCTGGAGCGCAACCGGCTGCTGAGCCGTGACTTTTTCAAAACCATGTACCCGCTGGTGGGTGCGGGCCTGTTCTGGGGCGTGGGCTTTGTCAGCTACAGCGCCTTCATGGGCCATATGGGCACCGATGCCGTGGCGGCCAACTCCGTGGCCTCGGTGGTGCGCGATATCATCTGCTGCCTGTGCGACGGCCTTGCCGGCGGCGGCGGTGTGCTGGTGGGCAACGAGCTGGGCGCAGGCCATCTGGAAACCGGCAGGCTGTACGGCAACCGCACCACCATCCTTGCCTACATCATCGGCTTTGTTTCCACCCTGCTGATGCTGGCCCTTACGCCGCTGGTGGTCAGCGTGGTGCGCCTGACCCCGGCTGCCTCGGATTACCTGTACGGCATGATGTGCATCATGGCCTTCTACATGATTGGCCGCGCGGTGAACACGGTGGTCATCAACGGCATTTTTGCCGCCGGCGGCGATACGCTGTTTGATATGTACTCGCTGGCGGTAACCATGTGGGGCATTGCGGTGCCGCTGGCCGCCCTTGGCACCTTTGTGTTCCACTGGCCGCCGCTGCTGGTCTACGCCTTCACCTGTTTGGATGAGGTGGGCAAAATTCCGTGGGTGATGATTCACTACCGCAAGTACAAGTGGGTCAAGGACCTGACGCGGGAATTCTGATACAAAAACAGCCCTCCGGCATGGCCGGAGGGCTGCTGTTGTATCGGGGGAAATTACTTCTTGTCGGAGGTGGAAACGTACACGCCGCGGCTCTGGTCACCGGCGGGGTTTACGCCGAATTCGTAGTCGTTGCCGGGCAGAATCAGGTTGAGTACAACGCCGGCAATGGCAGCGATGGCCAGGGCAGTCAGGGTGATGGAGGTGCCGCCGATGTTGAAGGTCAGGCCGCCGGAGAAGCCCAGACCGCACACGAAAATCACAGCGGCGATAATCAGGTTGCGGCTCTTGGTCAGGTCCACCTTGTTTTCAACGATGTTGCGCACACCGATGGCGGAAATCATACCGTACAGCATGAAGGAGATGCCGCCGATGATGGATGCGGGCATGGTGGAAATGATGGCGGAGAACTTGGGGATGAAGCTGAGCACCACAGCGTACACAGCGGCCAGACGGATGACGCGGGGGTCGTAGACCTTGCTCAGCTCCAACACGCCGGTGTTTTCACCGTAGGTGGTGTTGGCGGGGCCGCCGATGAGGCCGGCGAAGGCGGTGGCCAAGCCGTCTCCCATCAGGGTGCGGTGCAGGCCGGGCTCTTCAATGAAGTTCTCGCCCACGGTGGCGGAGATGGCGGACATATCGCCAATGTGCTCCATCATGGAAGCGATGGCGATGGGAGCCATCACCAAAATGGCGGTCAGGTCAAACTTGGGCAGCTGGAAGGCAGGCAGACCCACCACGGGGGCAGCGGCCACAGAAGCGAAGTCGATGATTCTGGAGCCATCGGGGTTGGTCACGCCGCAGGCATTGAGGATGACAGCCAGCACGTAGGAGATGACAACGCCCATCAGGATGGGGATGATGCGGAACATGCCCTTGCCCCAGATGTTGAAGGCGATGATGGTGCCCAGTGCCACAAAGGCCAGCAGCCAGTTGGTCTGTGCGTTGTTGATGGCGGAGCCGGCCAGAGACAGGCCGATGCAGATGATGATGGGGCCGGTGACCACAGGGGGCAGGAAGCGCATGACCTTCTTCACGCCCACTGCCTTGATGACAGCAGCCAGAACCAGGTACAGCAGGCCTGCAACCACCACGCCGCCGCAGGCATAGGCAACCTTGTCATTGACAGCCATGCCGGCATAGATGCCGCTGTTCAGGCTGGCCACGGTGGCAAAGCCGCCCAGATAGGCGAAGGAGGAACCCAGGAAAGCAGGAACCTTCATCTTGGCGCACAGGTGGAAAATCAGCGTGCCGACGCCTGCGCAGAACAGGGTGGTGGCAACGGTGACACCGGCAGTTACGTATTCACCGGTCTCGGGATTGTTGAAGTAGCCCATGACCAGGATGGGGACCAGCACGGTGGCGCCGAACATGGCGAACATGTGCTGCAGACCCAGCAGAAGCATCTTCGGGATGCCCAGCTTGCGGGCATCGCGGATGCCGTTCTGATTGATTTCGCTCACAAAAAACAACTCCTTTTTGATTAAGCGATCTGTGAAAAATTTACCATCGGTGATTTTATCACGGATGCGGGGGATTTGTAAAGACTGTAACAAACCAAAAAGGACATAAAATAAGAAGAAAAGAGGAATGTACACAAAAACCGCCGTGAACGAACGGTCATTCACAGCGGTTGATGATTTGTTACTTGTTGTGTGCTTCCTTATAGCGGCCCAGCAGGTTGTGCAGGCGGTCATAGGGATTGAGCAGCTGGCTGAGGGAGCGGTCGTGGTTGAGGGTGGCGATGATGTAAGCGATGTACTTGCTCATGTCGGCCTCAACAAACCAGGGGGCTTCCTTCAGCTCGGGACGGCGATAGGTGAGGTTGGTGGAAATCACGCGGTCGATGATGCCTTCCTCGTATGCCTTGTTGAACTGCTCCACGCCGTTGGTGAACAGGGCGAAGGTGGCACCGGCAAAGATGCGGGCGGCCTTGCGCTTCTTCAGCTCATGGGCCAGGTCGATGATGCTCTCGCCGGAGGAGATGATGTCATCGGCAACGAAGATGTCCTTGCCCTCCACGCTGTCACCCAGATACTCGTGGGCAACGATGGGGTTGCGGCCGTTGACGATGCGGGTGTAGTCGCGGCGCTTGTAGAACATACCCATGTTCAGACCCAGCACGGAGGCGTAGAAGATGTTGCGGTCGATGGCGCCTTCGTCGGGGGAGACGATCATCATGTGATCCTTGTCCAGGTGCAGATCGTCATCGCGGTTGCACAGGGCCTTGAAGATCTGGTAGCTGGGCATCACGGATTCAAAGCCGCAGCCGGTGGGCACGGCGTTGACCACGCGGGGATCGTGTGCGTCAAAGGTGATGATGTTGCTCACGCCCATGTGCTGCAGATCCTGCAGTGCCATGGCGCAGTCCAGGCTCTCGCGGGAGGCACGGCGATGCTGACGGCCGCCGTAGAGCATGGGCATAATCACGTTGATGCGCTTGGCCTTGCCGCCGATGGCAGCGATGATGCGCTTGATGTCCATAAAGTGGTCATCGGGGCTCATGGGCACTTCCTGGCCAAACATGTTGTAGGTGCAGTTGTAAGCGCCGACGTCGCAGATGATATAAATATCCATGCCGCGGACGCTGTCCTTGATCATGCCCTTGCCTTCGCCGTTGCCGAAGCGGGGGCACACGTTTTTAATCAAAAAGTCTTGACGAGCAAGGCCGGGGTCGGTGCGCATATCGCCGAATACGGTTTCATCGGTGAATTCGCGCCACTTCATCAGCCATTCATTAACCTTCTGACCGATATCCTCCGTGCCGCGCATGGAGATAATGCCCAGGGGGCCTACAGGGTCGGTCAAATAAGAACCGGAGTTCCAGGTGGTCACAAAGTCCGTCATGCCTTTACCTCTCTTCTCTGGGTCCATACTTTTATGTATAGCCGGGGGTGCGCTGTTCACGCGCTCCATCAGACATTATACTGCATTTCAGCGGCTTTGAGAAGAGCGTTTTTCCCTTTTTCTCATCCCAAAAATCACATAAAGACATAACGAAAATCTTTTGGCGCGGACAAAATCATGTGATATTCGGGAAAAGTTTGCATATCGTGCTTTTTTGCTTATTCCTGCGCGTCTGCGAAGGATATCAATGCCTGCAGATGCTTATCCGCCACGGCCCGGCCATGGTCATAGGCAGCCTGCAGCCGGTCGGGGTTGTGCTATGGGGAGGAGACGGCCAGCTTCATTTCCGGGCGGATGACCAGCGTATTGCCCTGCTCCTCACAGGCGCTGACATAATCCAGCTGGGCGTTATAGGCATCGTGGCGGCGGGCAAGTGTCTCCGGCAGGGCGGGATAACGGCGGTAGAACAGGCGCATCAGGGGCACCAGCTTGTTGGGCTGCTTGCGGTAGCCCTCCGGCTGGGTAAGGATGACGATGTTCCGTTCATAGCCCAGCTGCTGCATTTTCTTCAGGGGGATGGAGTCGGAAATGCCGCCGTCCAGCATGGGCCTGCCGTCAATCATCACCATGCGGGAGGCCAGCGGCATGGAGGCCGATGCCTGAATCCAGCGCAAATCCCGCTCATCGCCCTTGTCGCATTTGGCATAGACGGGCAGACCCGTTTCCACATCGGTGCAAACGGCGTAATAGGCGCAGGGGGATGCGGCAAAGGCCTTGCTGTCGAAAACATCCAGCTCAAGGGGAACACGGCGGTAGCAGAAATCCTCGCCGTACAGGTCGCCTGTCAGCAGCCACGAGCGGAAGGACGCATACCGCCATTCCTTGCAGAAGCGCTTGTTGTAGCGCAGTGCGCGTCCCTTCTGATTGGATTTGTAGTTGCAGCCGAAGGCGGCCCCGGCGGATACGCCCATAATGCCGTCCACCGCGATGCCGTTCTCCATCATCACATCCAGCACACCGGCGGTGAACAGGCCCCGCATGGCTCCACCCTCCAGCACCAGTCCCAACATTGACATCAGCTCCCTCTCTGAATTGTATACAATATGACCGGCAGGTATAACAGCTGCTTTATACTGCCCTGTATGGCGGCATCCGTCCGGATGTTCAGGCTGCCCGCAGGATATCGGCAAGGCCGGTCATCTGCCGAAAACGATTGAATATAACAAAAACATGAATAACTTTCCAATAAAATTCTATAAACCCGGCACTTATCCCTTGCATAACAAGCAGTTTCATGCTATGATAAGCGTATGCTTATGGAAACACACGACAGAAATCCCCCGAAGAGGTGTCTGCAATGAATTTTAAGCACTATGAGTATGTCTCTGCCGTGGTCCGCGAAGGATCGATTACGGCGGCCAGCAAAAAGCTGTATATTTCCCAGCCCGCCCTGTCCCAGGCCATCAAGCAGCTGGAGCAGGATCTGGGCGTTCCTGTATTCGATCGCTCCACCGACCCGCTGTCCCTGACCTTTGCGGGTGAAAAATACATGAGTGCCGCCAAGCACATGCTGGATATCGAAACGGATTTGCGGGCGGAGATTGCCGAATCCAAAAAGCAGGTGCACGGCCGGCTGCGGCTGGGCATCCCCAACCAGCGCGGCGCGGTGCTGCTGCCGCTGGTGCTGCCCGAATTCATTGAGCGGTATCCCTTTGTGAAGATTGAGCTGTTTGAGCACGGCAGTGCCACCACCGAGCGCATGGTAGCCGAGGGTGACTGCGACCTGGCGCTGATTACCACCAGCCCCAAGCCCAATAACCTGAACTATGTGCTGATTGAAAACGAGCAGGTGGTGCTCATGGCCGCTCGCTCCACCGAGCTGGCCCAGCGCTTTGAGCCCGGCCGCTCCATCAGCATCTCCGAGGCGAAGAACGAGAAGTTTGTTTCCATGCAGCCGGGCCACAGCGTCCGCATCATTCAGGACAGGCTGTTCGAGCTGCACCACATCTCTCCCCGCATCCTGCTGGAGACCAACAACATGGAGGCCGCCAAGTACATCACCGTGCACTGCAACGCCATGATGCTCTACCCCTATGTGTACTTCAAAAATTCCCACGATCTGCAGTACCGGGTGCAGTGCCATCCTCTTCTGAACAATGACATGGAACGCCATTTCTATCTGGCCTTCCGCAAGGATATGCACCTGACCCAGTACATGCGCGATTTCGTCCGCCTGTGCTGTGAAAAGCTGAACGTGCCTTACACGCTGCCGGAGGATGAATAATCCGCCAGCAGCGTCATGGCCAGCAAATCCGCACAGCCGCCGGGGCTGATGCGGAGGCGCTTCATCCAGCTGTTGAGCTGCTGCAGCTCGCTGTGCAGCCACATACAATCAACCTTGCCCTCGTCCAGCTGTGCCTCCAAACGGGCCAGCAGGGACGAGGTTTTTTGCTGTGTTTCCTTTGCCCCGTTTTCACCGGCGCGATGGTGGATGTTGGTGTCGGGGACCTGGGCCATCAGGGCGATGAGGACGCACAGGGCGCTGTCATTGACGGAAAGCTTGCAGGCGCGGGCCCGCTGCAGCATGGGCAGGCCGATGGTGCGCACAGAGGCAAACCCGCCTGCGGCTTCGCCGCGGACACCGGAAAGCCCCTGCTGCTTGTACAGCCGTTCGCCGTTGGAGCGGGCATCGCCGGACTGCACCTTTTCAAGGGCGGCAGCCATGGCAGGGGCGGTCATTTCGCCGCAGCGGAGCAGGGCAGCAGCCGGGTCGGAGGCTTCGCCGTCAAAGCCCATGCCCAGGGCGGCGCAGAAGATGCCCAAAGAGAAAATGGCGCCCTTGTGGGTGTTGATGCCGCCGGTGGCACGGTACATGGCACCCTCGGCCAAAAGACCGGGTGTGCGCAATGCCTCAAAGCAATCAGCCGGATTGCCGCCTCGGAAGCGCAGGCCCGTTTCGGTGCAGGTGCGGAAATAATCCCCCAAAGCGGCGGCACTGTTGATGAAGGTGAATACGTCCATGTCGGTGTGGGCGCCGTTGTCCACCCGGTCCACCAGACCCGGCTTGGGGGACACGGCCACCTCGGTGAGCAGTGCCTGCTGGGCGCGGGCGGCAGTTGTCACGGCGTACTGACGGGCAAAATGCTCCGCAATCAGCTGATGGGCACGGGCAAACAAATCACCCACGCTGTGGCTGCGGCTGCGGGCGCACACCGGTGCGGGATTGTCACACAGCAGGCACTTGCGGGCATCCCGGCCGATTTCCGTGCGGGAGACCTTGCTGCCGTCGGGGCGGATGATATCCACATCCAGCAGACGGCCCAGAGGTGTGCCGTCCTCCAGATCGCACAGGCGGCGCTTTACCTCCTCCGCATCGGCCTTGAGGCACACCATCATCTCCGGACCGGTGTGATCGTGCTTTTCCTTCATATCCAGCCGGGGATAGGGCGCACAGATATCAAGGATGCTCTCCCTGCCCCACGAAAAGGCGCGCTCGATGGCCGGGGTGGTTTTAATCGGACCGGCGATGTTCATCCCAAGGCACACCAACATGCTGCCCGGATGCTCCCGCAGGAGCTGCTGCTGCAGAAAAAAGCGGGCTTCCCGGGCATCCATCATATCGGGGACCGTCACGGGACGGTTGAAGAAATCATACATGATGGAAATTCCTTTGACGAAAAATAAAATTTCATTTATTATCTTATCAGAATGTCCCCCTTGGTGCAAGCCCGAAGCCGCTCTGACAGCAGGCTGATGAAGGGATCATTCGCGTGCAAAAATAACATTCACCGGAGGCACCCTATGAGTGATTACAGCATTTCCGCCATTTCCCCCCTGAACAAGCGGGCGCAGGCCCAGATGGACCGCCTGCTGGAGCAGGAGGGCATCATGCGGGACAAAAACCTGACCTACTCCGCCGGCATGTATGATGAGGACGGCGTGATGGTGGCCACCGGCTCCATTTTTGAAAACACCCTGCGCTGCATGGCCGTCAGCTCCGAGCATCGGGGCGAGGGCCTGATGGCTGAGATTGTGTCCCATCTGGTGCAGGTGCAGATGGAGCGGGGCAACGCCCACCTGTTCCTGTATACCAAGTGCGACAGCGCCAAGTTCTTTGCGCCTTTGGGATTTTATGAGATTGCCCGGGTGGAGGGCCGTCTGGTCTTTATGGAAAACCGCCGGGACGGCTTTGCCCGCTATATTGATTCTCTGGCGCACTGCAAGGGGGATGCTCCCGGCGCGGCGCTGGTGATGAATGCCAATCCCTTCACCCTCGGCCACCAGTACCTGCTGGACAAAACCGCTAAGGAGAATGACCGGGTGGTGCTGTTCGTTCTCAGCGAGGACAAGTCGCTGGTGCCCTTTGCCGACCGGTTTGCCATGGTGAAGGCCGCCGCGGCCAAATATCCCAATGTGACCGTGGTGCCCTCCGGCAGCTACATGATTTCCTCCGCAACCTTCCCCTCCTACTTCCTCAAGGATGACCTGCTGGTAACCCGCACCCACGCAGAGCTGGATGCCACGCTGTTCACCTCCATCGCCCACGCGCTGAACCTCAACTGCCGCTATGTGGGTGATGAGCCCTTCTCTCAGGCCACCAACGCCTACAATCAGGCGCTGTCTGCCGTGCTGCCTCAGGCAGGGATTGACCTGCGCATCATCCCCCGGGCAGAGGAAGCCGGTACACCCATCAGCGCCAGCCATGTGCGCCAGCTGATTCATGACGGCCGCATTGAGGGAATCAAGCCCCTCGTGCCCGATACCACCTACGAATACCTCACCTCTCCCGCCGGTGAAAAGGCCATCCGCCAGATTCAGGCGGCAGGGAATGTGATTCATCATTGATGCATTTTGGATAAAACTGAATACAGGGGCCGTGAAAAGTGTTGTTCACGGCCCCGTTTCCTTGACATAATTGTAAATTGTGTATATATTTATAAGAAAGCATTCGATTGATATACTTCTGTCAATCGTCTCTTTTATTTTCCATTATTCAAAGGAGGCTTCCGAAAATGAAGGCCGATTCCGTTGCGAATCCTTTCCTGGAGGAATCTGTGGGCAAGCTGTATGCCAAGTTCCTTCCTTCAGCCATCATTGCGCTGCTGATTTCCACCGTGGCATCCCTGATTGATACCGTGGTGGTATCCCATTTCATGGGCCCCGCCGCCCTGTCTGCGGTGAACATCTGCATGCCCATCTACTCCATCCTCACCGCTATTGCCATGCTGATTGTGGGCGGTGCCAGCACCATGTACAGCAAGTACCTGGGCCAGGGTGACAAGGACAAGGCACACAAAATCTTCACCCTGTCCGGCGTGGTGCTGCTGGTCATCGGCATCCTGTACATGATTGCCGGTGTGCTGTTCACCAACCCCATTGTGCACTTCCTGGGCGCTACTGACAACGCTGTGATGGTTGACATCCTGAAGAAGGAAGTCACCATCGCCGATATGGCCACGGATTACGCCCGCATCCTGTTCCTCTTTGTGCTGTTCAACATCATGTTCCCCTTCCTGCAGACCTTCCTGCGCATCGACATGAACCCCGGCCTGACCGTGGTGGCCATTGTGGCCTGCGCCGCGGTGAACCTGGTGCTGGACATTCTCTTCATCGGACCGTTCCTGTGCGAGACAGGCTTCGGCACCACCGGCGCCGCCTTCGCCACCTGCCTGGCCTATGTGGTTGCCACCATCATCATGTGCACCCACTTCTTCCGCAAGAAGAACACCCTGCGCTTTGTGAAGGGCTTCTTCCACTGGGGTGAACTGAAGACTGCCATCGCCACCGGCTTCCCCGCCTCTGTCACCCTGTTCGGCACCGCCATCACCACCACTGTGTTCAACAACTTCATCATCACCTCCTGCGAGGAGCTGACCAGATACGGCATCACCGGCGTGGGTGAACTGTATGTTTCTGTATTCAGCGTGATTGTGCAGGTGATGACCATCGCCATGGCCGTGTATGTGGGCATCCCCAACTGCGCACAGCCCATGATTGCCGCCAACTTTGCCGCCGGCAAAAAGGACCGCGTGAAGCAGATTTTCGAGACCGGCATGAAGATGGAAATCATCGCCAACATCGTCCTGACCGCGCTGCTGTGCCTGCTGGCCGGCTGGATTGCCAACGCCTTCTCCATGAGCAAGGGCGCTGTGGATATGACCGAGGTGTGCGTATTCGCCATCCGGATTTTCTCCATTTCTCTGGTGTTCACCGGCATCAACCAGATGGTGCTGTACCTGCTGCAGACCTGCAACTTTGTCAAGGAATCCACCATCATTTCCGCCCTGTCCGGTACCGTGCTGCTGATTGCCGGCCTGTACCTGCTGGCCGGTGTGGTCTTCCCCTACCACGTGATGGGTCTGGGCATCTGGCTCAGCTACACCTTCGCTCAGGCACTGACCATGGTATATTCTCTGCTGGTGTTCAAAAAGCACAAGAACGCAATCTTCTGATTTATCGGAAGGGTAAAAAAAACAGGACCTGTGAATTTGCTTCACAGGTCCTTTTATGATTTGTTGAGAGAACCCTCTCAGTCAGCTAAAGCTGACAGCTCCCCCAAAGTGGGAGCC